>NZ_JAYGHA010000001.1:246522-326558 GCF_034931405.1 Anabaena sp. UHCC 0451 | reverse complement strand
AGTCCCTATTCCCCAGTCCCTATTCCCTATTCCCCAGTCCCTAATAGTAATTTCCTACTTTACGATGACGTACTGCGGTTACTGCTTCTGGTTTGGAGACTTTTCCATCTTCGACTGTGCAGTATAAAATCCAATGATCGCTACATTCTATGCTGGTGATTACTTCACATTCCATGTATGCGAGTGCATCGGTGAGAATTGGTGAACCGTTTTTAGCAGTTTGGGTTTTTACGCCGTTAAATCTATCTGCACCGGGCGCTAAACGCTTGAGGAAATGTTTTTTCAGGTCTTGATAATTTCCTTCTTCCAGAACATTAAGAACAAAGCGATCGCCTATTTGTAATAAGCTATCAATCGCTCTATCTTTAGCTACAGCCATTGTAAATCCTAAAGGCTGTAAACTAGCTTGTGTTACCCAAGAAGCGATCATTGCACCACTAACATTTTCTTTTTTAGCAGTCACAATATATAAGCCACTGCTAATCCTACCCAACGCTTTTTCCATGTTCACGTCGAGGGATTTAATTTGTTTGATGTTGCGTTCTCGCATCACCAATTTTCCCAACTCTGTACCTGCTTCTTCACAATTTTTATAAGTTGATTCACCAGGAATTTCTTTGATGCGAATGGCTGGAAATGCTTCTTTAATGCCTAAATCAATAAATTTGCGGCGGATGGTATCAATGGGTTCATCATCACCACCATAGGATTCAAATAGTCCTACTACTTGCTTATTTTTGGCCACAGATAATAAAGAACTGATGCCAGCTTGTGCAACAATAGAAGAACTGGGAGGCATTCCCATAATCAGACCTGATGCTCTACCTGCTAATTCTTGAATTTCTTGTTGTTCGGCTGTGTGCAGATCAATTACTTCTACTCCTACACCAGCTTTTTGCAGACCATCACCAATTGCATGAGCTAGGCGATCGCTATGACCATAACCGGAAACATAGAACAAACCAACAGTAGTTTCTTTTGTCGCTTGTCTTTGACTCCAACTATGGTAACACTCGGTCAAAATATCTAAATGATGATGTAGTAATGGTCCGTGTCCGTTAGCAATTATGTTAATTTTGCCAAGTTCACCCATTCTCTTCATTGCATTCAACAAAGAACGAGCATTAGGACCCATTAAGCAATCATAATAAAATCGAAAATCGGGTTCTATGGCTTCTAAATCTTCATCAAAAGTGCGACTATCACAAAAGTGCATTCCAAAAGCATCACAAGTGTAAAGGATTTCGGTTTTGCGATCATAACTGAAGATAGTATCAGGCCAGTGTAAATTTGGCGCACTGACAAATTCTATTTCATGTCCTTTACCAATATTGATGCGATCGCCACTTTTAACAATTCGTTTGGAAAAAGGATCATGTACCAAACCTTCTAAAAATTGCAATGCTACTTTAGAAGCTAAAACGGTCGCTCTTGGTGCTAACTGTAATACATCTTCTACCAAACCACTATGATCTGGTTCAGTGTGGCTGACAATTACATAGTCAATTGTTTTAGGATTAACAAGTCCTTTCAAAGTATCTAAATACAATTGACGAAACTTCTGATGAGAAGTATCAATCAGAACAGTTTGTTCACCTCTAATTAAATAAGAATTATAGGTTGTACCATTTTGCAGTCCAAATTCAATATCAAAACGATCTCGATCCCAATCAAGAGAGCGAATCGCTGTCGTATTAGGGGCAATTTCTACAGTTTGTATAGTTAACCTTGGTTCAACTTTCTCTGAGATCGCTACCATGATTCGTCTCCGAGTCCAAATAATATTTTCTTCTCCCTACCATTTTCTTCCTAAAGTCTTTTTTAAGTTGTAATCAAGAATATATTTTGAAAAATTAAACTTGTATTAATTGATGCTGTTTTTGAGCATATTTTTTAACTGGACTGCTGAATATTTGGTAAAATGATTCTTGACAGTTGATCTGGATGTAAATACTCACCATTTATCTATGGCACTAAAACGCTTTATTATCGAAATGGGTATGGGTGTAGACCAACATGGACAAGAACCGACAGTAGCAGCAGCGAGAGCAGTTAGAAATGCGATCGCTCACAATGCTTTACTGGGTATTATGGAAGTAGTTGGGTTACAAGACCCCAATGAAATGATCGTAGAAGTCAAGGTTGCAGTACCTTACCCCGAACAAGTAAGATCAGCAGAAGTATTAGCTGTGCTTCCCTTCGGTCGTAAAACCCTCATACTAGAAGCTGGGGGAATGGTAGTTGATGGGTTAGCAATTGCTTCCCTCAATGATAAAAATGATGAAATGTTGATAGCAGTTGCAGCGGTGACAGTTTTAGTGGAAATTGAATAATCAAGAACCAGAAAATATATATACACAAGATCATAAATATGGAAGCACAACTACAAAACTGGGATTTTTTCTTAAAATATCATGTCAATTGTGACTGGTATGGAATTTGGTCTAGATATTCACCAAATGGAGACATCATTGAGTCATTTGAAGGGGTAAGAAGTTTTCACGCTAATGAAGATGATAGTGAAGTCACACATCAAAATTATTTAAAATATGCCGATGGTAAAAGTGAGACAAAAACCTTTGGACCATACCAAAAACCAACTATCAGAGCTTTATTTTTAGATAATAGCTTCTCTGCTGGTTCTGCAATAATAGAACTTGGATCAATTTTTGGTTTTGAAACAGGGTTTAGATATGAAAATAAGCGAGCAGAAGCCATTGCCATTTATAACGAAAGTGGTAACTTACACAAAATTACATTCATTGATGAAAAATTAGTGACTTTACCGAAAGTAACCACTAATTTACCTCCCCAAGAAATCAGCGGTAATTTGCAAGGAACAGCCAAAACTATTACCTCAGATTTACAAATCTCCTCACCCATAGCAACATCATGGCAACCATTAGAAAATTTAGCCAAAGATTATCAAATTTTGCATTTATCTAACACTGTTTCCATTAGTTGTCCTCAAATAATAGTCGGGGGAGAAGAATTTTTTTATGTAGTAGATTGGCTGGTGCGTCCTAGTTTATTACTACGTGGTATCCGTAAATATGATGCTTCTGGTTTTACAAGTTTCACCTTAGAAACATTCGATCTGATTGATTGACTTTAATTTTCTGCGCTAAACTAAATCTATGAATAAATCTATGAAGATTTATTGGGAACATCTCTGGTAGTAAATTCAATAAAAAATCTAACTTCATTACTCCAGTGCAATGTCTCAAGAACCTAAAAAATCACTCCAAATTCAGGAGATTATCGGATTAAAACCCCAACACTTTGCCGACTTAATTAGAACTGCACAATTAGTTTTTGACCCCTGTGCAGGACTTTCCGGTAGAAATATCAAAGTTAATTGGGAAGACTTTGGGATTCCTCACAATGTAGCGGATAATCTCAAAGAAATCGGTCAGGAATATCAGTATGCTTCTCCTCACATTCCCCCGGAAGTGATTTGGGGTAAGTTAACTACTGAATCGCGAATTTGGTTCATTGAAAATAAAGATATTTTGTGGCGGTTTGAAGAAATTTTCCCTGCACTTGACGAAGATTAGAAAGCTTCTTCATTCTCAGCAATTTACTTTATAAAAAAGGGTAAAGGTTTTTTCCTTCTCCCTTCCCTCTCAGCATTTTGATCCCACATTCCACACATCAACTCTCACAAACGGTAATTACTAGAATAATATCTTTATTTCACGCAGAGTCGCAGAGACGCAGAGGAGAGGTTAAGAGTATGGTATAAAAAATATGGTAGGTTAATTTGTGATAAAAGATGACTATTCCTGATTTTCAATCTATTATGCTTCCTTTGTTGCAATATGCAAGTGATGGTAAGGAACATTCTTTAAGAGAAGCTATTACATATTTAGCTGATATATTTAATTTAAGTGATGAGGAAAAAAAGGAATTATTACCCAGTGGACAGCAAGCAGTTTTTGATAATAGAGTAGGTTGGACTAGAACTCATTTGAAAAAAGCTGGTTTATTACAAGATCCAAAACGCGGATTTTTTCAAATTACAGAACGAGGAAAGGAAATACTAAGTCAAAATCCTACGGAAATCAACCTCAAGTTTCTTAATCAATTTCCAGAGTTTATAGAATTTAAAACCAGTAGAAAAGATAATGATAAATCAGAATCAGAAATTATAGAAATACCCGAAATATCTGAAACAACACCCCAAGAATCTATAGAGTTTGGTTATCAAAAAATTAGAAAAGAATTAGAGTTAGAATTATTGAACCGTGTTAAAAGTTGTTCACCTGATTTTTTTGAACGGTTGGTAGTCGATTTATTAGTCAAAATGGGTTACGGTGGTTCAAGACGTGACGCGGGGAGAGCGATTGGTAAAGGTGGAGATGGGGGAATTGATGGGATAATTAAAGAAGATAAATTAGGTTTAGATATTGTTTATATTCAAGCTAAACGATGGGATAATACGGTTGTAGGTAGACCGGAAATTCAAAAGTTTGTCGGTGCTTTACATGGACAAAGAGCGAGAAAAGGTGTTTTTATTACTACTTCTAAATTTTCTCAAGATGCTAGAGAATATGTATCTATAATAGATAGTAAGATTGTTTTAATAGATGGACAAGAATTAGCGCAAGTAATGATTGATAATCATGTCGGTGTATCAACTGTCTCTATTTACGAGATTAAAAAAATAGATTCAGACTATTTTACAGATGAATAAACGTATCTTTTAAACTTAACTATACATGAAAACAAACAACATAAAAGCTGTAGAATTATTTGCTGGTATCGGTGGTTTTCGCTTGGGTTTGCAAAATGCAAATATTGAAACTATCTGGGCTAATGATATCAATGAACTAAGTTATCAAGTTTATGAAAGTAACTTTGGGAAGAACTCAATAGTTTTAGGAGATATCAACAAAATTCCTATATCAAATATGCCTAATCATGATATTTTAACTGCTGGTTTTCCTTGTCAACCATTTAGTCCTGCTGGTAAAAAACTTGGTGTGAGAGATAGCGTTAGAGGAACTTTATTTGAACGCATTGTAGAAATTATAGATGAGAAACAACCTAAATATTTTTTCTTGGAAAATGTCAAAAGACTTTTAACAATGGAAAATGGCTATCATTTCCGAGTTATTTTAAATGCACTATCTGAATTAGATTATTTGATTGAATGGAGAATTATTAGCCCCATCAGTTTTGGTATACCTCAAAATAGAGACAGGATTTTTATTTTTGGTACTAAGTTAAATTCAACAAATATAACTCCTCAGCTTTTAGAAAGTAAATCAATTTTCTTAACTCAACCAGATTTGATTGATTTAGAAGACATAGAACTATTAATAGATAAATATATGATACCTATAGTTGCCAATAAAGGCAAAAATTATAACTGGGGAATAGCTTATAAAAATCAAATGTTAACTCTAAATCTTTCGGCTTTACCGGATATTAAACCTAGACAGAAACTAAAAGATATTCTTCAAGATGAAGCAATGGTAGATGGTCAGTTTGATTTTACTACTGACACTTTAGAACGGATTAAAAAAAGTAAGGTTGTAAATCGTTATTGTCATGGTGTGGAATTATTATATAATCAAGATGGAGGTTCAAGACTAGGTTATACAATATTCGGAATTAATGGAATTGCATCAACCTTAACTGCTTCCACATCAAGACATTATGAACGTTATCAAGTAGGTGATAAATTTCGGCGTTTAACTAATGTTGAATATGCCAGATTGATGGGTTTTCCTGATGATTGGTGTCGAGTAGCAAGAATTTACGATCAATATGCTTTGTATGGTAATGCAATTGTTCCTATTTGTGTAGAATGGGTATGTCAAAGAATTGGTAAAATAAATATTGAGTTTACTAAATCTAATTGGCAGCAATTAAGTTTGGCAATTTAAATAAATAATGGAATTACTAACTTTAGAATCTTTGAAAACTGCTGCACGTCATTTTTGTTTAGAACTAAGTGCAGTACCAATCCATAATTTGTATGGGGTTACAGATGGTAAAGCCGTAGGAACTTATGTTGAATCTGCTTTTAATCAATATTTATCTACAAGGTACGAATATACCCTTGGTAGTGCTGCATTAGGAATTGATTTTCCTGGACTAGAAGTTGATTTAAAAGTAACATCAGTGAGACAGCCTCAATCTTCTTGTCCCTTTAGAAATGCCAGTCAAAAAGTCTATGGTTTAGGATATAATTTATTAGTATTTGCTTATGAAAAGATTGATGATCATAGTTCTCGTAATGCTAATTTAAAATTCCAGAATGTTGTTTTTGTAGATAAGGAACGGACTGGAGATTATCAAACAAGCTATGGTATCAGAGAAATTTTACGCCGCAATGGAAATAAAGATGATGTGATAGCTTTTTTAGAAGAACGCAATTTTCCTTTAGATGAAATTGGCCGCGAAGCACTAGCACAAAGAATTTTGCAACAACCACCAGAAATTGGCTACCTGACAATTTCCAATGCTTTACAATGGCGATTACAATATAGTAGAGTTATCCAAGTTTCCACAGCAGGGACAACAACAGGTATAGAAAATCTACTAGTTTAAAAACATATATGACTCAGGATATTGCTGTTTAATCACAGAGAAAGCATAGTTGAGATTGCGCTGGTATTCAATTGTTTTTTGCTGTGCAACAAAATAGTTAGGACTGTCGGATTGAACGGCTTTCATTAATGAGATTGCACTTTGCCAATGTTTGACTACACTTTCCCAATCTTCACCAGAGGTAGCTGTTTGAGTTAAGTTGGCAGCAGTTGTAGCATGATTAACAGCAATACGAAAACTATTTTGAATATATTGACGTGCGTATTTTAAATTACGCTCATATTCGTTAATTTTTTGGTTAGCAATTGCTGACTGAGGATGGTTTTCGGGAACAGATTTTAAAAGTGCGATCGCATTAATCCAAGACTGTGATACTTGTTTCCATTCGTTAAGATTTTTAGCAGTTTGGGTAAGATTTGCTGCTTTATTAGCTTGATTTATGGCATCATAAAAAGCATCATTTTTATAAGTTTTAGCTGTTAAAGCAGCATGGGATAAACTTGATAAATCTGATAAATAAAAACCGCTCACACCTCCTGCTAATAAACACAGAGATGAAGCTGTGGCTAATTGCATATTTTTCCATTTATTCTCACTTGCAGCAATATAGTTATTTGTTATTTCTGGAAGTTCAACAGGATCATAAGCAATTATTTCTGCATCTTTATCTATAACTTGAGGAGTATTTTCAATCATAGAATTGGATGTAGTAATTGGTGATAACTCTAGAGAGTTTCCATAATTTGCAACTTGTAATTTCAACCAATCTTCAAACATTTCTTGAAGTAATTCCTCCCGCATTTGTTCATTCAGTTGAGCAGGAAAAATATTTTCCAATCGGACAATAATAAACATTTTTTGTAGAAAAAACAAAGGTGGAATTTGACCTGGTTGAAGATTACGCAGAATATTTGCCAACTGGGGATCAAGATTCCCTAATTTATATTTACCTACCCAACCGCCATTTTTTGCTTCTGCACCTTGGGAATATTGTTTAGCTAAATCGGCAAAACTTTCTTCACCTTCCTGAATCCGAAAATAAATTTCCTGAGCAGTTTCGCCATTATTAATTTGAATTAAAGAGAAAGATACTTGATCTAAAAGTTGTTTTTTTGAAAAAAAGTAAGATTCAACTTGATTATCCCAATTTAATCGTTTGAGTTTATGGATTTTTAATTGACGAACTGCAACAGATTCTATGTTTGTGGGATTGTTATTTATTTGCGGTGTTATCTGAGAAAATGATTTCAATTCATCCAGTGTATATGGAATATCAGCAATTGCTTGTTCAATAATTATCTCTTTAATAATTTGAGGCAGTAAATTAGAAGATGAGAGTATAGAAATTAACTCTTCTCCTGTAATTTTTTGATTTTGATTTTTAATTTGTAGAGTAGTAGTCATAGTTCAATAGATTAGGTGAATGTAATTTAGTATTCTGGAAAATCTGGAAAATCAAGATTGTTGGGGTGAGGAAACCCACCCTCGATTCAATCTTTTCAGCCATTAAATCTTGATTATCTAAGCAAAGTTTACTTGCACAATAATATCATTATAATCTTTGTCACCTCCATTAAACAAATCTTCAAAACCAAAAGTATTATCTCCCAACTGACGAACGTGATCAACACCATCTGGGTTAGCTCCCATGAAAGCAAAATAAGCTAATGGACCATTTCCTACGGTGTTATTGGGATTATTAGCTAAGAAAGATTGACGGGAACTATTAGCAATGAGATAAGGTGCAAGCAGACCTTGTAATTGTGCAGAATCTATACCATCACGGGTAAAATGAGTCATGCTACGTTCTGATATTGCTGCTTGAGCATAACCAGCATCTCCTGGTTTTAAATCTCCAATACTTCCCGTTTCATCATCGACGATATACCAACCAATAGTATTGTTATAAGCTGCTTCACTAGCTACTTTAAAGTTAGCTTCTACTGTGCCTAAATTTCTCAAATCAATTAGTTCTATTTGACCTTGTAATCCTGTACCAATAGGTGTAGAAGTTGTATCAACAACTTGTACATTCATGACTAAATCATCAAAGGTATTATTACTACTATTGAGATTGTCTTTCCAAGCTAGGGTAAAGGCTTCATTATTTAAGTCAGAGATTTGCAGAGGGTCAAAACTATTATTATTTGCGGAAGGAAGAGCAAATAAAACATTAGCGGGAGTTCGTCCAGATGTGAGGTCAGATAAAACAGTTGTAGTAGTGCTATTTTGAACTAAATAGAATACTAAGCGATCGCTTCCCTCAAAATCAAATAGACGGCTAAATTCTACCCCTTCTAGGACATTATTAGGAAGTGATGAAAAGACAACTTGGGAATTTTCTAAAGCCGTCTGGAGATAATTAGAATCATCTGGAGTAATACCATTAATGCTACCTTGTTCATTGTCAACTTTGAAAACTCCGATTTCATTAACAAAATTACTCTCATTTTCCATAAGAGTGAAACGAACTTGAGCAGTTCCACCACTACCAGAAAGCTGAAATATATTATTATCAGCCCTTGTTAAGATGAGTGTTCCTACATTTAAAGTTAGAGAACTTTGATCGTCTTCATTACCATTATTATTATTGGGAATTGAATCGGGATCATTTTCAGAAACCGAGGTTATTTCAGCAGTGTTTACAAAAGAACCGGACTTGGTAACAACCGCAGTAATATCAATGGAACGGCTAAGATTATCTCGAATGTTTCCAACATTCCAAATACCAGTATTGCTATCATAAGTACCTTGTTCTGGTGTTGCAGAAATAAAACTCAGTCCGGTTGGTAACAGATTAGTGACCTGAACGCTAGTAGCACTTCCTGGTCCTTTATTGGTTAAGGTTAAGGTAAAAGTAACTTCATCCCCAACATTGGGATTAGGATTATTTACAGTTTGTGTTAATTCCAAATCAGCATTACTAGGTTCTAGTGAACCTACTAATTGAGATTGAATGAGAAAGTTATTGATCACATTCAAATCTGCTTCATTGCTAGTAATGCTAGTTGTACTTACTAAGTTACCCGCAGTAAAAGCATTAACCGTCAAGATTACTGTTGCAGATTCACCACCATTAAGCTCTCCTAGTTCAGCAGTTACAGTACCATCAAAGTTTGTAAAAGCAGTTCCTTGACTAGATGTAACATCTATGAAATTTACACCTGAAGGTAAATTTTCGGCAAGAATGACTCCTGTAGCTGGAGATGTCCCATTATTAGTAATAGTGAGAGTGTAGGTAAAGTCATCTCCTAAAGAAATTGGGTCTGTAGGATTAGTTCTAACAACGGATAATTCTACAGGAGCAGGTGGAGTATCAGTGATAGTTGTCGTTAACGTATCTACATCATTAGTAGCATCAGGATCAAAAGTATTACTCAGAATAGTTGCTGTGCTGGAAAGATTACCGATAGTATCAGGAGCAGTAACGGTAATATCAATTAACTGAGTTTGACCTGCTGCTAAGTTACCTAAATCAAAAGTCAGAACATTATCTGTTTGTTGAGAAGGTGTCAGTGAAGCAGAAACAAAAGTCACTTCTTCAGGAAGAGTTTGAGTGAAGATAACACCCTGAGATTCAAAAGTACCATGATTACCTACTGCAATGGTATATGAGAAATTATCGCCAATTTCTACTGGATTCACATTAGTCGTTTGAGTAACTGATAAATCCGCTTCTTCTGTGATTAATACTTTTCCTGAAGAATAACTAAAAGCTGGGGGATTATTTTCATCAACAACCATTGCATAGATAAAATATTCCCCTGTCGCTACTCCTTGAGTATCCCAGATAAAATTACCAAAACCATCGGCTTCGGTTAAACCATCTGCAAATAAAATCCCGTCAAATCCTAAATTATCATTATCGTAAAATAGTTTAATTTCTGCATTGGAATCAGCATCAACAGCATTGTAACTAATGGTAACTTGACCACCATTAACATCTATATTTGGGTCAATAATTTCGATAGTCGGGGCTTCTGAATCTGTAGCTGCTGTATATTGAATCGCTCCTAAACCAGTTTCATCTGCTACTTGAATATCCCAAATACCAGGTATGGGGTTAAATATGATAACCACTTTACTAGTTGAATCAGTTAATTCATCAATAATCGCTATATTGTTAGCTTCAAATTCTGCTTCGGTGATAATTGAACCATCTGGAGTTTCTATTTCAATAGGAACATTATCAGAAATTTCTGTTTCCCAATCAGCCCCCAGAATAATATATTCCATATCTGGAGTAATTTCATAGCTTCCTATGGGTGGGATATTTTTAGCACCAATGCGCTCAAAATTACCGTCAAAGTAGCCTTTGAAACCCAAAACAAATGTTTTTTCAAATCCAAATTTTTCAACTTTTAACTCACCCCAAGCAGCAGCAAAGTCATTAGATAAATTCCCATCATTGCTAAAATCAACTAAGAAATTACCTGAACCAATTTTTGCTCCACCAAATAAAGGAATAAAATTGGGAATACTTGCACTAGCAGCACCTCCCATATTGATATTAAAGTTGGAATCAGTTTTAAAACTACTATTAGTAGTAATTAATCCATCAAGAAAGCTAAAACTACCTTTTTCTTCGTAAAACTTTTGATTCCAATTTAAAGTTGTCTGGGTAGTAGCAGTTCCAATTTTATCACTAATAATTGTTACTTTACTACTACCAGTAGCTTGTTCAGGACTAATTTTACCATCTAAATCCAGACGAATTAGTGAGAACCCACCGATTTGAGGACCTAAAGTTGCACCTAATCCTCCGCTAAATTCAATCGGATCATTGTCAGATGGAGCAAAGTTTTCCACACTACCTGCTAACCTTTGGAAAAATATGAAAGGAAATCCAGGGATGGGAAGTTGTATATTGAGATTGTCAATATTTACGGAGACTTTATTCAGTTCTACAGGGGGTAGAGGAAGTTTAAAGCCTAGTCCTAAATCAACAACTCCTGCGTTATCCGGTGGGAATTTTGCTTTAAAAGGAAATTCAACTTTAGTGCTACCACCAACATCTTTGTTTTGAGTATCAATATCTAGCTTGAGTTCTTTTAATCCCCATTCTCTAGGTAGCTTAATATCTGTTTCTACTGAAAGAGAGCCTTTAACATCTGGGTTTCCTCCTTTAATTTGGATATAATTATCACCTGCTAAATCAATGGTTATGTCTTTAACTTGTTCAAGTTTAGTAAACGGCTCAATAACTAATTTTCCTTGAATTTTGATCGCATCTTCTGGAGCAATATACTCTATAGAAAAATTAGAGAACTCTTTGATGGGAAGAAAGCCAAAAAGGTCAAAGTCGTTGAAATTAGGTGTAGAAAACTTAACACTTGCACCAAAATTTACATCATCTTGACTAATTAATAGTGCATCAGAACCACTAAAAAGATATTCAAAACCTAAATCTAATTCTTCTAAAAATTCAAACTTTGCCCCAAGAGCTAATCCATTAGGATTAATGGTTAAACTACTAAAATCAACATCTAAACCACCTACTTGAAATTCATTAGTTAACGTATTAGTTTTTTCTGCAAATGATGTAGTTGTACCAGTTTTGAGATCAATAACAAATTGCCCATCAAATAAAGGAACAGAAGTGATACTTCCTGTACCAATTAGTGAAGAAACAACTCCATCAACCGTAATTCTATTTTGGTCATATTCTACTTTTCCATTGATTTCCAGCATTTGAGAAATGCCATCTGTACGACCAATATAGATAGTTCCTTCACCATCACAGTCACCATCTTCATCAGTGTCTTTAAACTCACCACCAACTAACTCAATAAAGAAAGGACCTATATCGGGACAATCTTCAGTAGTGACACTATATTCCCAAAGAGTACCTTCATCATTAGTTGCTACGATAACTTGAAGTTGATCAGAATTTCCTTCAGGAATCTGAACTTGCCCACTCTTATTTCCTGAAACAAATCCTGTATTAACGAGTTCTTTACCTTCATAACGAATAATAAATTGATCAGGAATTTCAAAGAATTCAAATGAGTATTTAGCAGTTCCTCCACCGTTAGATTCTAATTGAACTGTCTGTGTACTTCCTTCAAATCCACCACTGTCAGATATATTAGCCTTTTCAATTTCAAAAACTTGACCACCTAAAACAACAGTTGCACTATCATCTTCAGCTTTTAACTGTTCTAACTGAGACTGATTCAAACTTTCCCCACGCACCAAAGCTGAAAAAATCCTCCCTTCATCCCCTGGTGAATCTGCACCATGATTGATCAAATCATCAACATAATGACCATATTCTTCCAATAACACCTTAACAACTGCATCTAAGTTGTTAATATTTGCACTCAAAAACTCTTCCGCTAAATAAATGCTATCTGTTGCTGCTGCAAAAGCCCCTAATGCACCGTCAATTTCATTGCTGGAAACAATCTCGATTTTTGGTATGATCACCATGCCATTTGCCCAAGCACCCTGTAACCCTGCTGGGGATATACCAAAGGACAGTATCATCTTGTCACTAAAATCTGCTTTTTGAGCAAACTGCTGAAGTTGTGATTGTGCAGACTGGACTGCTGTTTGCACAACATATAGCAAGTCTTTATGGGGTAGCCCATTTAAGGTCAGTGTAGCAAAGGATTCTGTGAGTTTCATCTGTTTAACTGGATGCTTGATGTAGCGATTGTGAGATTATTTTTAATCAAAAATACACTAAAGCATCCCTATAAGCAAGTGATACTTGTCACAAGTTACATTTATTTACTGACGAGAACAAATTATTAAAAATAACCCTAACAGGCATAATAAATCCCCGAATTCTCTCAGAAATCGAGGATTTGTAATTATTCCCTTTACCGACAAACTTCCGTTAAAGTGCTGGTAAAATTAGGATAAGAAATAGCCGCAGCTTCAGCACGGTGGATGGTAGTAGTTCCACTAGCATTGAGAGCGGCGATCGCTAAACTCATACCTATTCTATGATCTGTATGACTGTCTACCTCAGCACCCACCAAAGCAGTACCACCAGTAATTTCCATACCATCGGGTAATTCCGTAATTTTACCGCCCATTTTATTGAGTTGTTGCGCCATCACGGTAATGCGATCGCTCTCTTTAACTCGCAATTCCGCCGCATCTCTAATAATGGTTGTCCCTTCTGCAAATGTCGCAGCTACCGCTAAAATGGGAATTTCATCAATTAATCTCGGTATAATATCCCCCGCAATGGTGCAGCTTTTTAACTGACTAGAACGCACCCGTAAATCTGCGACTGGTTCCCCAGCCACTTCCCGCTGATTTTCCATTTCAATATCTGCACCCATCATTGACAAAGCTTCTAAAATTCCCGTGCGGGTGGGGTTGACACCGACATTTTCCACCACCAACTCAGAACCAGGAACAATAGATGCAGCTACTAACCAAAAAGCCGCAGAACTGATATCACCAGGAACAACAACTTTTTGACCATATAATTTCGCATTCCCCGTCACAGTCACACTGTTAGTTTCTGGGTCTATACTTAATTCTGCCCCAAAAGCCCTTAACATCCGTTCGCTGTGGTCTCGTGATAAAGCAGGTTCTGTGACAGTAGTTTTACCGTCAGTGTTTAAACCAGCCAGCAAAATACAGGATTTCACCTGCGCCGAGGCGATCGGAGAATGATAATGAATAGGTTTAAGAGCTTGTCCTTGAATTGCTAAAGGTGCTAAATTATTATCTTTGCGTCCCCAAATTTCAGCGGCCATTTGTTGTAAAGGTTTGACAACACGGGACATAGGACGCGATCGCAAAGAGTCATCACCTGTCACCGTAAAAAACCGCCCTGGATGGGAAGCTAACAAACCTAACATCAGCCTGATGGTTGTACCAGAGTTACCCGCATTTAACACATCCAGCGGTTCTTGGAAATTACCCAAACCAATACCTTTAACCCGCACCAACTCTGTATTTAATTCGGAAATTTCCGCACCCAACGCCCGAAAACAGTGAGCAGTGCTGCGGGGATCTTCGCCTAAAAGCAGTCCTTGAATCTCAGTTTCACCTTCAGCGATCGCACCCAACATCAAAGCCCGATGGGAAATAGATTTATCCCCAGGAACGAGGATGCGACCTTGTAGAGACAGTCCAGCGGTGGGACGCTGAATCATTAAGTTATCAGAACCGTTTTCTTGAGTTTTTAAAGTTATAACAGCAGCTGACATTAGGATACACTAGCTTTTGAATAAATTTGAAATCTCTCAGTGACTTCTAATGCTGCCACTGGTTAACTTCGTCCCTAGTATCCTATCGCTTTTTGTTGTCCAAAACTTACTCAAATCTACCCAATTTTTAGTAGATGACAAAGTTCTCTGTTCAGGCGGAGTATCGAGTATAACTAATTGTAATTCTTGAAAAAATATTTGCAAGCTTGATTCACAGACTGATAATCGCTATAAAAAGCATTATTTTCGTAGTTCAGCTTTAAATCCTACTTTTTACATCTTGATTTATCTAGATTAACAAATTAGTAGATTCGGTTAATATTAATCAGGTTTGACTATTTAGTTGCTGAAAATAACTTTTTAGATCACCTAGTGTTCATTTGATTTTATTCAACGGCTTCTCACACTTGTCGCTCCCATGCTCACCCATCACCGTAGACCTGTTTGTTTATCAATTATTTCCACTGATTTGCCAGTCTGGTCTGTTGTGGAAACTGCTGGAACATTGTATCAAAAAGATACTGACAGATTTCATTTACTATTAACTGCACCGCCTTTAATTAGTTGTGAAATAGGAAATTTAATCAGTTCAGAAGATCCTTTTCCTCAAACTCAAAAAAATTTTGATACTCCCACTAGTCCCAGAATTTTGTGGTTGGAAATTTCCCCTTACCGAGTAATTATGACAATGCAAGGAAATACTCAAGTTAGTTACCGACATTTCTGGGAACAAGGAGTTTATGGTGTTAGTCGTTATTGGCTACCCAATGAGTCATTGCAACCACACAAACCAATTCGTTTACGCAATTATACAAATAGTTTACATCTCAGCGGAAAAGGTTTTCCAGAGCATCTACGGCTTGAGTATGAATTGTGGTCAGAAAAGGTGCAACTAGGACGCTATATACTCAATTTGGAAATTGATAACTGACACCAGTTATAGAAATAATATTTGATTTATGAAAAGATACGTAGGGTGCGTCAGACTGCATAAATTCTATCAATAAACACATTTGTAATATCTGACGCACCCTACAATACTACTAATTTTTTTCAAAAACCAAATATGAGTTCTATATATATGGATATGTGTCTCATCAGCCCACGCAGGTGGGCTTGGTTTGTGTAACCCCAAAATTCTATTTTGCTTCTTCTCTGAAAATTAATCCATACTGACTTTTTGTTGTTGATACATTTGTTTAAATAAAGCTTGCTGTTTTTTATGATCTACAATGGGAGCAGGATAACCAACAGCACTACGTTCTAAAGGTGTTATATTGCCACTTATTAAAAATTCTGTATCTAGAGATTTTAATTCTCTCACCCATTGTCTAATATATTCACCATCAGCATCAAATTTTTGCGCTTGACTAGCTGGGTTAAAAATTCTTAATGGTTTGGGGTCCATACCACTAGAAGCACTCCATTGCCAACCTCCATTATTAGCAGATAAATCACCATCAATGAGTTTTTGCATAAAATATTTTTCGCCCCATTGAGGATTTATAATTAAATCTTTAGTTAAGAAACTAGCTACAATCATTCTACATCTATTGTGCATCCAGCCAATTTCGTTTAACTGCCGCATAGCCGCATCAACTATTGGATAGCCAGTTTTTCCCTCACACCAAGCTTGAAAATGTGCTTCATTATTTCGCCAAGGAAAGTTTTTAAAACTATCTCTATATGCACCTTCAGCTAAGGCGGGAAAGTTATACATTGCGTGTTGATAAAATTCCCGCCAAGCTAGTTCTTTTTGCCAAGTTATAATACTATTTGTAGCTTCTTCACTGTTACTATTTTCTAATGCTACTATTGTTTTTTGCCAAACAGTACGAATACCAATGACACCAAATTTTAAAGCAGCACTTAATTGGGATGTTCCATCAACAGCAGGAAAATTACGCTGTTCTTGATATTGATCAATGGCAGAATTTGTAAAAGTTTCTAATTTTGATATTGCTGCTCTTTCTCCTGGCTCAATAATTAATTCTTCATCCCAAATAAAACCTAAATCTTGTGCAGAAGGTAATTTAATTGCACCTGTTTTTTTGGCTATTTCCTGTTCTTCATCTGTCAAATTCTCGCAATTTTCTAAAGTTGCAACTGGTTTAAGTTTTGGCTTACTAATCCAATTTTTCCAAAAGGGAGTATAAACTGTATAAGGAGTTTTAGCACCACTAAAAATTTCTGCTGGTGCGTGGAGTAACTGATCCCAATTTTGCTCAAGAGTCTGAATATCTTTGACTTTTAGTGCTGAAATTACTTCATTATCCCGTATTTGTGCATAAGGTTCTACATCCCAATTCCAAAATACTGCTTTTGCATTCAAAGCTTCAGCTAATGCCGGAATGGCTGTAACTGGATTATTATGTAAAATTAATAACTGACTACCAGCCTGGGTATATCGCTGTTGTAATGATTGTAAACAACCAATCATGTAACTTACTCTGGCTGGTGCAATATCATCCTGTTCTAAAATACCAGGATCTAGACAAAATACACCTACCACCTTTGCACTTTGTTCTCTAGCTGCTGCTAATCCTGTATTATCGGAAATACGTAAATCCCGTCGATGCCAAAACAAAATTAAGTCAGACATTTGGATATGATCTAGTTTATTTGTACTGTTATATGGTTAATGATATCATCAAATATCACAGCGTATTTGATTTTCTGCAAGACCAAAATAGTTATTTTTGGAGTAATTTATTTTAAATTTACATTTTTCCAGTCAGTAGAAACTGGAAATAGACCCAAAGATTTCCTTGGGTGATACATAAGAATTCAGGTAAGGTGATCAGATCCCCGACTTCTTTTATTGATTATGTCCATAAATGATAAATTGATCTAGTCAAGTCGGGGATCTGGATATGACCGATTGCTATAGCTGATAGCTAAGGTGATACAAAAATTAAGCTCAATTTCCAGTTAACTTATTACTTTTGTTTTTCGGTTTCTTGTAATTTCTTTTCTGTCCGTTCATAAGGATTTGTTTTAGGTTGCCACGTAGGAAACAAACCAATCAAAAAGTTATTCATGGTTGTGCGAGTTTGAATGCTGGCTTTCCCCACTGCACCGGGAAATACCTTATCTCCTCCTGCCACAAATAGCACAAAGCCAATGAGTATAAAAGGCATATACCTTTTCATGTTTAAATTCCCCCACAGAATGTACTAGTAATAGCAATTGATCTTTGTAATCCCTAGTATGCCCAAAGTAGTAATAGCAATTGATCTTTGTAATCCCTAGTATGCCCAAAGGTTTAAACAGAAATGACATCTTGTTACAAGAAATATTAATATCATTCAATTGCTCAATATTCAACCCCAAAGGCTTAATTCAGTGGTTTAAAAAACTTCCCCTCTTTCACAGCAGAATTTTTCACAAACAGTAAAAGCGGGGAGTTATAAAATAGTATTTTGTCGCTACAACTACTTGACAGAAACAGCATCAACATCAACAGTATTATCTGTGTCTGGAGAATCATTACCGCTAGTTTCCACATGACCTTGACGAGTTTTCCAACCGTCAATTACTAATCCCGAAACTTCTGAAACTAGTAATGTTAACAGCAAAAGATCATCAATTTGACCAACAACAGGAATAAAATCGGGAGCAATATCAATAGGGCTGATCAGATAAGCTATTGTACCGATAATTACCCACCAACGATATTTAGGATTACGCAGTACATTGCGATACCAAGTGTAAAGGGATTGAATTGAGAAGCTCATATTTTAACCTCGAGTACCTGCAATTAACTTTTATTTTGGCAAATAATCCTCTAACCTCCCGGTGGGAATAACCGCCCTATTGTGTATAGAAGATGGTAATTATCATGCTTTGTTAACTACTTATCTAGCGATAGAGTAAGTGAGTGTGGTAATGGTGCATTAATCTCTAAGATTAAAATGTTTAGCATAGTTGCTCAAGTAATGGAGAGAGGAAAACTACAAAGTGGATATTTTAGATTTGTTTAACAAGGGCGGTCCAGCCATGTGGCCTTTGCTGGTGCTGTCTGTCCTGTCTTTAAGTGTGATTTTTGAGCGTTTTTGGTTCTGGTTGCGGATTTTAACGCAGGAGAAAGAAATAGTCGAGCGCGTTCTTGATGCTGCTACTGAGAATTGGGAAATAGCTACGGAAATAGCCCAAAAAGCAACTGATCAACCGATTGGGCGTTTTCTTTATGCACCCCTACGTTTACAAAAAGGTGATCCTGAAACCTTCCGACTAGCATTGGAGTCCACAGCAGCGGAAGAAGTAGCCGGGATGCGGAGGGGAGAAAAACTTTTAGAATCTGTGATTGCCCTTTCCCCGCTGTTAGGATTATTGGGTACGGTTTTAGGTTTGATTCAGTCCTTGCGCTCAATTAGAATTGGCGATTTGGGTACTGAATCTACAGCTGGTGTAACTACTGGGATTGGCGAATCTTTAATTAGTACCGCAGCTGGTTTAATAGTGGCGATCGTGACTTTAGTATTTTATCGTCTGTTTCAAAGTTTTGTTGTCAACCAAATCAAGGTTTTTAATAAAGCTGGCAATGATTTAGAGTTGCTTTACCGTCAGTCTCCACCAGACCCTAACAAAACTACATCAGCAATAATACGGGAAAGAACACAGGAAAGTTTTACTTCCCCCCGGAAGCGACGCAAAAACAATTTTACTAAAACCTCTGCACCCAGTTCAGAAGAAGCAATCAAAAACCCCCTTGCTAACTCCCCACCAGAGCTAGAAAATGAAAGTTAACTTACATACTCCCATTGAAGAAGTTCAAATTCAAATCATTCCCTTAATTGATGTCGTTTTTTGTATCCTGACTTTTTTTCTGTTAGCCGCGTTGCAATTTACTAGACAACAGGCGATTAATGTTGATTTACCCAAAGCCAGTACAGGTACAACTTCTGCTGCTAGTTCACAGAGCAAAAGTGATATATTGCCTGTCACTATCGACGCTGTTGGTCAAATTTACATTGAAAAAGATCCTGTGAGAGGGGAGGATTTGGAAGGACGATTAAAGCAGTATATCCAAGCAAACCCCAATGGGATTTTGGTACTGAATGCCTCTCGTACAGCAACTTATAATGATGTAATTCAAACATTAGATTTGCTCAGACAAGTGGGAGGTAATCGTGTATCTCTGGGAATTATTCCTGGACCATCTCAACCACTCACCAATTCACCAAACTTTTCTACTACCCCGGTGATGCCCATACCTAACACCGTACCAATTCCGGGTAGTGATCCACAAAATAATTTTAACCCTTCTTTGCCCTCAGCCCCAAATCTATTTTCTGCACCGTCACCAGGTATTAATCCTGGTATTTCGCCAACAGTTCCCAATGATAGCGCCCCTTTAGAGCCTGTAGTACCACAAAATAGCAATTCTGCACCGAAAAGGTGACGCTTTTTTTTCAGATTTTGTAAGTCTCAATTCCCCCAAACCTTTGTGCATCATATCAGTGAGGGGGAATTTTATTTTTAGTAATATCAAGAAAATTTAGATAAACCTAAAGATATCTAAAATAAATCCTATGTAGAGAAAAAACTCTGCTAATTTATAAATAATTGGTGAAGCTACAAAGATTTTCCTATCAATAGACCAAATCAGTTGTCAGCAGTCAGCTTTTTAAGGCTTACGTCTAAACTCACTATTTGATAATCTACGGATTGATCAAACATTCTGACTCCTGACTCCTGACTCCTGAATTCTGAATTCTTAACTTTATCGCCTATCACCATTTACGTTTCAAGGGTTGCGGCAATGAATATTGTAACACTGTTAATTGTTTGGTTAGTCACTTCTATCAGTCTGTGGCTTATTAGTAAGTTGCCTTTAGGAGTTGAAATAGATACTCCGGGAAAAGCCTTCTTTTCCGCAGCAGTTCTGGGGATTATCACAGCATTAGTTAGACCAGTTTTATCGCTCGTATTTGCGATCCCAAATTTAGCCACTTTTGACTTATTATCTGGTATCTTCACTTTCATGATTGCTGTTGCTTGTTTTAGTATTGCAGCCTGGTTAGTAGAGGGTTTTCGCTTACGTTATGGTATTTGGAGTGCTATTTTAGGAGCTTTTGCACTCACCATTATTAACAATATAATCTACAAATTACTGGGTGTTTAAAGTTAATAATTGCAGCAACTGGAAATCAGTGAAATTAATTTGTAATTGATGACTCGTAATTCGTAATTTTCTGATGATTGACAATCTTTAATTACGAATTACGAATTCATGATTACAAATTATTTAATCATTGGTACTGGGAGGAGCAACTGGCGTGCTGGCTTGTTTTTGACGCTGATCGCGCTTTTTCCGATCTGCTGCCAACATATCTGCCATCACTATCAGTGCTTGTGCCATCTTATCGAGATTAGAGCGATATAGCTCTAAATCTTTGCTAAGTTTGTCTTCAGATAGATGTAAACCTTGAGCGATCGCTTTTAGCGCCTCATTACGTTGCTTGTCATCTTTGACAAGTTCGGAATCTACCAGTTCCAATAATGAGAACAAACCAATGGCAAACAAGCGGCTGTATTTAAAATTAGGATTGTGAGCGATCGCTTGTAGTTGTGCTTGCAAATCAGCATCTTGATCTAATTGAGTAGATTGGCTCAACCAGGCAATTAAATCCTTAGCTGCCAAACTATGAGCTATTGCTTGCAATCTGGCTGCATCTTGTCTATAGCGTGATGGATCTTGCTCTACAGCCTGAATTATGGCATTAAAAATGGATACTTGATCCTGTTCCGGTTGATAGCCTTCCATGAAGCGGTCAAAAGTTGTGACAACTCCTAAGGCATAAATTGGATTGTAGCTAAAATCAGCATTGACTGAGAGCAGGTGCATTTCCACCATCAACTCTTCCACTACCCGACGGTAAATTGTGTTGATTGGACGGGTATGAAGATTATAGAAAGTTCGTTTTGTATCAGAGACGGTACGGACGTTATTCACAAAGAAAAGGTTAAGGGCGACGTATTTTTATTTTCTCGTTTAAAGGCTACTTTGCCAAGCTATACAGGAAATGGGAAAATGATTAATTGTTTCATTTATGCAATTGACAAGCAAAATGCCTGTCCTTTTTTCCCATGGTTTTTGAATTTTGGCAAGTTTTTTTACCTGGGATTTTCTGGCAAATTTTTCAGTTTTTGCGGTTAATTCCCTTGGTTTATTCATCGGCTAATGATGGCGCAAAGCGAGCAGATTGGGAACTTAAGTCAGGAGAGTTACTATTCTCTTGAGTATTTTGATGTTTATGGTCGGAACTTTTATTATCGCTATTGACTAAGTTGGGGAATAATGCTTCTAAAGCTTCTTCTTCAGTTTCAAAGATTTCAAATACTGTATCCATCATTGTCACCTCAAATACAAGTTTAGCTTCTGGATGGACATTGCAAATGCGGAAGCTGCCTTTAACCTTATCAGCATCACGCATTCCAGCGACTAAAGAGGTAAGACCAGAACTATCAATAAAATTTACCTCTCCCAGGTTCACAAGTACATGACGACTTAGTTTAGAAATACACTCTTGTAATTTCAGGCGAAATTGCCAAGCGGTTGTGATGTCTAGACGACCTGTTGGTTTCAAGACAATCACAGTATTACCTTCTGGGTTTGAATATGTTTTTTGGTTTATATTCACTGTATTCTCCGTGATCTTGTCCTGAAAAGATAAACTACTTTTTTTTGACTCAATGCTTATATTTTAGTAGTTTAACTGCTGAGTATCTAAATTCAATAGATGACAGATTTATTGATTTAGGCTGGGTTTGGGGAATTGTTAGCCTTAGTGAATAGAATTTACGAGTTCTTTAGAGAGAAAAAAAGTGGATTTTTCCTCAGAAAAAGCGACTATTTGCTGAATTATCCGGGGATTAAGACCCGAAAATTCACCAATATTTTCTTTCATTCTCTCTCTTTAACCCAGCCCAAACCCTTGATTGTTCATTGACCCGCCTAAGTCTGCTCTACTTACTCTGAGTAAATGTGTCTAATTTTACTCAAAATTAACTATTCGTGACTATTGATTTAGTTTCCAGTTGAGCCAATCTTGTGGCTTCAGGAAAGTTTCATACAGTTCAGCTTCAGGAGTATGTGGTTCTGGTTGGTAGCCATATTCCCAACGCACTAGAGGTGGTAGGGACATGAGAATGGATTCTGTGCGTCCATTGGTTTGCAGTCCAAAAATTGTACCTCGGTCATAAACCAAGTTAAATTCTACATATCTTCCCCGACGGTATAGTTGAAAATTCCGTTGGCGATCGCCATATTCCATGCCATGTCGCCGCTTGACAATTGGTGAATAAGCTGGTATAAAAGCTCTGCCACAGTCTTGTACTAAAGCGAATAATTCTTCCCAAGTGCGTGCTGGTAAAGTTCCTACTTTGTTGCTATAAATAGCCGCTTCCCCTTTTGGATCAGGTCCGCGATATATTTCACCTTGACCATCTTGGTAATCCAAAAATAGTCCCCCAATACCTCTGGTTTCATCCCTGTGCTTGAGATAAAAATATTCATCGCACCAACGTTTAAAAACTGGGTAGTATTCTGGGTGATGTTGATCGCAAGCTTGTTTGAGAGTTTGATGAAACTCAATCACATCCTCAATAAAGGGGTAATAAGGTGTCAAATCAATACCACCACCAAACCACCAAACTGGACCTGCTTCAAAATAACGGTAATTCAAATGAACTGTAGGTACATAAGGATTACGAGGGTGTAACACCAAAGAAGTACCCGTTGCATAAAAGCCGTGTCCTGTTGCTTCTGGACGCTGGGCTAAAATTGACGGGGGCAGATGAGAACCCCAAACTTCAGAAAAATTTACACCTGCTTGTTCAAAAATTGCGCCATCACGCAGTACGCGCGATCGCCCACCACCCCCTTCTGGACGCTCCCAGCTGTCTTCTTGAAACTTACCAACACCATCCAATGCTTCTAAAGCCTGAGTAATTTCGTTTTGTAACTGTTTCATAAACTGACTGACTCTAGTCTGCGCGTCAGGTGCAGGAAGAAACTTGGATGATTCTGCTGTCAGAGTAGGGGTTTGCGAGTTGGTCAACATAGATTCCCGAACCTAAAATTACAATTTCTGTGAAAGCTACAAATTTTCATTTTAAAAATTTGTTGGCACTTGAAGCCAAAAACCTGACACAATTTGCCAAAACTGCTTTTTCTGAGTGGACAAAACCAAATTGATGATCTTGACTAAAGTTTATTGTCCCTCAAATGCGTATAGGCTTGTAGATTCATTAAGTTTCTTTGCAATTATTGTGGAGAAAATTCTGTTATTAACACCAGACCCTGAAGAATTAGTCCACAAAGCAGCCGATTTTTTGTATGGTATGTGTTGTGAGTAGATAGCTTGACTCAAATTTTCTCAGATGTCCAGAGTAACCAGAGCGATTGAAGCTAGGAGGATTAGGACAGTGCAAAAGTGGTTATCCAAATTCATCCACCGCAAACGTCGTCGTTTTTGCGCTTCTCTGGTGCGGACTTATCGAGAGATCAGTTCGGCTTCGGTGGATGAACTGTGGCAAAAAGTAGTGGATTTAACAGATGTTTCCTGGCATCCACTACTTAAAAGTACCAACGTACCATTAGGATTAGTACCTCAACCCGGATTAATTTTCCAAGCTGTAACCAGATTTTGGCCAATTCCCATTCAAATTTTTGTAGAACGGGTCAATCCTAAACAAATGCTGAGTATCCGTGTATTGGCAATTCCTGGGATTGAGGAACGGATAACATACCAAGTAGAGTCCACAGTTTGTGGCAGTTATTTGTCATATTCTGTAACTCTACGCGGTTGGTTATCACCTCTAATTTGGTTATTCTCTCGTCCTTATACAGATCGGGTAGCACGTTCTCTAGTCGAAGCGGTAGAAAAAGCAGCATTACCAGTGGTGTCACGTCAGAAAAAATCCTTAGATGACAGTTGTTTTGATTTTTAGAAAGTAGGGAATCAGGAATTTAGGAATATCTAAAAGCTGTAAAATAGGTAAAAATTACATTTTTAAAATTTTATCACGGCAGTAACGGTACAAAGCATGACGTATGATGTCCTCAATTCCCAGTCAGTTCTAGATGTGTTGCGACCAGTGGAAGATCCAGAACTTCGCAAAAGTCTGGTAGAACTGAATATGATTCGCAATGTGAAAATTGACGGTGGTCAGGTTAGCTTTACTTTGGTGTTGACTACTCCCGCCTGTCCCTTACGGGAATTTATTGTCGAAGATTGTAAAAAAGCTGTTCAAAAACTGCCAGGTGTGACAGATATCAGCGTGGAAGTAACAGCAGAAACTCCTCAACAAAAAAGCCTACCTGACCGGACTGGTATTGCTGGGGTGAAAAATATTATTGCTGTTTCTAGTGGCAAAGGGGGTGTGGGTAAAAGCACAGTAGCGGTAAATGTCGCAGTTGCTTTAGCACAAACAGGGGCAAAGGTCGGCTTGCTAGATGCAGATATTTACGGACCAAATGATCCGACTATGCTGGGTTTAGCTGATGCTGAAATTGTTGTTCGCTCCACAGAAACAGGCGACATTCTCGAACCGGCGTTTAATCATGGAGTCAAGTTAGTATCAATGGGCTTTTTGATTGACCGTGATCAGCCTGTGATTTGGCGTGGACCCATGCTCAATGGTGTAATTCGTCAGTTTCTTTATCAGGTGGAATGGGGAGAAATTGATTATTTGATTGTGGATATGCCACCAGGTACTGGAGATGCTCAATTAACTTTAACCCAAGCTGTACCCATGGCAGGAGCAGTAATTGTCACTACACCCCAAAATGTAGCACTGTTAGATTCTCGCAAGGGTTTGCGGATGTTCCAACAGATGAATGTACCTGTATTGGGGATTGTGGAAAATATGAGTTATTTTATTCCTCCCGATCAACCAGATAAACAATATGACATTTTTGGTTCCGGTGGAGGTTCAAAAACAGCAGCAGAATTAGGAGTACCACTTTTGGGTTGTGTACCTCTAGAAATTTCTACCAGAATTGGTGGAGATAGTGGTATACCCATAGTAGTCGCTGAACCAGATTCAGCTTCTGCTAAAGCACTGACAGCGATCGCTCTGACTATCGCCGGGAAAGTATCAGTTGCTGCTCTAACATAAGCTTGGTGATTGGTAATTGGTGATTGGTAATTGGTGAAGAGAAACAATATTACCCAGTCCCTAGTCGCCAGTCTCCAGTCCCTATTAAAAGCTCAAGTCGCTCTTCGCACAATGTTGTTAAAACGCTCGCTTCCTAAACTCCGCTGGCAATATTGGGTTAAGCCCTGGCAGCAAATAGATTTGCTATTATTGTGTCTATCTATTGCTGTGAGTATGTTTGGCGGACTTATGATCCTCAGTACAGAACTCAAGCAGCCAGTCACTGATTGGTGGTGGCACTGGCTTGTAGCTGGCATTGGCTCTATCATAGCTTTGTTGTTGGCTCGCTGCCGCTACGAAAATCTGCTCCAGTGGCACTGGATAACCTACGCTCTGACTAACTTCAGCCTGATAGTGGTGATGGTGGCTGGTACAAGTGCCAAAGGCGCACAGCGATGGATTAGTATTGCGGGCTTCAATGTCCAGCCTTCGGAATTTGCCAAAATAGGCGTAATTATCACCCTCGCAGCTTTGTTACACAGGCGTACTGCTTCGACATTGGAGAGTGTTTTCCGTGTTTTGGCAATTACATCTGTTCCTTGGGGATTGATATTTTTACAGCCAGATTTAGCTACTTCACTCGTATTTGCGGCGATAGTTTTGGGAATGCTGTATTGGGCAAACGCCAACCCTGGTTGGTTGGTTCTGATGATTTCCCCTGTTATTTCTGCTGTTCTCTTCAGTATATCCTGGCCTTTGTCAGCACCAATAGTGTTGCTAAAAGAACTAACGTTTAGTCCCTTGGGTTTATTCTGGGCAGGTGCTATGGGTATTCTTGGGTGGCAAACTTTACCATGGCGCAAATTTAAAATTAGTGCGATCGCCTCTTTTAGTCTCAATATGTTGGGCGGTGAATTAGGGATTTTTGCCTGGAATCATGTATTAAAAGAATATCAAAAAGACAGGCTCAGTGTATTTATCAACCCTGAACATGATCCCCTTGGTGCTGGTTATCACCTCATACAATCTCGTATTGCTATTGGGGCTGGGGAAATTTGGGGCTGGGGTTTGTTTAAGGGTCCGATGACTCAATTAAATTTTGTCCCTGAGCAGCATACAGATTTTATTTTCTCCGCCGTTGGTGAAGAATTTGGTTTTGTTGGTTGTTTAATAGTGCTGTTTGTTTATTGCTTGATCTGTTTCCGTATACTGCACATAGCTCAAACCGCCAAAGATAATTTCGGCTCTCTGTTGGCTATTGGTGTTTTATCCATGATTATCTTTCAACTAATTGTTAATGTAGGTATGACGGTTGGTTTAGCACCTGTGGCGGGAATTCCCTTACCTTGGATGAGTTATGGTCGTTCTGCTATGTTGACTAACTTTATTGCGCTAGGAATAGTAGAATCTGTAGCTAATTTCCGCCAACGTCAAAAATATTATTAAAGGGAACAGGGAATAGGGAACAGGGAACAGGGAATAGGGAATAGGGAACAGGGAATAGGGAATAGGGAATAGGGAATAGGGAACAGGGAATAGGGAATAGGGAATAGGGAATAGGGAACAGGGAATAGGGAATAGGGAACAGGGAATAGGGAATAGGGAATAGGGGAATTGCCTAAAATTAATTCACTTTTGCCTCTTGCCTCTTGCCTCTTGCCTTTTGCTGCTGACAATCAACTAATATTAAATTAATAACCGAGAAGAAATCGAGGGTAAAAACATGATTCTGCCTGGAGCAACTGTTCGCATCAAAAATCCCGCAGACACATATTATCGCTATGAAGGACTTGTACAGCGGGTGAGTGATGGTAAGGTGGCTGTACTATTTGAAGGTGGTAACTGGGATAAAATAATTACCTTCCGCTTACCAGAATTAGAACTCGTAGAAACAACAGGCAAGAAAAAAGGAAAATAATTGTTTAGTCATTAGTTCAGTGGTTATCAGTCATTAGTAAAAGACTAAGGACTAAGGACTAAGGACTAAGGACTAAGGACTAATATGCGTCTACCTTTACCACAGTTTACTATCGGCGATCGCCACCCTCACCATATAGGGGAGGTAATCGAAACTACAACTACTGAATTTTTGGCACAGTGTCTAGAACCAGAAGACTTAAGTTTTCCAGTTATGCCCCCTTTTGGTAGTTGGGTGTGTGCTGTAGATGAAGAGTCTGGTAATAAAATCTATGCTGTGGTGTATCATGCCACGACTATGCCTATAGATTCTGTACATCGGGCCAGGGCTTTGGGGTTGTCCCTGCAAACTCTGCGCGAGGAACAACCCCAGATATTTGCTATGCTCAGAACTGAATTTCGGGCGGCAATTGTCGGGTTTGAGCAACAGCCACAAGATATTAGTTATAACCAAGGAATATACCAGTATCTGCCACCACGTCCTCCCCAAATTCATCAAGCTGTTTATCGGTGTCAACCGGAAGCAATTATCAAGTTCACCGAAAAATTAGATTTTTTAAGAACTTTACTTTTGATTAATGGTGCGCCTGTAGAATCTTTAGCCGCATCTGCCATTCGTGAAGTTTACCAGTTACGCAAAGCTGACAGAGAATGGTTGCTCAAAGCTGGTCGGCATCTCAGTGTACTACTAAAAGATGATTATGATCGTCTACGATTTATTTTGAGTCAAATTCACCCCTAGATATCAGTTAACTGAATAACTGATAACTGTTTTACATGATGCTACTTGTGTCACAAGTTCTAACTTTATACCCAACCGCCCAAGTTCTCGGACAGGAACCACTGATTACCTTTGCTATTTTACTGTTAGTCATCCTTGTTGTACCTATCCTCTTTGAACGGCTAAGGTTGCCCGCATTAGTGGGTCTTGTTTGCTCTGGATTGGTATTTGGTCCATCAGGTTGGCGATTATTCGAGCATGAATCGCCAATGATGACTTTGCTATCAAACATTGGGTTATTTTACTTGATGTTTATAACCGGATTGGAATTTAATATCCAGCTTTTCCGTCAACAGCAAAGTCGTTCCTTGGTATTTGGTAGCTTGACTTTCAGTGTACCCCTGATGCTAGGAACATGGGGAGGAAAATTTTTAGGTTTTGACTGGCATAGTTCAATATTAGTAGGCTGCTTATTGGCCTCTCACTCCCTTTTGGCATATCCGATTATCAGTCGTTTGGGAGTAGTAAATAATCAGGCTGTCACCATGACAATGGGATCGACAATTTTTACAGATATCGGCACATTGTTAATATTAGCTGTTTCTATAGCCAGCTTTCATGCTGGAACATTCAGCTTTGCTCAACTAATTACTATATTGGGGTGGGCAATCATCTACTTCGTGATCGTTTTATTCGGTTTTGATTGGGTCAGCAAAGAATTTTTCCGCCGTTCCGGGGACGACGAGGGCAATAAGTTTTTATGTGTGTTAATGTCTGTATTTCTGTCCGTGCTGATGGCTCAATTGATGGGCTTAGAAAAAATTGTTAGTTTTTTCCTAGCAGGTTTGGCGGTCAATGAAGCAATAGGTGAAGGACCGGTTAAAGAAAAATTAGTGTTTATTGGTAGTGTGCTATTCATTCCCATTTTCTTTATTGATCTGGGTTTAAGGATTGATTTACCCGCTTTTTTTAATGGATACAGCACAATCAAGTTATTATTATTGATTTTCGTCGGTTTGATGTCCAGCAAATTTATAGCAGCTGTGTTGGCGAAGCTAGTTTACCGCTATAGTTGGCAGGAAACATTAACGATTTGGTCTCTATCTATTCCCTTGGTAGGTACGACATTAGGGGTGGCTTTGGAGGGATATAGGTCGGGTTTGCTACCAGCGGAAGTCTTAAACAGTGTGATTGTTTTAATGTTAATTACAGCGACTTTTGGAACGTGGCTGACAAATATCATGGCTGGGGATGCGGTGGGTTTGACTTGTTCCTCAGTGGGAGAAGCACCTATCACAACTTTATTAAAACAAAAAGCACAATCGATACACAGTAATTTTACTATAATTGTACCTGTCCAAAATCCGCAAACTCAAAAATATTTGATTGAAATGGCGGCCTTATTAGCTTGTCAATCCCAGGGAAAAATTTTACCATTAGCGATCGCTCATGCTACGTCTCAAATGGATGCACCCCAATTAGATATTGCTTGGCAGCGAAGTGAAAAGTTATTAGGAAAAGCCACAGAACAAAGTAGGATATTAGGCGCACGAGCAGAACCGTTACTTAGAATTGATGATGCTTTTGCTCCAGCAATCTGTAGGTCGGCTCGTGAACAAAAGGCAAATTTGATTATCATGGGTTGGGGTAAACGTACTGGTTTGAGGGCGCGTTTATTAGGTAATGTGATTGATAATGTGCTTTGGGCTGCCCATTGTCCAGTAGCTGTAGCACGTCTGGTAGAATCACCTAAAAGAATTCAGCGCATCCTCGTGCCGATAGAAAACTTAATCACGCCAACACTCACTCCTTTACAATTTGCTCAAACCTTGGCAGATGCCAATCAAAGCCAAATTACTGTGTTAAATGTTTGCGATCGCCGCACCAGTCCTAGTCAAATCGCTGCTAGGCGATCGCATCTCTCCCAATTAGTATCTAAATTGGCTGTGTCAAATCCACCAGACATTCAAATTATTACTCATGAAAATGTTGCTCAAGCTGTTTTACAAGCTGCAAGACTGTATGATTTAGTGGTATTGCCTTTTATCCGTAATCGTACTAGCCCTGGTGGATTAGCCATTAGTGATGTCACAACTGAATTAGCTAGGCAACTTACTTGCTCAATTATCATTCTAGGAGAACCACAACATCATCACAAACTCGTCTTGTCAAATAGTTTTTCTGCTAAAAAAACAGCTATGTAACAACGGTGTTCTTAAGTAATACTTATGTATTTATAATCACAAAATATAATACGTTTAATTTTCCAAAAATTTATATATTGAAGATTTTATGAACCATAACTAAAAATTACACAATTATTAGAAAATAATCATTAGTTCTGCACAGAATCTATAGGAAAATTACTTAATATCATGAGACTGAGCTTGGTTAATTATATATTTTTTTGTACCGAAGCTGGATAATCTAAAAATAAGGATAATACCTCTGGAAATATCTGTAAGGTAAGTGGGAAATTATGAGAATTTTGGTGACTGGCGGTGCTGGGTTTATTGGTTCCCATCTGATCGACCGATTGATGGCCGAAGAAAATGAAATTATATGCTTAGACAACTTCTATACAGGGCATAAACGTAATATCCTCAAATGGTTAAATAACCCTTATTTTGAGATGATCCGTCATGATATCACTGAGCCAATTCGCTTAGAAGTGGATCAAATCTATCATTTAGCTTGTCCTGCATCTCCGGTACATTACCAATATAATCCTATTAAAACCGTTAAAACTAACGTAATAGGAACGATGAATATGTTGGGTTTGGCTAAACGGGTTAAAGCTAGATTTTTATTAGCTTCCACCAGCGAAGTCTACGGAGATCCAGAAGTTCATCCTCAAACAGAAGAGTATCGAGGTAGTGTCAATACCATCGGCATCCGTTCTTGCTACGACGAAGGTAAAAGAATTGCGGAAACTTTGGCATTTGACTACTACCGAGAAAATAAAGTCGATATTCGGGTAGCCAGAATATTTAACACCTATGGACCAAGGATGTTAGAAAACGATGGTCGGGTAGTGAGTAATCTTGTTGTGCAAGCACTACAGGGTATTCCTTTAACTGTTTATGGTGAAGGTACACAAACTCGCAGCTTCTGCTATGTCTCTGATCTAGTTGAAGGTCTGATCAGACTGATGAATGGTGAATACATTGGTCCCATCAATCTGGGGAATCCTGATGAGTACACCATTTTACAATTGGCGCAGGCTGTGCAAAATTTAATTAACCCAGATGCAGAAATTAAGTTTGAACCCTTACCTTCAGATGATCCTCGTCGTCGTCGTCCCGATATCAGCAAGGCAAAAACTTGGTTAAATTGGGAACCTACCATTCCCCTGCAAGAGGGGTTAAAACTGACAGTAGAAGATTTTCGTCAACGTGTCAAAACTAATAATTAGTCAATAGGTCAGTTGTCATTAGTCTTTGATTCACAAATGACTAATGGCCAAAGACTGATCACAAAAAAGTAAGGAGTTTAAAAAAATGCGTGTTTGTGTAATTGGTACTGGGTATGTTGGTTTAGTGACAGGTGCTTGTTTGGCTCATATTGGACACAATGTTATTTGTATAGATAATAACGAAGAGAAAGTAAAATTAATGAAATCTGGGCAGTCGCCGATTTTCGAGCCAGGACTCTCGGAAATTATGCAATCTGCCATTAATAGTGGAAATATTGAATTTTCCTCTGATCTGGCTGCGGGTGTTGCTCACGGAGAAATTTTGTTTATTGCTGTGGGAACGCCTCCTTTACCTAATGGTGAGAGCGATACTCGTTATGTAGAAGCTGTAGCTCGTGGTATTGGAGCTAATCTCAATGGTGGTTATAAAGTAATTGTCAATAAATCTACTGTACCCATCGGTTCTGGGGACTGGGTGCGAATGATTGTGTTAGATGGCATTGCTGAACGCCAAAAAACATTGATATCCGGTGGTGGTGCGTCCGTTGAAGAAAAACTGACTGATAGCGTCGCTCAGTTTGATGTCGTTAGCAATCCAGAGTTTCTGCGGGAAGGTTCGGCTATGTACGATACATTTAATCCTGATCGGATTGTTTTGGGGGGCAATAGTCAACAAGCTATTGGAATGATGAAAGAACTTTATACCCCAATTGTGGAGCGCAAGTTTGCGGCTGATAAATCTTTACCTCCTGTACCAGTGCTGGTAACAGACCTGAGTTCAGCAGAAATGATCAAATATGCCGCCAATGCCTTTTTGGCAACTAAGATTAGTTTTATTAATGAAGTTGCGAATATTTGCGATCGCGTTGGTGCTGATGTCACTCAAGTAGCAAAAGGTATTGGTTTAGATTCTCGAATTGGTAACAAATTCTTACAAGCTGGGATTGGTTGGGGTGGTTCCTGCTTCCCTAAAGATGTATCGGCGCTGATTCACACTGCTGATGATTATGGCTATGAAGCGCAACTTATGAAAGCCGCAGTTAGTGTAAATGAACGTCAACGTTTAATTGCTTTGGAAAAATTGCAACAGGCGTTGAAAATCTTGAAAGGTAAAACCGTGGGATTGCTGGGTTTAACTTTCAAACCAGATACAGATGATTTGCGCGATGCTCCCGCACTCAACCTGATTGAACAACTCAACCGATTGGGAGCTAAAGTTAAAGCTTATGACCCGATTATTTCCCAAACGGGTATGCGTCATGGACTGTCGGGAGTATTGGTAGAAACTGATGCTGAAAGATTAGCTGATGGTTGTGATGCTTTGGTACTTGTAACAGAATGGCAACAGTTCAGCACGTTGAACTATGCAACAATGGCAAAATTGATGAACCACGCCGTCATGATTGATGGTCGTAACTTCTTAGACCCGGAAACAATGGTCAGGGCTGGATTCCAATATGTAGGTGTTGGACGCTAAAAAATTAGAAGTTAAAAATTAAAGAACAATAAAACTCGTGTTTTTGAATTTTTAATGACATCGCCGCCCAGAATCAACTCGGCGGCGTTACTTTTTTTGATATTAAGCACTGTGAGGAATTCGTTCTATTTCTGCATATCCACTAAAAATTAACTTTTGACCTTCAGTTTCTAAACGATTAAGTCGCATTTTTACGCCATCCAGGTCAAAGCGGTCTAAATCGACCATATTATCCAAAATGTCCACTAATGCCATACTTAAGCTTTGGGAAATTTCCCGTTGTGCTTCTGGTATTTGTTCAAGTTCAACTTTTGGGTCTTTGAAAGAAACCCGTCGCCGTCGTTCAATACCGATACCAAGAGTCATACTCAGGGGTATGAGTTGTCCGTTGTTTAAATCGGCTTGAGCTACAAGATGTAACCGATTTCCTGGTAATAGCTGTATTTGGACTTCTGTAAAGGAAACAGGTTCTCCAGCCGATATTGCTGTTAAAGATGGTTCCGAAAGGTCAAGCAGGCGTTTTTTTACCAGTTCTGCCTTAAAAGATTGATTAATTCCTGCTTCTGATAATATTACTTGTGCTACCGCTTGGGTGGGTTGCTTGAGATTGAGTTTGCCACTCAAAACCGAGCCGAAGTCAATAGACACTGCATCGGTTTCAAAAGACATTTCTTCAACTGCGAAGTCTTTACGAATTACTAAACCACGACCGCTCATTTTAAAGCTATCAATGCTGCCTTGCAACAGTTTGCTGGAGGGATAGCAGCGCACAAAGACTTCTACTGACTCGCTCATGCTAAACAGGTGGCGAATCGTTTGGCTGGCGACCGTGTTGAGCATTCGCTCTCCCCAATCGCTGCCTTTGGGATCTGTAAAACCAGTAAGTCCGCCTAACATTAGGTTCTGGGTCTCTAGAAGTTCTTTGTACTTTTGTAACAAATTATGAACAATACTGCAAGCGATCCCCAGATTTATTGTTCTGATAGGTGTGAGCAGGATAACTGATGGTTGATAATTAAATGTGTCTTATATTACATTTTTTGTAGTGAGAGCTTCAGATATCAATTGAAAAAAGAAAAGTCAGCAAAAATATGGCATTGCCACTAAATTAAGCGCCTCTAGCTTCTTTGCCAGCACTATAGTAGTAGTTATAACTAGTGAGTTTTTGCTTATCCCCGTTAGCAACCACACCTAAGACATTGATAGGAGAATTTCTGAGACTATCTTGAAGCTGCATCAAAGCCGACTTATCTGTTTTATCAATCCTTACCACCAGCAGCATCCCATCAGTCCGGGGTGCTAGTAGTCTGGCATCAACTAACCCCAGCATGGGAGGAGCATCATAAATCACCAAATCAAAATTTTCATTAAAGTATTCCATCAGCTGCTTCATCTTCTCTGATCCCAGTAATTTTGCCGGATCTGGTGGAACTGGTCCTGCGGGAATCACAGATAATAAATTCATATCTGGTAACTGTTGAATCACCTGCTCAACCGGAATATTCGATGTCAGGACATTACTTAAACCAGAGAAATTGTTAAACCCTGATAATTTATGAACCTGGGCGCGGCGTAAATCACCATCCACAAGCAATACTTTTTTACCCAAGGCTGCTGCTATTTGGGCCAAATGAAATGAAACAGTAGTTTTTCCATCTCCAGGCATAGTGGAAGAAACAGTTAAAGAACGAATTGGTTGGTCAGAATTGAGCATCTGAATATTGGCATAAAGAACCTGTAAAGATTCCCAAAATACCCCTTGTCCATAATAGCTATTACTCTTAATCTGACGACGGAAAATATTAGATAACCAGCCATTTCCTCCAGAATTTCTCCGTGATTCCGATTTATATCCAGTGGAGTTGGAGTAAGAAGATTGATAACCTATAATATCCTTATCGATGGGAAGAGTACCCAAGAAAGGTAACTTGATCTTTTCTTTCAAACTGCCTACATCATGATAAGTATTATCTAGTTTTTCTAGAAGGAAGGCAATAGAAATTCCGGCAACTAAACTACCAAAACATCCCATCAACAAATTGCGGGGTATATTTGGTAATATAGGGGATTCACCTTGATTTGGTGGTTGTATTAATTCCCAAGGAAGTTCTGTTTGAGCTACTTGAATCACTAGGTTTTCACGGGTAGCTAAAAAACGATTAAGACTATCATTCGCCAGCTGTAAATTCCGCTGAATTTCACTGTATTGTCTGGCTAAAATTGGTAATTGCTGGAATTTGACCTTTGTTTGCTGCTCTACTCTAGCCAATTCTTGGCTTTGTACCTCTAATTTCTGAATCAAAGCTGATGCTTCAGCCAATTTTAGCCCCACATAACGCTTTTGCTCATCTTCTATCAGAGGTAAAAGATTTTGCCTTTTTTCTTCTAATACTGCTATGGATGGGCTATCTGGTTGGAACCGCACTAATTCAGCAGATAGCTGGGATTCTAATTGCCGCAGTTGAGATATTAATTGACTATATATAGTCGCATCATTTAATGTTGCTCGTTGTCCTTCCGGTGTTGATAAGCTGACATAACTAGCCCGTGCTGTTGCTAACTGTTGATCAATTCCCAGTCGTTGCTCTTCCAATGTTTGAAGTTGTGCCACAACTGTATTAGACTGGTTTTCTGGATCAACAAAACTGTTTCTTTGTCGGAATATTTGTAGTGTTTGTTGTAATTGTGCAACCCGATTTCTAATGGTGGGCAGTTGTTTTTCTACAAACTCAACTCCTTGGTTGAGCTTAGTTTTCCGCTTTTCCAAGCTATATTTTAAATAAAATTCCGAAAGAGTATTTAATACTAATTTAATTTTCTTGGGATCTTGGTTTTTATAGCTTATGTCTATAACCTTGGTTGCACCTAAACGTCGAATAGTTAAATTTTTCAGTAGTGAATTATAGGTGATATCAGAGTAGGAAGATTGTAACTTAGGTATAACATCTTTCATCAGTTCCTGACTTCTGAGAACCTGAATTTGACTTTCGTAATCTAGACTGGATTTATTGATGGTGGCATCCGGTAGAGGTATTTGTCCTAAATTACTATCACTGTTAACAGGTTCGACTAGAAGTTGAAAATTACCTTGATAGATTTTTTCCTCCTTCATGGTCGAATAAATAACAGTAGCCATCATTACACAAACTACGCCTGCGATCACAAATGCTCGTCGTTGGACAACATCTAAGAATTCTTTGAGATTGCCATCATCACTTTCTACTTCAAAGGATGAGAAATTCTGAGATGGTATTAATTCAGGTGGAATAATGACCCGGCCATTCTCATTAAGACTTGATATTCTAGTAGAATTCTGATTTTTCATGGATTTATATATTTAGATAATTATTTATTTAAGTAAATATCTTTTGCTATGGTAGCAGAGAGTTAAAAATATAACTGGATTTCCCATCCAGCAAATTTACAATAATTTGCATACTTACACTCTGCACACCTTAAATAATACTTATTTTTGATTAACTTAGTTAGATAATTGATCTTTTGGCTTTTTTCTTCCACTGTTACATTTACATGGGAACCAAGTGAGAATTTCATAGTCTAAGTCAATGCAGTGAGTATTAAAAGGGCATCAAAATCTGGAATGCGATGGCGATATTTAACAAAATTGCTATGTATCGTCAGATGCCAGGAATATTATTATTCTACACCCTAGCAGTTCATTTATCTATACGCATGGTTAAATATATTTTTAGCTAAAGCGTAACTAATTATTTAGAGGCACTATTCATTCTGTGCGGAAATTGGCAAGAAGTCTTCTGTTTGTCCTATCCGGCGTTCCTTAATAGGATAAATTGTCATCGGAGCTAAAGAATGTGCGCCAAGGAAACTTGATTCGCACCCCAGGTTTTCTACGGATATCCTTACCGATGCTGGCTCTAAAAAACCTGAGTATGCAAACTTTGGCCGATTAAATCGGCAACCAATGACTCTCAACTAAAGGAGAACCCAATAACTACCAAAGCAGTTGGTGTAATTATCTAGACGCATATATTGGGGGATGAAAACGAGGATTTAAACTTGCTCCAGTTCGACCTGATACAATCCACAATAGAGAACGTCCACCATCACGGACAATGCGAAAAATCGATTCGCTGGGTTGTTCGGAGGGAATAGAAATCGGTGTAAATGTGATACCTTGACTACCTAAAACTATTGTGGCTATGGTTTTTGACCTGGGAAGATGGAAATCTGAAGTGATCAGGTAGATGTGCTGAATATGACGTTTTTGGAAATCGTGGACGAGGGTAGTAAAGTTGGTAACTGTGTCAACAGCACGGTAGTCAAGGTGAATTCGGTTAGTAGAAATACTGCCATTCTCAAAAATAGCCAAGGCTTGGTCTGGAGGTGTACCACTAGAAACCCAGATATCTAAATGAGGATGTTCTTGAGCAAATTTGGCTGTAAATGTTTCTCTACTAGGATCACCACCAAGGGTAAGAATAGCTTGGGGATAGGGTGCTTGGTAAGAGGCGATCGCTATTCTGATGGGGATAATACCGATAAAAACCATTAGAAAGCCGATTAGTGCTAGAAACCAATATCTTTTCCTCAGTTTTTTCATGGCATCAACTGAAATCAGCTTCTATTCTATACAATTCTATTTAGATTTTTTTGTATTTCTATACTACGTTTCCAGCTTCATTTTAGTTTTTCTGCTTCTATTAAGTGGATGCTGAGTAAAATTTCTGCTAATACTCGCTGAAATGTATAATACCAACCATGCCAACCATCAAGAAGACCACCTTTGAGGATCAGGCAATAGAGCAAAATTATCAAAGGTGCTAATATTTTTTGTTTGCGGATGCGATCGCCTAAACTCAATTCATGATTTGGTGTGTCTAAAAGCTTTTTACTTTCAAGAATCATATAACGATCTTGCGCCCATAGCCAACGACTTAAAGGTTTGCGATCATCATGGTGAATATAAGCAGATAATTGACTAGATTTACCTTCTACAATTACTCTATGAGAGTGTCCATCATCTTGGTAAATTGCTTTTTCTCTTTTGTAAAGTATCTTTCTAGGTGGTAGCAAAGTACCACGTAAGGGTTTACCAAATACACAGTATTTGAATCTTGCACCATAACTGTATATATCTGAATCTATTGCTAGTGTTTTAATTTCATTAATTAAACCATCAGTTAATACATAATCTGCATCTAAAGATAGTACCCATTCTGATGTAATTTTTCCTAATCCATAGTTGCATTGACCAGCGAAAGAATCAAACTTTCTTTGAAAAACTTCAACTTGAGGATAGGAAGACAAAATATCTAAAGTCTCATCTGTACTATAACTATCAATGACAACAATTCTCTTTGCCCAAGTTAGGCTTTGGAGGGTGCGCTTAATGTTAGGTGATTCATTATAGGTAAGAATAAGAGCGGTAATCTGTTCTAGCATTAGATTTCTATTAATCTATTATTAATTAATAATTTTTCAAAAGATTCAAATTGTTCCTTACTAATTTTCGATTCTTTAATTGCTTGTTGGTTTCTTTGAATATGCTGAGAATTAAACATACTGATTACAATCGCATAGGGTGAATAAATAGCTTGAAAATAGGATAATATTATTTCATACATATCTTCTTGGCGTTCCAGTTTTCTACCAAAAATAGATTCAATTTCCGAACTAAGATTCTTCTCGGTGATTTGCTCAAATATCAATGGAATGCTGGGAGAGATCCTCAAAGGAGAATACATGACAATTTTGATATCTTGATCTGCAAGATTTTTCAAAACTATAGGATTATACTTACCAATAGACTCGCAAGCAATTTGAATTAAATCAGGCTTAATCTTGTTAGAAGTAAAGAAATTATTTAGTAAATCTATAGATTGATATGTAGTAAATCCATAGTTTTTAATTTTACCAATTTTTTTTTGTTCTTCTAAAAATTCAATCACCTCAAAAATTTCATTTGACTCATTATTAAAGTTATAATCATGGAATAATATATTGTCAATATAATCAGTACGCAGAGATTTTAAACTAGCATCTAAGCTAGTCATTGCGTTTTTTACTGTAAAGTCTATCTTTGGTGCAACTTGACTAGCAGCAGACTTTACTATTGTTTGAGTTTGGGGGATAGAAGTAACAAAATTTCTGGCTAACGTCTTAGCTATTCTGATAAATTTATTATTACGTGGACTCAAACCAAACTTGGTGGTAATTTCTACGTTTTCTCTAGAAATTTTTTCTTGTATGAAGAAGTTTCCTAAAAGTGATTCTGCTTCACCCCAACCATAAGATCGGGCTATATCGAAATAGTTAATACCCGCTTCGTGTGCGACTTTAAGAGCATAAAGACTATCTTTTTTGCCAATTTTGCCTAATATAGAAGCACAGCCAAAACCCAGTTTAGTTGCTATCATATCAAAAATACCTCAATTGTAAAAATAAGCGATCGCGTTCAATGGGAGCTAAAGCTTTATGGAAGCATGAAGCATCCTCAAGAAAACATTTACCTGCTTTACCTTCAATTGTAATAATATCCGTTGGCGAGTAATTTTGATGAATTAACTCTTCAGGAACACGCGCACTACGCAAAAGCATAGACATCTTTTTATTTACATGACTACCTTTGACTAGAATATGTGCGCCACTTTTGACATCGACATCAGTTAGATAGAAAGAAATATAGAAGAAGTTGAATCCATGTATATCGTAATGGTAGTCAATAGTTTGAAACTGGCTGCGTCTTTCTTCTGGAGATAAATTATCTGCAAAACTCCACCACAGTTTGACATCACAATTTGTAGGATAGTAACCCAGGTATTGCGATGAAATATCTAATAAATAACTATCATATCTAAGTTTGTATACTTCTTTTATTTCTATAGGCTGCTCTACATCAGCCGTTGCAATTTTATGAAACGGTTTTATTTGATCCTGATATTCAGGATAGGTAAAAGACAAACCATTTGCAGATACAATCAGGTTTTTAGTCTTAGCTGCTGCTACTATAGACGCAACTGATTGTTGATTTAGTTGAAGTTGGTCATAGTATGAATTTTGATGAATGTAAAGTGATATTTCCTGGATATCAAGATGAGATTCATTTATTACTTGGGTATCAAGTATTAAATGATCAAAGTTTTTTTTTCTGAAAAGATTGCGATATTTTCTTATAGAAAGAATAATATTTTCTAAATGTATGAAATCTCCCAAAAATATATCCAAATTCCCCCTTAAATATTATCTTCTGAATGATAACGCGATAATCTAATTTAGGGTTATCAGATGTATATACTAAGTTAGGCTGAGTCATAATTTTAGCTCACTTCGATATTGTTGGATTACAGTTATTAATAATGTTTTGGTAAACTGAAACCATATTTGTTGCTACTCTATCCCATGTATAATTTTCTAGGATAAACTGACGAGCGCGATCGCCTGTAGCTTTTACTTCTTGAGGATGATTAAGACAATATTCTATCGTCTTGGCAATTTCCATAATATCTAGTTCGGGAACATAACCAACATGATTTTCCTGAATCATAGAAGCCAAAGCCACACCAGGAGTCACAATAGTAGTAAGACCTGCTGCCATTGCCTCTAATACGACAACTCCAAAGTTTTCCGAATGAGAGGTCAGAACAAATATATCAGATCCTTGTAGCAATATATCTTTGATTTCGCCTGTCACAAATCCAGGACGATGGGTGAAATGCTCAAGTTGGTTACTGATCAATAGTTCACTGATTTCGGCTTCATAATCTGGAGAACCATTACCTGCTAAGATGAATGTAAAATTTTGTTCTTTGAACTTACTCAAAGCAGGAATGAGATAATCTAAGCCTTTTTTATAATGTAATCGGGATAGAAATAAGATAATTGCTTGCTCTGGAGGTATGTTAAACATCTCTCGTAATTTCTGGCGAGCCTGGGGAATGGGACGACTAATTTCTAAGCCTAACGGCATAACAACAGGTGCAACTCCTAGCCCTAATCTTTCAATTTCTTGAACTTCCTTCGCTGAAGTAAGTTGTAAAATGCGGCTATGTTTCAGGTTGCTACGTTCTATCAATGATAAATATATCTTTTTTTTCAGTTGGCTTTGTTGTAAAGACCACTCACACAGTAAACCATGAGGTTGATTAATATACGGTATTTGCTTCAATCTAGAAATTATCATCGCTATAGTTGAGGCATAGGAAAATAAGGCATGAATATGCACTATGTCATAGTCACTAATATGTTTCCAGAGCCATTTTGTCAATTCCCAGGAAAAAGCAAATTCACGGACAAAAGAGACTTGGGGAGAGAAGCGGGGGAAGAACCAAGTCGGAATTTTTTGATACTGAATTAGCTGACATAATGGTACATCAAGCAAATCAATTCCATTATCATCGGTTGTTACTAGTTCTACATTAGCTCCGCTAGTTTGTAAAGCTTGCAGCATTTCCAAAACGGCTTGGCTTACTCCTCCACGGAGTGAACCAACAGAAGGAGTGACATGAAGAATCTTCATGATTCAGATGAGAACATATAATTTTTTTGTTGCTGAGATCTGAAATAATCATAATCTCGCTGTGCAACTTCAATAATATAGTTGCCAAGGACAAGATATAGAAAAACTGCCAAAATAGAAAATGTCAAATTACCTAATAGATAGGCTTCGGAAATACCACCAACCAGCAGAGAAAGTAACCCAGACATGACCACACTGCATTTTAGATAATAGTCTTGACTAATTGTTGATAGACGCTCCAGCTTGAAAATCATTTGTATGCTACTCCAAGCAAACATGAACATTGGTACTGCACCAACTAAACCCAAACTTCCCAACACACCCAGCCATGAACTTTCACCAAAGAGCAGACGATCACCTCTGAAGGGTGCGCCAAATAGAGGATACTCTAGAAATCTTCCCCAATAGCCACTCCAAACTCCTGCACGAGTATTGCTGTCCAAGTTGTCCCACTTATTCCAAGTATTGGATAATATTCCTGATGTATCTACATCTGTAGGACTAAGGGAAGGTAGTAAGAGTGCTGCAATTACTGCAAAAATCAAAACTATTCGCAATAGATTTCCACCTCGGTAGCGGAAGAAAATCAGGATGGATACAACAGACATAATTGCACCTGTGCGCGAAGCTGTCATCAATAAGCCAAATATTGCTAAAGCCGAAAATACAGCCCATAGACCTTTGAACCACAGGTTTTTTTGATTAAATAACAAGAACAGAAAACAAGGCAGAGTAGCAGTAATCAAAACAGCGGCATGGTGAGGATTACCTGTAGTACCTAAGAACCATCCATGGATAAAAGTAATAGCATATAAGTTAATAGATGCTTGATAAATATTAGCAATACCAAAAATTACTCCTACCATAGCGATCGCCCACACCCCTAGTTGAAAATTATGCTCATTCTGAAGCCATCGTGATGGACCCAAAATCACCATTAAAACCAATACTCCAAAGGTAGCAGCACTCAAAAAAGCAAATCCTAAATTCCCATAAGCCAGTATCTTGAAGAAAATTATGCTTTGAACTAAGACAATATAAACAATGGGTTTGGGTATAATTTTTTTTCGCCAGTAATTTTTGGTTTTTAAAGCAATAACTATTAACAATCCTAATAACACTATTGTTAATGGTCTTCCTAATTCACGAATTTGTTGTAGAGGAAAAACTAAAGGTGGTGGTTCCGTGATAAATTCGTTGCCAAATTTACTAAGTGATGCAGCAAAACCAAAAAGAGCTACTAAAAACCAACCTAAGCGCGGGCGTTTTTGATTAGCTTGTAAAAGAATGAATAAACCACCAACTATGAGTATCAAACCCAAAGGGGTGGCAATAAAATCAAATAATTGATTGATAAAATCCATAGATGCCTAGTACCGCTTCGCGAAAGTCAAAAGTCAAAAGTCACAAGTCAAAAGTAATAGGTCATAAGCTTTTTGGCGATTGAGAATGGTTGGTTTATTTACGCCGTGCTGTACTAGTTAATGTAAGGATTTGATTATGGTTAACCAACGCTCTACCCATATTTCTGCTGAGTACGGTTTAGCTAGGGCTTGAGCGCGTTCTCCCCACACTGGCAAATCATGATAATAATTATGTATTCTGAGTAAAGCTGTAGTCAAAGCATGGGTATCATCAGCAGGAATAATTATGCCATTATATCCAGAGCGAATAACCTCTACTGACGAACCACAAACTTGAGTGCAGACAACTGGTAAACCAGCAGACGCTGCTTCAACCAGTGCTAATGGCCAGGGGTCAAAGCGACTAGGTAATAAAAAAGCACCTGTATTTAACCAAATATCTTTCATCTCACTGGGTTGCACAAAACCTCGGTTTTCAATCCCTGGTTGTGATTGTAGATGAAATTCTAATTCACCTTTACCGCAACAAATTAAATTCCAAGGGTCTTTAACTTCCAGGCGATACTGTTGATAGGCGGCAGCTAAAATATCTATTGCTTTGTCATGACTATAGCGTCCTGCAAATAGGAAAGAACGCGGCCAAAATGACCGACGTTCTTGCAATAGAGGAGACAAAGATTGAGAATCTATTCCATACAAACCCAAAGAAATATTTTCTAATGGTATTCCCAAACGCCGAGCATATTGCCAACTGCGCTCTCCCGTCACAACTACATGAGCCATGCGTTGTAAATAAGAGCGTAACATCAAAGGTGCTAAATATTGTTTCCAATTACCCCACCAAGGAGTATCCATACCCATGATGAAACTGACATTTTGCAGTCGTGGTGAAAAAGCTAATTGACGATAGGGTGAATGAAACCATCCACAAAGAACTACCACATCAGGATTTTGTTCAATAACTAATTGCTCTATTAATTCTGCTTTGTTTCTCTCCTGTAAATCTAAAAGACAGTGGGGAATACCCTGCATTAACTCATCAGCAAAAGCAGTTTGAGTCCGAGCTTGGAAGGCAATGATAAATAGTTCTATCTCAGGTATAGCTTGCAATGCTCGCCAGCAAGCTGTCATGTAGCCAGAAATATCAGACCAGCAAAAAAGAACTTTAGGCATTATTTGAGCCTGTCTCTAAAAAACCTTGTTATCAATTACACTTGAATTCATAAACTTGGATAAGTTTTAATGTTTAAAGTTCTTCTATTTAGACAGTTTATACTGTTGAATAAGAAGGCGTAAGAACAGCATAAATTTTTCCACCAGTGAAAAAGAGGGTAGTGATTCAAATTTTAACAATTCTGTTTCATTGAGTAGCTGCAATGAATTATTGCTAATAGCATTCTCCATAACTGGTTTAATCCAAGGTTTACCAGGTCCTGCAAAGTGAATCACTTTAGCACTACCAATAATTTCTTGAATAGATTGTAAATCTTTGATTTTTTTAGATTTACCGATATACGTGGTTTTATTTTGTTTAATATTATTGAGAGTTCTTTTTTTTGTACCACTTACTATAGCCACCGAACTGGGTGAAAAAACGCGGACATCTTTACATAGATGACCAGCAATTAACGCCCAACAAGTTTGTTCGCTCCACCAATTAATTTTACCTTTACTAATATACTTTTTAGTCATCTCTTCGATAAAATCGAAACTAATTGTTTGGGGTCTAAAAAGCAACAATCCAGCATTGACTCCAGTAATGATTTTTGTCTTAAAAGCAACTAAAGGAGCAGCAGAATAACCGGGTACTTCATCAACACAAAAAGCAAAATCTGGCAACTCTGGCGGTAATTTTATTGGTGCAGTTATACCTATATCAGTATCTATGCTCAATATATAGTCATAGTCGGAAAAATAAATTGAAAAATCAACAATGCGCTTATAAAAAACACAAAGCTTACGCTGACTATCAATTGCTGGATATTGTTTTAATATCGAGTTTATTTTTTCTTCATATAACTCTGTATTGAGAAATTTACCACCACTTAATAGTTCGATTTCTTGTTTTTGTTCTAGATTTAGAGTTCCATCAGATACAAAAAATTTATCAACTCCAGTTAAGTAATGCTTCCAAGTACCAACACACAATGGAAACCAATCTTGCTTACACGAGTAATTATTACAAAGTGCAACAATAGCTATTTTTTTCATAAAAACTCCGGAAAATATAATTGAGTGAGTTCTAAACAGTACCTATCAACACACTTATTGATATGTTCTTTGGGAATATTATCTATGTTGACAAGACGATTTTTAGTTTTGTTTTGGTGCATTTTACTGGTTTCAAACTTACTATGGTCTATCCCCAAAAAATTAGAAATTTCCTCTATTTTGTAATTCAATTCGCTGGTTTTTAATATCAGCAACTTTTCTGCTGGCACAGTTTCAATTACTTTCTGATGATGGTAATTCCAGTGTTTAAGATAAGCTGATACTGAATGTAGTCCTTTGGCAAGTAATGGAGTATCTTCTGTTTCAGCATCATTATCTTTAAAATACTCGTTAAATAAAACCTTCCAGTAAGATTCTTGAACACCCGTATTAGTAGCAGCTTCTTGATTTACCATTGAAGCAACCCATGAATAAGGATCTCTAATAGGTAAAATAAACTTAGCATCAGGAAATTTGCTAACCAAAATCTCTAACCAATCAACTAAAAACCATGAGGATTCTAATTCTAGGTTAAGGAAATTGTCTCGTCTTTGAATATATTGGGCTAATTCTTCTCGCTTTATTTTCCCTTGCAAAAAAAGTGCCGTTGTTAGACATGATTGCCTGGGTAGAGCTTCATGAGCAGTATTATAATAGGGTTTTAATATCCGCCCTAAAGAAGTTGTTCCACTCTTCATCGTACCGATAACATAACAATGGAATTGACGTTCTCTAGGATTTTTGAGAGAAGATAAAAATGGTAATGTTAAATTATCAATCGTATATTTTGTCCACATATAGGGACGATAAAGGGAAGAGTTTAAAAATTGTCTAGTCAGTGGTAAATTTTGCCAACGTTGCTTTTGATTGGTGGTGTTCATTGCTACTTTTTCATCTGTTATTATTAATCTATTTTCAATATATATGCTAGATACTTTAGCACTTTAGTAATTTAACTAATCATTTCTGGCATTGAATACCTAGTTCTAATGTCCATCGTTCTGGATTTTCAACATCTTTAAACAAATCAAGACCAGAATCGCCAAATTTAGCTCTGCGAATGTTTTGAAACCCAGCTTTGCTCAATTCTAAAGATAGAGAATTGTAGTCATACATCCACAGATGAGTATTACCAGCTAACCAATCTTTGATAAAACTAAGTATATCTCTTTGACGATTTTCTTTACCCAGCCAAGTAATTCTCATAAATTCATGGGCAGCTTCGGGAGTATTTGAGTGAATATATTCTTTAGCCATAATTTCCAAATCTGGAACTACCAAACGAAAAATTCCATCTGGTTGGAGATGTCTGTAACAATTAGCCAAGGCATAACGTAATTCTTCTAAGCTAATATGTTCTAGTACATGAGAACAGTAAAGAAGTTCTACACTGTCGTCAGGAATTGGTAAACCCTGAACAATATCGCCATACTTAACATTTTTTGGATACCGTCCAAAAGGTCCCGATGGAACTAAATTGCCAATAAGAGGAAATCTCTGCAAACGCATGGCTGGACTGGAATCAAAATTTAACCATTTAGGAGGAGCGCAAAGCCCACAACCGAACTGAGTAAAACGAGCTTCTGTTGCTGATAACATTTATTTTACCTATAGTGCGTTAAATATACTCGTAAAATGCTTTCTGGACAAGATCAACACAGCGTGACCAAGTATAGTATTTTGCGTGTTCTTGTCCACGCCGGCTATAATCTTCTCGCAGTTGTGAATTTTCTTGAAGTTGGATCAAGGTATCAACAATGGTGGTTGTATCTTCTGGTTCGACAACAATACCTGCTGTCCCCACTACTTCTGGTAATGAAGCGCGGTTACTAACTACTGAAGGAGTACCTGTAGCCATTGCTTCTATTGCCGGAATACCAAAACCTTCATAATGGGAAAGAAACAATAGTGAAGAAGCACAACGCATTAACCGAGGTAAATCACTATCTGCTACAAGTCCTAATAGTTTCAGATTAGGTAAATCTTTAGCTGCTGCAACATATTCTGGTTCTGAATCTCCAGCGACGACAATTTGTATATCAGAATTTGCGTTTAATAACCCTTTGGCTACATCTAGGACAAAATCCGCGCCTTTTCTTAATCTTAATCCACCAATTACAAAGGTATACGGATTGTTTACAGGTCTTTCTAGTTCAACTGGATTAATACTGGCAATATCATAAAACTGCTGTTCCACACCACAGCCGACAATAACTATTTTATTTTCATCTGCTCCCAATAATTCAATCATCCGGCGTTTAGAAAATTCGGAGATGGTAAAAATAACGCGATAATTAGCCAAAGCCTTATAAATCCACTGACTCCATTTATAACGAAACCAACGATGTTGACGGGTATTTGACCAAGGTAAATCAGTCTCAAATGCTTGAATATCGTAGATAGTAACAGCTACTGGACAGCGTGATACTGGAATATAAGTTTCCATTGGTGTGAATAACCAATCTGTATTTGCAGGAAGGTATTTATCCATTTTAGGAAATTGAGTTAATTTCCAAAGTCTTTCTGTGAGGTTCTCTGGTAATGGGAAAGTATTTAATGGTATGTCTCGCAGTGGGGAACGTGGATCTAGCTTACCATCTGCCTGTAGCCATTGATGGGAAAATAGCAACTCTAAGTTTATATTTTGTTGAGATGCTAATCCCAGCAAGGTATTGTTGATATGTCTTCCTGCACCTGTGCAGGGTACGTAGGTGCGAATAGGGTGGAGATAAGAAATGATATTCACGCAAAAAAAATTAAATCAAGAATAATGAATCTTAAAGTTTATAAACCTAAATCTCGTCTTGTTTTTGCAACTTTCATTTGTACTTGAAAATACTTTGCTAAAGAGTATAGTAAACTATAGGGAATATAAAAATAAATCTTGTGAACGATATAAATGAACCAGAATTTAATATTAAATTTGTTTTTACCTACAATAAATTCTAAATTTTCAATCCAGTCAGATAAATCTAGTGGTAATATGATTGCCATTTGTTTGACTTTAGGCAACCATTCTACAGCCATATACCATTTGAGAAATTCTGGTATTTCAGTTTTCACATCCTCGTTTGATTTGTTACGCTTAGAATTCATTACACTTTCATCTATTATGGGCTGAACACCCAAGAACTCTAGAACTCGTATTAAGAAACCTTGAGGATTGGAAGAAAGATTTTCAAATTTCTCTAAAAAAACATGATCTTTACCCAAGCATTTAGACCAAATCTGATAGGTTCTTAGATAATCAGTGAGTCTTCGTGATAATCCTTTATCTACACATCTTAAAAGAAAGAAAAGATTCCTATTAGTTGAAGCTCCTTTATCTACATAAAAAAATGTCCACTGTCGAGTAATGGAAGATATGAGACGATCTACTGGATTTCTGATGATGAAGATAACTTTTAGCTCAGGAATCACTTCTTTCAGTAAAGCTACTTCTTCCGAATACATTGCCGCATAAGTGGGTGAAATTTCTCCCAATAAACAAGCATTTGCTTTTTCATGTTCAAAATTTTTCAGATATTCTTCTAATTTTTCTTTAGTTATTGTACCAGACCAGAAATTAAATTCTTTGCGTTCTGGTAAATATAATTGAGGATGTTTTGATAACACATAATGCAGCCAAGTACTTGCACATCTTTCGCTGCCAATTCCGAGAAAATTAGGTAGTTGGATTTGATTAATTTTCAGACTGCTAGAAAGTGTTTTCATATGTGCTTTATTTAAATGAAAGTAAAGTATAAGTGATCAAAAGTGAACTTTGTAATTTCCAAGGAATTGATTAATTGCTCATTTTTTCATTATATAGACTAGAGATTTTATGATATAATTGGTTTAGTATTCTCTGCCTTTTTACAAAATCAATATTAAGTTCAATAATATAATTTACCCAAATAATTATTATCCTTTTCAAAGGGTTGTTAGTTATTAATAATAAGTTTTGTAGCTTGTCTATATAATATTGATAGAATAAAAGTTTATAAGGCATTAAACTATTTAATTTGTATCCTGCCCAATGAACTAATACAACTTGCTTTTTATGATCTAATCCGCCATAATCCCATAAATAATATTTACCATTTTCTTGATAAATATGTCCAGATTGCCTTGCCCAACCATTTTGACAAATTCCTCCTAGCACTTCTGCAAAATGACCATAAATCACAGGCTTCATATCACAGCAATAATTAATAAATGCCTGATCCGTATTTCGGGGATTAAGTTGTTCACGGATTTTTAATGATTCTGCTGCTAATTTTTCAAATTCTTCAAGAGAAAAAAGCCCTTTTTTAGAAGCCCACCGACCAGAATTAAAGCCTCTTCCGCGTCCTTGTCTCAATAACTGTTGGCGGAATTCTCCAGGCTCATATACTTGGTTAATAGCACAGTCATAATGTAGGAAGTCAAAACCGAATTGATCAAGGGCTGTAATCAAGGGTGTCAGATTTGCCAATACTACTTGGCGAGCATCTAAGTAAATGAAGCTATCCAATGGTCCCCAAAAAGCAGCATAGCGTCTGAACCAGTAATGTCCTGTGGGAGTAAGTCCTAGTTCAAAGGCTTTACCAATGGCTTCTAAACGCGGAAATGAGGAATCAATATATAGTTCAAAATTGTATTTTTCTTGTAGTTGTAAAAGGCGATCGCACTCCTCAGTAAAAGGAATTAAAATCAGCCGTAAATCTGGGTTAAAGGTGCGAAAACTGTTAAGAAATGCTATTGTCCAATCGTAAACTTTATCATTGGCTGAAAAGTAAACACCGATATTTTGTTCCTGAAAAATATTAGTCATTTAAAATTATCACCCTTTTGCACCAGTCCATTTAATTTTAAACTTATTAATTTCAGTTTGTGTATAGAAGTGTTGACAATATTTAGAAGCATAGATATCATTGACAAAATCATCAGGAAATTTAATCATATCAACTACTTGCTTATTTAAAGCAGCAAATGGTTTTTCCTCTGTAACGTTTGCATTAGTTATTTTTTGTATTGGGAAATCAATAAACTTTTGGAGATTAAGCAAAATAGTTTCGTTATCCTTAAAATCTTCCAACCGTAGAATCATGACATCTAAATTTTTACCAGCAATAAATTGTTGTTTTTCAGAGTGATTAAAGGATTGCTGATAAATATCAATTCCTGTAAATTCAGCAAATTCTTGCTCGAACCACTCAACTGCATCATAGAATTTCATGCGATTTTTGACGATCAAATCACAAGCATCATAAGGAGATATTGTTAATAGTTCTTGCTGTGTTAAACCATATAAATGGGGATTTTGAAAAAATCCTGAAACTTTTTTAGCAATTGGATCACGAACAATGCTAATAATTTTAAAATGCTTACCAGGAGTAGACTTTAACTTTTGTATTTGCTTGGCTTGTTTGACAGAAGGATGATTGTCACTTATGGAAGGATCTCTTGTTTCCAACCACTTACGAGATAAGTAGTGAACATGAACAATATTGGCTACTTTTAATTCTGTGTCTAGGGTTGTATAAATTGTGCTTGAACCTACTTTACCCATTGTGTACACTAGGTAAATGTTATCTTTGAAAGACCAATAAAGTTTTGGAAAAATTATTCTGTTTATTAGCTTATGTAGATTTTTCTTGGTTATTCCATTTCTTCGCAGAGACATCGTAAGATTATTCATTTTTATATACTCAATGATTTGTTTGTTGTTTTGAATTGAAAATATTGATATTTTTTTTAGTCATTAAATATTAAAATTTCAAAGGAAATGATGTGAGCAAGCAAATCAAATAATTGCTTATATTTACGTTTTATCATACAATTATTTTGTGTTATTTTGTGTGTTTAATTGACCATATTAAGTATTAAAAATAGCATGAAAATTGTAGCTGGCACGAAAATATAAACATGACCATACAAACTTTAAGAAAGATTGGATGGTACATTTTTTAGGTTCTGGTTTAGATGGAAACCAGGCAAAGTTTTGAGATAGCTGTTCACTGTAGTGTGTGTAAAGGTGGCGCATAGGCACATAATTTTGAGATGACCAAGGTTTATCTGCTCCTGTATAATGAATAATTTTGGGATTTTCCATTCGCTTGGTTATTTCTTCATTTTGAGGTAAACCTAGCAATTTTTCTTTAAAAAGTCGTGCTTCCACATTCCAAACTCCCGGTAGGTGACAATAGTTTTTCCAAAAGACAGCATTTAAAGCATCTTGATCACCAAAATGAAGTTTATTTGAATATTTATCTGCCCATTTCAGAGTTTCTTCACCATATTGTTTCTCACGCCAATAAACAGTATTTATTAGCATTACCCCACCATTGAAGTAAATATCATTGCCCTCGACATCAAAATGCTTGAGAAAAAAATCTTGGTAAGGGAATTGGACATGAGGCACTGCGCCAATTGGTTTAGTGCCAAAATCATACTCAAACAATTCAGCAATATCTCCTAATATAATCAGGTCACAATCCAAATATATTATTCTTTCACAGCCGTCACACACATCTGCACAGCGGAGACGGGAATAAGTGTTAAGGCTTAAATGTTGAAGTTCTGGTAAAGAACTAAACAAAGCCAAATCAATCGGTATGACCGATACTTGAGCAGCAAATTGAGCGCAAAGTTTTTCAATTCTTTGAGTATTCTCCAAAGAGAGATCCGGTGACAGGATATAAAAGTGCAACTTGTTTGGACTAGATGTGTTCTCTAAAATCGAGAGTATTGTAACAGCACAATACCGAGCGTAACGCTCATCAGCAGAGAAAAAAACAGATATTTCATCTAACACTGTACTAACTCCTGTCTGCACTTCAAAAGCATTATTCTAAAGCAACCTAAGTTTGTTTTGGGTACGTTGATAATAATAATCACAACGACGGACTAATTTTTCTAAATACTTGTTATACTTTCCACTTTTATAAGCTAGTTTCTGTAACCATCGAGCTTGGCGTGATTCGTTACCACGGGGATATTCTGTTTGCAAAACTGGTACATCTAGAAAATTACAAATATCATCATAGCCATAGCCTAAATTCAAATCCAGAACTAGTAAATTTTCTCTATTTTCAAAATAGTCAAAAACCTCTGCATGAAAAGTATGATAGCGTGATTGATAAAGTTCAAAATTAAAATTACTTGCACCAAAAAATTCTTGATTAAAAGCATCATAACTAGATTTCCATTCCCAAATGTAACGTCCTTCCCTCAACAACCATTCCATGCTGTTTAACCACCCTTCCAATGGTCTTGTAGTTAGAATAAATCCAGAATCAGGACATAACTTGTCTAATTTCTGGTACAGCATAGGTATAGGAGTATCTACAAAACCCGTGTATTCGTTCAGTATTGATAAATCATCAGTTTCATAAAGACTGAAGGGGAAATGAACAGAAGTTATATCTAGTTCGTTTAAAGCAAGATTTAAAGAAGTAGTTCCTGTTCTTGGTAAACCAATTCCGAAAACTTTATTAAATCGCATAATTACTTTTTTTAGATATAAGAATCATATATTTATTCAATTAGCTTGAATTCCAGAAGTACCACGCCAGTTTCTAATTTTTAGAATTACTGCTGCTGGTAAAATAGACTTAATTATTTTCACAATTTGACCCCAAACTTTACAATGTATCCATTCACTACCATATTGAATTAATCGACGATACAGAGGAACTAAACCCTTGCTCAGTTTCCAGCGTTCGCTAATAAATAGCATAATATCTCTGGAACTACTACTATTACAATCAAACACACAAAATAACACATTTTGATTTACAAATTTCTTACCATCTCTATACATCCTTGCCAACAAATCATGATCTGCACACCAGATATAACTGGTATCAAAACCATATTCTAGCTGACAAGACAATCTAACTAGAGTAGCTTGATGTGATGTTGGCATAGAACGCCAAATTTCCTTGAGTGGTTTAGGCATTTTTTGGAAACGTCGTATTTCTAAATCATCTACCAAAACTTCTTCCAAACCAGCCAAAATTACATCAGCACCACTATTTAAGGTACTAGTTAAACTGCTAAGAGAATTGCCAGCATAAAAATAATCTCCTGCATTCATATATAAAATCCAATCCCCATTTGCCAGATTTGCGCCTTTATTCATGGCATCGTAAATACCTCCATCTGGCTCACTGATATATTTATCTATGTGATGAATATAGTTTTCAATAATTAATTTTGTTCGATCTTGGGAATCTCCATCTACTACTATATATTCTAAATTAGGATAATCTTGATTGAGTACACTTTGGATAGTTTTGTCAATTAAGTTTTCAGCATTTCTGACGACTGTTACCACAGAAACTTTTGGATAGTATATATTTATCATTTTTATAGTTCCAATATTTATAGATGTTATGTATTCAGAGTTGAGTTTTGAAGGGTTTTGCAAGCTTGAAGAATAACTGATTGAAAGCGTTCTAGAGAGTGATCTTCTCTAAAAGAGGAATAGCTAGAGTCTTCTATTTGGAAATCAGTATCTATCAAATTTTGAATAGCCTGTGCTATAGCATTAGGCTCACCTTCAACGGCAATTTTCCAGTTATATTTATTAATAATTTTTTCCATCAAGTATCCTTTGTCAACAATAACTGGTTTATGATGTGCCATAGTTTTTGTTAAAATACTGCTGCTAAAAGGATAGGATTTATAATGACAAAATACGATGTCTGATAATTGAATTAGTTCTGAAAACTCTTCTTCATTTTTTATATAATAATGAACATCTATATAAGAATTATGATTGAGCATTTTTATCCAATATTCAATTTTATCTATTTCTGGATCTAAGGTAGTGGATTGGGGAATTTTTATTTTTCCTAAAACTAAAACAAAATATTTTTCCGCACTCAGTTTAGATACAGATTCTAGAAACAGGGGAAGATTCTTTCTTGGTGTTAAATTACCCAAAATGGAGATAATCTTTCTCCCTTTAGCATTGTCCTTAATATTGAGTAATAGTTCGGTATTTATCTTCTTATGGTTTTTTAATGTGGGTTTAATATTAACTAATTCGGGGAGATAAAAGGAAGTCAATCCTTTAAATCTTTTGGCTAAGAACCGTTGATAAAGTGGGTGCAAGACTAGAATAGCTTGGCAAGACGGAAGTAAGAAATTTTTTTCTGCATAAAAGCGTTTTCTACTTTTCTCTTTACCATCTGTTATGTTTAACTGATAAGAAGGTAGGATATGCAAACCTGCCCATTTCTTGGGTAAAAAAAACCTAGACATAAATGTGGGAACTGCTGGCATCATGGAATCTGTATGAGGGAAAAAGACAGGTATTTCCTCACCTAAATTGGCAATCAGCCGTTTGACGATAGTTAAGTTAATTAAAGAACTAAACCGGAGATATTTCATTCCGGGTATTTTAGGGATAAATGTATCAAGGAGCAATAATAATCTGCGGATAATTTTATCTGATAAAGTTACATCAATATCTATGACTTGGCAATTTTTTAAATTCTCCCGCTCGATATTCTCTCTCAATGTCTTGTTGTTACTACAACAGGCATACACAATATCATTGTGATTACTTAAGATGGAAAGAATATTCATGAAATAAAATTCACTATGTCCTCCACCTTGTGATCCTAGAATACATAAATCAACTAAAAGAATTTTTTTCATTTTCATTGGGGATTTAATTACATAAATTGTTGATTATATAATCTCAATCTAGCGGCTGCATATTATTGCAACACCTGTTTATATAGTTTTATGTAGCGGCTTGCTTGCAATTCTAAGGAATATTCTGAAATGGCGATCGCTCGACAATTTTGACTCATTGTTTTCCGTAATTGTTCATCTTCCAGTAATTTGACAATTCCATCACAAAAATCTTGCGTATCTTCTGGTTGAGCTAAATAACCTGTAATTCCTGGACGGACTAAATCAGGTACACCACCTATCTTAAAAGATACCATTGGTGTTCCACACGCCATACTTTCTTGTAATACCAGGGGTAAATTATCTGCACGGGTGGGAAATATAAACAAGTCAGCCGCAGAGTAAGCAATAGATTTTAAGCGATCGCTGTTAAGATAGCCTAGACTGAAAACTTTCATTCCTATCTGCTTGGCAATTTCTTCTCCTTTATTACCAAAGGTCAATAATACAGTTTCTTCTTTAAGAGAGTGAGGTAAATTTTGCAGAGCATTAAAAACTAAATCTCCTCCTTTGCGAGTTTCATTTAGGTTTGTAGCTCCAAACATGATAACTTTTCGACCGATTGGTAGTCCAAGTACCTCCCTACATTGTTGAGTGTCAATTGGTTGGTAAGCTTCTGTATCAATCCCATAAGGAATACAGTGAATGGGATAGCGACTCAGTATACTTGCTTTGGCTTGCTCTGCTAACCAATTACTAGGAGCAACAATAGTTAGATTAGAACTACTGTAAACCCAATTTTTCAGTTTCCACTCTAGTTGAGTGTTATCACGGCGAATTTTAGGATATATATCTGGATAGGGACATTTACCACAACCTATTTTCCAGCGATCGCAATCATAGCTATAAGCACAATGCCCAGTAAAACTCCACATATCATGGAGTGTAAAAATAGCGGGTTTGGTTTCAGTTAATTTAGGAATAGCCAAATAGTTAAAATAGCCAGTATGTAAGTTATGAAAATTGAGAATATCTGCTTCTTGATAAAATTGGTGTTGGGGAATATCAAAGGTACTCAGTAGGTTAATATAGTTGAGTCCAAGCCCACTAGTAAACCGATAAATATGATTGTCAACCCGGTATTTACGAGAAACATCTGCTATGCGCGGGTCGCGATCAGTTTTCACAATCCCAACTAACAGTTTTGAGTCAATGCCTTGTTGTAATAATCCTTGATGAAGGCGATATCCTGCTATAGCTGCTCCTCCTCCAATATCAGACTGATTAATATGTAAAATTTTCATTATACTGCTTTTAAAGCTTCCATATACAAAGAATCAGAATCAACAACTTCAATTTCTATGCCCAGAATATCTGTGTTAGTAGATATATACCTAGAAGTTGATTTTAGTTTTTCTCGTGCAAAAAAACTGTCTTCTACACTTTTCTTTAATTAAGAGTTTAATAAAATGTTTTATATTCATCATTCTCATTCATGTTATCTGATTTCAAGAAGATTCAAAGACGAAACCCTCATAAGTACCTAAAAATATCCAAAAAGAGTAAAATCTTTTTCGTAAACCATTTCCAGATTTTTTATAGATTCAGATGAAAGGATTTCTTTATAATCTGTTACAAGCTTAGGAGAAACGTTGATTGGTGATTCTGATCTAAAATTCAAACCAGTTTCAGTTTTTAAAACCTCTAAGTCCTCAGCAAAGTTTTCTGTTTTAAACACTCTGTTAACAGCTACAATATTATTGACTGTTAAGTAATGATGTTGAGGTTCAAACCACGGAAGGGATAGAATTTCTGACTCCTTGGAGAGAGTTTTAGCAAGTTCATCTACAGACGAAGCATAGGTATCAAGTTTTTGCTTTATCTCAGGCAAATAACTCCACAGTGTAGTGCGCTGAATATAATTATATGCAGATATAAAGCGATGAATAGGATTTCTGACAAATGAAAATACAAATGATTCGGAGAATAGTAATGGATCTAACTTGAAATAAGTCTCTACCCTTACATGACCAAGTTGATACCCTAAGTAAGAATCTAAAAATGCCGAACCAGCACATTTTGGGACATGAATAAATATCACTTTATCACGTCTGAATTGACGTGGGATTTTTAATAGAACATCACTACTATATAAATTACGATGAGAACTGAATGACAGCAACTTTGTTTTTAATTTTGAGTACATCATTTTAAATGTCTATATGTTCTATATTAGAATGTGTTTGGTTTAGTTAACTTTCATATCCAAGCCACCGTAATTCTTCTAGGCATTGCAAACGTATATACTCCACTGCCTCCTGTTCATTATCAAGATTTTCTTCTGTGCTGCCTTTAATAAATTTATAATTATTATCAAATCTCCATTTGAATCTCAAATCTATTTCTCTACGGTTTGTTTCCAAGATTTTCATATTTTCATAACTAGATATTTGAATTGCTTCCTCGATTATATGTTGAGGCAAAGCATAAATTCCAAAGAATTGGTAGATTTGTTCAATATAAAGACTTGTGTTATCAACAAGATTTTCATAAGAAACAAAAAATATTCTTTGTGATACTCGTGAATCAAATAACCAGCTTCTAATATGCTGTTTCCAAGCCTCAACTCCCATATTGGAATCTCTTACGAATTCTGAAAATGTAATTTGATTTGAAATTGTTTGATAACCTTTGCACATACGATAATAAGACTTCATGACACTCACAGGATGCCTATAAAGATAAATTAATCTCTGAATATCAGATGTCATCTTTGCATGGCTTTTGATAAGTTTCCCACCGAAAATATGTGAGTAATAATTAGATGGATAACCAACGTGTATATCAGATATGAACGACTCACGGTTTCCAAAGGAAATGGGTTTTCCGCACTGGAAACTTGGAGATATGTCTGAAGTTGTTAAAAGCTCAACATTTGCTAATATGTTGGTTAACCAAGTTACTCCCGACTTAGGAAACTCTACAATAAATAAGTCACTTTGTAGGGGTATATACTTTTTTTGGGCTGCCAACAAATTTCTTTGTATGGTAGCATCTAGTATTTTATTCAGACCTTTCAAAGCTTTAATCATGATTGTCTTGGTATTATGATATACTCATTTATATTTTTTTACTGTAATCAAATTATGAATTGTGTTGAATCAATATTGGTGATTAAATAAATAATATTAACCTACACTTTCCCAATTTAAGGCTGGAAAAATTATCCCCTTTCTCTTGATATTTAAAGACAAAGAATCACCAGAAGTATCTTCTATATTTATCTTGATAAGACTTTCTAACGACACCAGATTTTTCACTGAAGGAATACCCGCATTAAAAGTCAGTATATACTGACCAGGTTTTAATAATTTCTCTGGGATTTTACATTTAATTATATACTTACCTGGTTGACGTGGAGTTTTTAAATTATGCCCATCTGTATCATAAGATTCAAACAAAGTAATTCCATCTGTTGTTGACAATAAAAAACCAACTCTACAATATGGTAAATATTCGTTTATTTGATATTGAATTTCAATAAAAAACTGTTGTCGAAAGTCTATATAAGATGTAACCTCTCCTTGTATATTTTTGATTGATATAGATAAAAGTTTAAACTCATCAACTCCTACATTAGCAATGCCATTGTCCGATAAAAATTGACCTTCATGAGCATTTTTCGTGAGATATCGAGAAACTACATTTTCTGTGCTTTGATGAACAATTAATTTTCCTTGATCCAACCAAATAGCATCTTCACATAATTGATTAATCGCACCCATATTATGACTAACAAATAATACTGTTCTACCTTCACCTTTAGATACATCTTCCATCTTACCCAAACACTTCTTCTGAAATGCCGCATCCCCAACGGCTAACACTTCATCTACTATTAAAATTTCCGGTTCTAAATGCGCTGCTACCGCAAACGCCAATCTTACATACATCCCCGAAGAATACCGCTTCACTGGCGTATCTAGAAACTTTTCCACCTCAGCAAACGCCACAATTTCATCAAACTTGCGTTTAATCTCTACCTTACTCATTCCGAGAATTGCCCCATTGAGAAATATATTTTCTCTCCCAGTCAATTCTGGATGAAACCCAGTACCTACTTCTAATAAACTCGCAACCCTACCTTTAATTTTAATCCTTCCTACAGTGGGTTCAGTAATTCGGCTTAAAATCTTTAATAGAGTTGATTTTCCTGCACCGTTTCGGCCAATAATCCCAACTCTATCCCCCTGCTTAATCTCAAAAGAAACATCTTTTAAAGCCCAGAATTCTTCAACATTAGGATTCTCAACTTCAGATTTAGGATGAATGAAACTACCAAGAGACTTAATTTGATTACTAACCACATCTCGCAGAGCAGTATAACGTTCCTGCTTCTGATGGCCAATAATGTATTTTTTACCCAGATTTTCAACGCGAATAACTGTGTCTGACATAGGTACAAATTTTGTAAAGAGAAACATTAACCATTCTCAAAGTTAATGCTTCTCTGATAATTCCAAATAATCTAGATTAGCTCAATTATAAACAAGCAGAAGATACCGCTGCATTGCTACACAGAATATCAAACTGTTCTATTACTTTTGTCACACTTTGTTCAATATCTTCTTGATCAGTCAAGCATTCAACTTCTGCTTTTAAAGGTGGTTCATAGGGATCATCAATACCTGTAAAAAACTTAATTTCCCCCTGACGCGCTCGTTTATATAAGCCTTTAACGTCACGATCTTCACAAGATGCCAAGGACGCATTGACATAAACTTCAATAAAACTACTACCAATTTTTTGGCGTACTTCTTGCCGCACATCACGATATGGTGAAATAGCAGAAACTAATACTACCACCCCATTCCGCGTTAATAAATTAGCCACAAAACCAATTCGTCTAATATTTTCATCTCTATCTGCTCTACTAAACCCTAAATCTCTGGTGAGATTTTGGCGCACTATATCTCCATCTAATATCTCTACTTTGAGTCCACGCTGACGTAATGTTTTCGCAACTTCAGTGCTGATGGTTGTTTTACCAGCACCACTCAATCCTGTAAACCAAATTGTTGCTCCAATATCTATCATTTTTCACTCCTTGGTATAATCTGTTTATCAATAGTTATGTACTTTGCTTTTCCTTGTTTGTAGGTTGGACTTTAATTATTAGTTCTGAATAATATGTCTGTCCAAAAATCCTACTACCTACAATCGGTAATAAGTAACTTCCCGAAAAGCAGATTGGGTATCAAATCTCGTATGACATCTATGACATTATAGTGTTTCTGTTGCTAATGTCCAATATATTTTCTACTTAGTTTTTGATATACTCAAAACGGCTTAATTATTGGATTTTATAGGTATGGTTAAAGCATGAGCTAAACCCCTAGACATTGAGGTTTTTCGTAATCTTGAAAAAGTCCATGTCCCAACCATGTTTAGTATAGATAATAAAAGTCTTTATTATCCAAAGATATCTATCAGCGAGTCTAAATCACGTCGGCAAACTTTCTTTCCATTTTGCGGAAATACCAAATACCACTAAACAATAGCAAAAATACTAGTGCTAAAGAGAGAATAAATCCGGGTAGATACAAATTTGAATTACCGCCTAAAATTGCCCACCGGAAACCATCAATTACTCCTACCATTGGGTTTAATGAGTAAATTAACCGCCACTGTTCGGGAACAAGGCTACTACTAAAACCTACTGGGGAAACATACAGACCAAATTGGACAATAAACGGCACAATATAACGGAAATCTCGATATTGAACGTTTAAAGCAGCAAACCACAATCCTGCTCCCATTGAAGCAGCAAAGGCAATACTAATAAACAACGGTAAAGTCACAATTCGCCAACTGGGAACGAAATTGTACCAGGCCATGAGTGCCAATAAAATTATTCCAGAAATCATAAAGTCCACAAAACTTACTACTACCGCACTTGTCGGTACTACTAATCGTGGAAAATAAACTTTGGAAACTAGATTAGAATTGGTAATTAAACTAGTGCTGCATTCTGCCAGAGAATTGGCGAAAAACTGCCAGGGTAACATGGCCGAAAATACCAGGATAGGATAAGGCACACCCTGAGATGGTAATTTTGCCAACCTACCAAACACGATTGTAAACACAACCATTGTTAGAAAAGGACGAATTAAAGCCCAAGCAATACCAATGCTAGTTTGCTTATATCTTACTAAAATATCTCGCCAAGCTAGGAAATAAAATAATTCCCGATAGCGCCATAAATCTTTCCAATATTGACTTTCTGCTCTTCCGGCTTCAATTATTAATTCTGGCTGGGAAATGGTGTCTTTCATATCATCAATTTAGTGATGCCAATCTCAATTACTGGCTGCAAATACTTGCTATTAATTATTAGTTACTCACCCAAAAATCTTTGATACTGTTACCACCAATTACTTGGGATTGCCTGAAGGTAAATTCTCCCACGGAAGGATTTCGATGGGGATTAATTACACCTGTAGCCTGTTGCCAAAGTTCGGCTCGTGCTAATGATAACTCATATACAGATTCACGTTTATGGATGTGATACCATTTTGTTTCCTGGCAATCGTCACACCAAAAAGCTTCTAACCACTCTCCCTGTAAAGGGACTGCGGTTTTGGCTGCTACTAACATCAGGGCTTCTTTCCGTCTCATCCCTCTCTGTTGTAGTTGTCCGGCACTTTCAGCAAATAAGCTGTATTTTTGACTCATGCTATCCATGTAGCAGTTATGTACTGGACAATAGATAGCTCGACGTTTAGAACGATTCCGATTTCGATCACACCTTCTCTGCACTTCGGCCTCCCAAATCAGTTTGATACAAAAAGATCACCAGAAGGTTGCGGTGGAGGGACTGAGATCAAGTAAGACCATCAAAGCCCTGCTCCTAATTTAAAAGTTAAGTTATTAAATTTGAAAATTTCAGTTTTGTTAATCAGTTCGATATCTTATCACATTTGTACTTCTGGGATTAGTTTAGTTCACAGATTACAGATTACAACTCTGTAGCACACGGAAATATTTTTTAGCAATGATTTGTGGCGTAAAATTTGACTGCAAATACTGTCGAGATGCTTTGCCCATTAGTTCTGCTAGTTTGCGATCGCTATTCAGCAGCCGAATAAATTCAGCTAGAGCAAAACTATCTCCGTTCTCCACACTCACCCCACACTTACTATCATTTATCATCTGTCGCAAATAAGAGTCATTTGCACAAACCACGGCTATCGGTCTTCCAGCAGCTAAAGCTGGGTAAAGCTTACTGGGAGCTACTAGACTTTCCATTCCAGCTTCTACACTCACTAGGGAGAGATCGCAAGCTGTCAGAGAGTAAGGCAGAACTTGCTTGTCTTGATAGGGTAAAAATAGGAAATTTCTTAGTCCTAATTTATTCACTGCCTCCATAAAATCTTTTCGCTTTGCTCCACTCCCAATACAAACGAACTGAATGGGTTCGTCTTGCAGTTGTTTAGCAGCTTCAAGAATGGTGTCCATATCGTGACACCTGCCCATATTACCAGAATAGAGGACGGTGAATTTATTAACTAGATTATGTTCCCGGGCAAACCAATTCTTTTCTTTGGGAATGGGTACAATCAATTCAGGATCTCCCCAACTGTGAATTACAGAGACTTTATCTGCCACTTCAGGACAGATTGCTATTACTCTCTTCTTCATATCAGGACTCAGAACCACAATCCCTTTAGAACCACGCCAAATCTTTCTGTTGAGTTCTCTCCAAAACCCTGCCAGCCAATGGTTTTTGGATATTACTCCCAATGCGATCGCAATATCTGGATAAAGATCATAGATTAAACAAACATAAGAAATTCTCAAAATTAGGTGCGCCAGATATGCTGCTATGGGCAAGAAAGGCGGGGCAGAAGTTACCAAAAATACATTATGCCGACGGAAATTTTTGATAATGTGTAAAAAGGCACGCAATGTAAAGAGAACTCCATTTGCTGCCTTACCACGAATCCTTCCAGACCACACTTGGGTTGATCGCGATCGCTGAATGCGAATATCACCGGATTGCTCAACAGCCGCAGCATTGGCAGTAGAAAAGGCATACCCTGGCTGCCCCGTAAACACCTCAATACTTACCCCTTGCGGCTCTAATTGTTTGACTAGTTCTTCAATCAGCTGCCCCGTAGCCGCATAATCAGGGGGAAAAAATTCCGTGATTATTGATACTTTAGTTTTTTGGGAATTGAGATTTTCCTGGGTTTGAGAAATATCGGTTAAATCTCTAGCAGATAACCTCGCTTTAGTAAAATTTGTCTGTTTGTAACCTGGCTGATTCACAGTATTTGCATTGTTTGATATAGCTAGGCTGTCTGTATCATTTTTCAAATCCTGATGGGGCAATGAGGACGTGCTTCGATTGGAAGTAATTAATTTTTTCGGCCAGAATGCCATGAGCGTATTTTACTGTAGAAATTTTTAGGCTGATCAGGCAAGATTATTGACAAAGATTTTCCGGTTTTTTTTTAACCTGCTTGTTCTTAGTAATTGAATTTTTACTAAGTGTTGTCAAAAGGTTACATATACTAATTGACAACAAATTACAATCTGTTCCGGAAAAAATAACTCAGCAATATCACTGTTTTAAATTAATGCTCCATTTGTCCCTATTTCAAAGGACAGTAGATGCAAAATTAAGGACTTCAGATGTTTATTTTAGTAAACTAAAACAAAAATCATTATCAAAATTTCTCTCGAATAATAACAGAAACTAGACAACAGCCTTATCAACATTTGATAAAATTGTTATTTATATATTCAGAATTAAATTATTCAAGAAAGTTCCGATGTTTAATGGGTTACATTTTGTTTTCGTGTTCCTAGATTGATTTTGATTATATTAACACCCTTTAACACAAAGATTACCTACATAAGCTTAATTTATGATTATGGTGCTGAATTATCAAAGCATCCGTCATTTTGCTTGCACAAAATACGACGCAGATTATCCAAAGCTGTACAGGAACTCAAGTGACGAATAGAAGAACGAGTTCGCATAGTTCCAAATCTATACTCATAACTTGTTACCTCATCTCTTGAACCAGCTAAACCAATATACACCAAACCCACAGGCTTTGTATTAGTTCCCCCAGTCGGCCCAGCAATTCCTGTAATACTTAATCCCCAAGTAGTTTGCAGACGGTTTCTGACACCAACAGCCATTTGTTCGGCTACAGTAGCACTCACAGCCCCAAATTTGTCTAAATCTTCGGGGTTAACTCCCAATAATCCTATTTTTACAGAATTATCATAAGAAATTACTCCACCCCAAAAGTAATCAGAACTACCGGGAATTTCTGTTAACATTTGCCCTAGTCCTCCACCAGTGCAAGATTCTGCTACTGATAAAGTTTCTTCTGATGACCGCAATAATTCACCAACAACAGCAGCCAATGTATCATCATCCGCACCGTAATAATCTAATCCAGCAATTTCTCTAAGTTGTTTTTCAATCGGTGCTATTAAATCCTTTGCTGCTTTTGCATCAGATGCTTTGGCAGAAATTCTTAGTCTTACTTCTCCGTTACCAGCATAAGGTGCAACTGTAGGATTAGGTAAATTCAGATAAGCAGATACTTTTTCTGCTAAAGCTGATTCGCCAATACCCCAAAATTTTAAACTCCGACTATAAATAATTTCCTGTCCCCAACCTTGACTTTTAAGACAAGGTACTGCTGTATCTGACCACATTCGGTGCATTTCACTAGGAACACCAGGGAAAGTAAAAATGGTTAATCCCGGTCGGGGTTGCCAAATAATCCCCGGTGCTGTTCCTGTGGGATTAGGTAAAATTTCTGCCCCTTGGGGAATTAAGGCTTGTTTGCGGTTGCTAGGAGACATCACCCGTCCCCGTTGGGTAAATTTCTCAGTTATATCTTCAATAATTTCGGCACTTTCCACTAAGGGAACGCCGAAAAAATCAGCGATGGTTTCACAGGTCAAATCATCTGGTGTCGGTCCTAACCCACCAGTGAAAATCAAAATTTCTGCCCTGGAAGTAGCGATTTCGATAACTTGCTTAAGTCTATCAGGATTATCCCCCACCACAGTTTGATAGTAATGGGGAATGCCTAGCTGTGCTAATTGCTGGGCAAGAAATTGAGCATTACTGTTGAGGATATCTCCTAGTAACAATTCAGTACCAACACAAATAATTTCTGCACTCATGAGATCGGGAACTGGGGATTGGGGATTGGGGATTGGGGAAAATTCATCAACTTTCCTATTTTCTATTTTCTATTTTCTACTCCCTATTTTCTACTCTCTATTCCCTGTCACCTGTCAACTGTCAACTGTCACCTTATTGTCGAGAAAGTTTCCAGACTCGCCAAATAGCATAACTTAACACAGAGGTAGATGCACAGGCATAGGTAACGCCACTGGGAATACCGGCAATAGCTAATGCTAAACTACCTACCCAAAGAGTTAAGGAATAAATAAACAGAACCGTTAATCTGTGGGATAAACCAACTTGCAGTAGACGGTGGTGTAAATGGCGTTTATCAGCGATAAAAGGGGATTTACCGTGGCGGAGTCGGGATAAAATCACGGCTGACATATCCACAATTGGTACTGCCAAAATCAAATAGGGTAAGATGACAGCTGTAAAAGCGGGGATTTTTACCAGACCAATTACACCTACGGATGCTAAGGTGAATCCCATAAAATAAGAGCCACCATCACCCATAAAGATTTGGGCTGGGTTGAAGTTGTAGCGAAGAAATCCCAATGATGCACCAGCTAAGGCGGCTGCAATTAAGGCTGCTTCTGGTTGGTGCATAAACAAGGATACTAACAACATCACTACAGCAGCAATTCCTGTGACACCAGCTGCTAGTCCATCTAAACCGTCAATCCAGTTAATCGCATTCACCATTCCCACTAGCCAAATTACTGTGATTGGTAAACTCAGCCAGTCTAAATTAACTATGCCGATGGTGGGAATGGTAATAAAATCTATGCTAACTCCTGCTTTCCATGCTCCAGCAGCAACAATTATTTGTATGAGTAGGCGTACTAAGGGAGACAGGTTTAATAAATCGTCTGCTAAACCGATGAGAAAAAAGCCTAGTCCACCTAATGTTACACCCCAAATTTGCCATTCTTTTTCTGGTGGTAAGTTAGTAAATCCACCTAACCACCAGACAATTAATAGGGATATGAAAGTACCTGCGAAGATAGAAACTCCTCCCAAGCGTACCATTGGACGTTGATGAAGTTTTCGACCGCCGGGTTTATCTAAATTTCCGCTTTTGATGCCAATTTTTTTGACATCGGGTATAGTCCAGAGAACGACTACTGCGGAGATAAGAAAAGCAAGCAGATGATAAATCTGAGCAGGCATCGGTATTTTTTAAGAAGTATTTAGTAAGAGAAAAATGTGCGAGGGCGTTTTATACTTAATATCTACTACATTTTAGGCATTTATCAGCATAAGAATATTTAGATAGTGAAGATAAGACTTTAGATTTGAGGTGGTAATCCCAAATCTAAAATCTCAAATCTAAAATCGCTTAGGCTAGAACTGGTACGGGGATTTCTAGGTGAGCATATAAGGGAAAGCGATCGCACAAGGCTGCTACTCTCTGTTGACAATCTTTGGCTACTGCCTCGGAATCTGGAGAAAGTAGGCGATCGCTAATAATATTCCCAATTTCTGTAAATTCTGCCACACCTAAGCCTCTTGTCGTCATAGCGGGTGAACCCAGTCTTAAACCGCTGGTAACAAATGGTGATGCTGGATCAAAAGGCACTGTATTTTTATTAGCTGTAATATTTACACCACTCACTAACTGATCTGCCTTTTTACCCGTCATGCCAATAGACTGTAAATCTACCAGCATTAAATGATTATCTGTGCCATTAGATACTAATTTCAAGCCTCTGTTTTGTAGTTGGGTAGCTAAAGCACGAGCATTTTCAATCACTTGGCCTGAATAGGTTGTAAACTCTGGTTTGAGTGCTTCCCCAAATGCTACGGCTTTACCAGCTATTACGTGTTCTAATGGTCCGCCTTGAGTACCAGGGAAAACTGATTTATCCAGCTTTTTACCCAATTCTGCATCACGGGTTAAAATCAAACCGCCTCTAGGACCGCGCAGGGTTTTATGAGTTGTTGTCGTCACAACATCACAGTAGGGAAGGGGGTTAGGATGATGACCTGTCGCTACTAACCCAGCGATGTGAGCAATATCTGCCAGCAGGTAAGCGCCAACTTCATCAGCAATACTGCGGAATTTTTCAAAGTCAATGATCCGAGGATAAGCTGAATAACCGCAAATTAATAGCTTAGGACGTTCTTTGAGGGCTAAATCACGAATTTGGTCATAGTCTAGTTGTTCTGTTTCTTTGCTGACTCCATAGTGGCGCACTTGGAACCATTTCCCGGAAACATTCACAGGTGAACCGTGGGTTAAGTGTCCACCGTGGGACAAGTCCATCCCCATAATTGTGTCACCTGGTTCTAGCAGGGTCAGGAACACGGCAAAATTTGCCTGTGCGCCAGAATGGGGTTGAACGTTAGCATGAGCAGCACCAAATAGTTGTTTGGCTCTGTCAATGGCTATTTGTTCAATTTTGTCAACAAATTCACAACCGCCGTAGTAACGTTTACCTGGTAAGCCTTCTGCGTATTTATTGGTTAATACAGAACCTTGTGCAGCTAATACAGCAGCAGAAGTAAAGTTTTCACTGGCGATCAATTCTAGATGGTCACGTTGACGTTGTAATTCTTGGTTGATTAAGTCGTCGATAACAGAATCTGAGGATTTAAGCAAGTCTGAGTTAGTTTTATTCACGTTAATTATCCTTGTGGAATTTGGCAAAACTCTATTTTTGGGTGGAAAAAAATCAAAGTAAATGTTTAGGACTGTCGACTGATCAGAGTGATTGTTGCTGATTTATTTATGATTAGACACGCTCTCAATGAATGCATTCACTAGAAGCAAGCTTTACTATCATTCATTTTGGTTTGATAGTTACTATGATTAAATTAACAGGAATGTCATCATATAAAGCTAATCGTCTGGAATCAACCTGGTTATCAGAATTTATAGGTATTACTTTTTACAAAAAAAATTAATCTCTAAGATATACAATATACAATAAATATAAGTGCAGTTAGCAACTTTTTGCTATTGTCAACATTTTTGCTCAAAAGAGCATTGTAAGGTTGCTATGTTAACCTCTCATGCTTTTAAATTATTCTTTGTTCCTTGATCAAGAATGTCCATCTCTGAGTGAAATGTGGTTAAAAATGAGGATTTACAGGAGGGATTTAGATGTTAGTCATTTTAACTGATGATCAAATCTTTGCCCCTGAGCAGGTTTGTCAGTCTTGTTTGCTTGCTAACAACAGTGGTCAACCCCGTTGGTATAGGGGTCAACTGCGCTGTGGTCAAGCTATTAACAAATTGACGGAACAACAGTCAGAGCAGTATGAGTGTGTGATGGGTTTCCGACTCGCCAATATAAAATAATCTAATTTTCCAGCAATATCAAGCAACTGCGTTATCATAACGCTCAAATAGCTATTCAAATTTAGCCATAGGAGAATTTACTATGTCTTGGCGCGGCACTACAACGATTCCTGATCGAATTTTCGCTTGCTTACCTTATTTACTGCCTCTGGTCGAGAGTCTAGTCTTTGGTAGCTTTTTGTTGAGACAGTTTCCAGTGTTGGGAGTGGTGTTGTTGCCAGTGCTACCAGTTAAATTAGTGTACGATGGCTTAGGATCAATAGGTCAAATTATTGTGTTTTTTGCCTTGTTCATTTTGGTGGTGAGAAACGAAAAAATTAGTCATTTTATTCGTTTCAACACAATGCAGGCGATTCTTCTAGATATTGTCATATTTTTGTGTTCCATACTACTGCGAATTTTAACTCCTGTTCCTGGTGCTAGTTTTGCTATAGAAACTCTGGCTAATACTATCTTTTTAGGTATTGTAGTAGCTGTTGTCTATTCTGTGTTTCAGTCGCTGATGGGGCGTTATGCAGAAATACCAGCTATTTCTGATGCTGTGCATATGCAAGTGCGCTAGGAGTATTACTAATTGGAAATTTTAGATTTTGGATTAACAGTAGTTTTGACAATCATCTGTTCCCAAAATCTCAAAAAATACTAGTACACGGCGGCGTAAGTGAATGAACCGTTTTCAATCTCCGAAAAGTCTATTCTGTTTTAATTTTGACTTTTGACTTTTGACTTTTGACTTTCGCAAAGCGGTACTAGCTTGATCTTAACGGCTGATCACACTATTTTCCAGTCGGCCAATACCTTCGATTTCGACACGGATGCGATCGCCTACATTTAATGCACCTACGCCAAAAGGTGTACCTGTTAGCACTACATCCCCAGGTAATAGTGTCATCACTTGACTAATATAAGACACCAAAAAATCTGGGGGGAAAACCATCTGATCAATACAGGCAGATTGGACTGGGTGGGGATCATCATTCAAAAAGGTCTGTAATCTGGCTCCTGGGTTCAATTCTCGGACAATCCAAGGACCTAGAGGGCAGAATGTATCAAAACCTTTAGCCCTAGTCCATTGAGCATCATTTTTTTGTAAATCTCTGGCTGTGACATCATTAGCGATGGTGTAACCCCAAATTTTGCTTTGAGCTTCCTCTGGTGTACAGTCACAAGTGCGATCGCCTATCACTAATGCTAACTCGCCTTCATAGTCTACCCGTTGTGACTGTGGAGGATATTTAATTTCCATTTCTGAGGCAATCACAGATGTAGATGGCTTGAAGAAAATCAGCGGTTCAGCAGGTACGGAAGTTCCCATTTCTGCGGCATGATCTGCATAATTCTTGCCTACGGCCACAATTTTAGAAGGTGAACAAGGAGCCAGAATTCGGTATTTGTCTGGTTCCAAAATTAAATCAGTGGGTTGCCCTTCCAACCAAGGTGGAGCGTCCAACACTTCCACTTTGAGAGATAATTGCAGCAACCCATAGTAAATTTGCCCTTCCTGACTTTTAACTCGCACATAGCGTTGTGCCATAAGCTTGATGAATATCCTTAGAGATCCAAATTTTGGTAGATTAGGCTGATGATTTAAATTGAAAACTGGTAAGATTATAGTTCCTTGTTGCTTCAGATGCTGATTTTTACCAGTAGGTTCTATTTTTACTTGTATAAATCTACGTCAGCAGCCTTTTTTGTCCATAAGGTGAATAAAAATATATGACCATAGTTTACGAGACAATGTACATTCTCCGCCCTGACTTGGGAGATGAGCAAGTAGAGCAAGCAGTTTCTAGATACCAGAACTTGTTAACTGAACAAGGCGCACAGAATCTGGAAATTCAAAATCGTGGTAAGCGTCGTCTTGCTTATGAAATCAACAGGCATCGAGATGGCATTTACATCCAATTTAATTACACAGCCCCAACAGGTGCGATCGCTCCTTTGGAACGTGCTATGCGATTAAGTGAAGAAGTAATTCGCTACATGACTACTAAACAGGAAGTACGCGAAGAAAAACCTGAGACAGAAGCTGTAACCGCTTAAAAAAACTTCTGAGTGAGGAATTTTTCCAAAATTTCTCACACCAAATCTACCAAGATTTTGGGTAGCAGCAGCAGCATACAAATACTTTGTTCTGATTGGATGTTAAGTGCAGGTAAGATATTTTTTTACCTACACCCTATATCCTTTCTCCACCATTAATCTTGGTGCATAACTGCGAATTGACTACTCTGCTAGAATATTGACAATTTTATTAGTTAATAATCGGCATTTTTGCATAAATTTGGGTATTTTAACAGTTGTCAATTTCCCTTAATTGCGATATGTTTTTGATCAAATCATGAAGTAAGTGTTTCTCTCATACACATAAAGTATAGGAAAGGACATAACAAACATAGATTGGAACTTTTTTCCAAACTTGAATAATTCTTTCAGCACTTGCCAAAATTAATATTGTCGCAGTTATACCTAAGAGATGTCAGCCACTGTGAGCCAACCTGAAACCCCCAACATCCAAGCTCTTTCTACTGAAGTATCGCAGTTGCGTCAAGAGTTGCAACTCCGAGATCAATTAGTACAACAGCTATCTCAAGAACTGTTCCGACTGGTCAAGGGTAATACTAGTTTTATCCCTCAACGGACTGACTCAGAGTCGGAGTACGATTTGAATCAATTAGAGGCTCTAAGAGAACAACTTCAAGCTGTCGAGGAGCAAGTAACGTTTTATCAAGAGCAAATTACATCTCGTGATTCAGAGATTCATCAGTTAAGACAGTCAGTTCAAGAATTAACTGATCGCAGTCGGATGTTAGAGCAAGTAGTACAAGAATTACCCCAAATTTATCGTCGTAAATTTGAGGAACGGATGGCTCCAGTCAGAGATAAGGTAGCAATACTCCAAAGAGAAAATCGCCAGCTACAGGCAGAATTACAAAGCGTGAGTTATCGGTTAGCACTAAAAACTCGCAACTCAAGTCATAGTGGTATTGATTTACCAAACTTCTCTAGTCCTATCCCTGGAGAAGCTAATTTGTCTGCTCATCAGAATATCTAAATGGATATTAAATTTGATTAATTTTTTTAAGCAGGTGATTTATTCCCCGCATTTACCCGAAAAACGCCGGCAAATTTTGTCAATGTTAGCCACAATAAAATTTTTATCGCCTAGCTACCGAACTTCTAGTTAACCTACTGATATTTTGGAGGTCAAATAGAGATTCAGCTTGCTAGAGCGACAGTTTAAAGGTTGCTTGTATCGAGTAATACGTTACAAATCTAGAAAGGGGGAAAAATTTTACTGAACTTGATTATTTAACCCGCTGTCACCAGACTTTGCCCGTTAATTTCAGAAAGTATATCTTGGTAATCGTTAACTATCTCAAACACTGAATCTAAGTGGGTAAGTTCTAAAATTAACCTAACAGGAGCCTGTACGTTACAAAGGACTAAGCGACAGCCGCTTTGACGTACAGTTTTAAGTGCTTGGACTAGGGGAACTAAACCAGAACTATCCATAAATTCAACTTCTGCTAGATCGATGACCCAAAGTTGATCAGGCTGAGGTATTACTCCAGCCATCTGTTCGCTCAAGGACTTACCAACCTGTAAGTCTATGCTTCCTTGGGGTTTAAACAAAATCACTTGGCGTTCTTGTGTAAGAGTCATGAATTTAACTGGGTAGTTGAACTGGGCAGTGGAAATGTTCAGGGAACTGAACACATATTAATAGTGATTAAGCGTCAACAGTGAAAATACTGGTTTTAATTAATTAACCAGCACTTAATGTAATTATAGTCTATATAGATAGATGTGCTACAAGAATCATGGTTTTATAGAGTATAAAATTTCCTAGATATATACAGTATAGGCATAAATGCTTGTGAATTTCGGTAGCGAATTTAACTGTTACAGAATTCTTATGGTTTATATGTAGTTTTATAACTTTTTAATAATTAAATCTCATCTCCAGAATGCACATAAAATTATGAATTGGTAATTCATTGAATTGATAAATATTAATTATATTGACACCCTCACCAAAACCAAGCCAAGATATAGTAAACGTAAAAATTTATAAAGTCGGCGGTGCTGGATGTCTTTTGAGCTAATTTCACTAGAAAATATCCAAGAATTTGCTCAATCTTATGGTTATTGGGCAATTTTTTTAGGAATTTTGCTAGAGAATTTGGGCATTCCTCTTCCCGGTGAAACCGTGACTTTAGTAGGCGGTTTCCTGGCTGGTAGTGATGAACTAAATTACTGGCTAGTTCTGGGTGACGCTATTACAGGTGCTGTAATTGGCGGTACTTGTGGCTATTGGATTGGTAGGTTTGGTGGTTGGACTTTCCTGCTACAAGTTGGCAAGATATTCCGTATATCTGAAACCCGACTGCTGAGTATTAAAGATCAATTTAGTGAAAATGCTGCTAAAGCTGTATTTTTTGGTCGCTTTTTCGCTTTGTTAAGAATTTTTGCTTCTCCACTCGCTGGAATTGCGGAAATGTCTTTTGGTAAATTCTTGGTATATAACGTAGCAGGGGCTACAGCTTGGGCTAGTGTGATGGTAACATTAGCTTTTTTTGCAGGAAGAATTGTGTCCCTAGAACAATTAGTAGCGTGGGTAAGTCAATTTGCAATTTTGGCATTACTTATCTTAGTTGCTGTGATTGCTGTTCCTATTTGGTGGGAATCACGCCAGGTCAAGCATTTGGGGGAATAGGGGATTGGGGATTGGGGATTGGGGATTGGGGATTGGGGGCTGGGGGCTGGGGATTGGGGATTGGGGGGAAAAAGAACAATATTTTCACCTGCTCCTCTGCTCCTCTGCTCCTCTGCTCCCCTGCTCCCTGCTTTTTACTTGTTGTTATGCGCCCAAATGCGGGTAGGTAGACCCCACACGTAAATGAAGCCTTCAGCGGCTTTGTGATCAAATTGATCTTCTGCACCGTAAGTTGCTAAATCAGGAGTATAAAGGGAATTATCACTCCAACGACCAACTATAGTAGCGTTACCTTTAAACAGTTTTAACCGCACAACACCAGAAACTCTTTCTTGTGTTTGTTGAATAAAGGCATCTACTGCGGCTTTAAGTGGACTATACCAAAGTCCGTTGTATACGAGTTTGGTATATGTTTCTTCAATACCCCGTTTGTACTGACTGACATCTGCTGTTAAAGTCAAGCTTTCTAAATCACGGTGGGCGTTAATGAGAACTATCATTGCTGGTGATTCGTAGATTTCCCGTGATTTGATACCTACTAGGCGGTTTTCAATCATGTCAATCCTGCCAATACCGTGATTTCCCACGATTTTATTGAGTTGTTCAATTAACTCAACTGGGTTTTTTGATGTACCGTTAATGGTGGTAGGAAGCCCTTTTTGGAAGCCAATTTCTAGATATTCCGGTTCGTTGGGAGTATCAGCTATGGCTTTGGTCATTTCATAGATTTCTTCTGGTGGCTCATTTGCTGGATCTTCTAATGTACCAGCTTCAATGCTGCGACCAAGTAAGTTTTTATCTATACTGAAGGGAGAGGATTTTTTGACGGGTGCAGGAATACCAAAGCTTTCACCATAAGCTATGGTTTGTTCTCGACTCATTCCCCATTCTCTAGCTGGTGCGAGGATTTTAAGATTGGGATTGAGGGCTGTACAGGAGACATCAAAGCGAACTTGGTCGTTTCCTTTACCTGTACAACCGTGAGCGATCGCATCAGCACCGTATTTTGCAGCTGCTTCTACTAAAATCTTGGCAATTAAAGGCCGAGCAAGGGCTGTTCCCAGAGGGTAGCGATTTTCATAGAGAGCGTTGGCTTGAATTGCCGGAAATGCGTACTCTTTAACAAAAATATCCTTAACATCCGCTACCAAGGATTCACTTGCACCGGATTTTAAAGCTTTTTCTCGAACTGGTTCTAATTCATCTCCCTGGCCTAAATCTGCTGCTAGGGTTATTACCTCTTCAACTCCCCATTCTTTTTTTAAGTAGGGTATGCAAACAGAAGTATCAACTCCACCAGAATATGCTAAGACAACCTTTTTGGCGCGACCCATTAGTTTCTCCACTTAGGAAAACAAAGAATGAGTCATTATTATATCTGACTTGCCTAGCGTATATTTTCTTATGCAACGGTAATCTAATTAAAAATTAAAAATTAAAAATTAAAAATCCTGACCCTATAAGCTGTTTATTGATTTAAAGAATAGATTATCCGTACAAATATGGTATCTTACAATTCAGATCAGGTCACTTCAACAGGTGCTTTTTTCAGAAACCGTGACTTTGTTATATTTGTCTTATTCTCAATATGGGCAATATTTTTTGGGGTGAAACTGTGTTTTTTAGTATTGTAATTCCAACTTATAATCGCTTACCAATTTTGGAAAAGTGCCTCCGCGCTTTGGAAGGACAGGAGTTTAGTCAAGAAAAATATATACAAGGTTATGAAGTTGTGTTAGTAGATGATGGTTCTACTGATGGCACTTTAGATTGGTTAGCAGCACATAAAGATGAGTTTATTCATGTACATTGTTTTGAGCAGAATCATGCTGGTCCTGCTGCGGCGCGAAATTTAGGGGTAGAAAAAGCGCAAGGTGACACAATTATTTTTATTGATAGTGATTTGGTGGTTTTGTCTAATTTCTTAGAAGCTCATGCGGATGCTTTGGTACAGGGAAGGGAGAAATTAGGAAGCGATTGCTTTTTTACTTATGGTGCTGTAATTAATACTTGTAATTTTGAAAATCCTACTGCTGAACCTTATAAAATCACCGATTTTTCTGCGGCTTTCTTTGCGACGGGTAATGTGGCTATTCCTAAACATTGGTTAGAAAAAGCTGGTTTATTTGATACTGGTTTTCAACTTTATGGTTGGGAAGATTTGGAATTAGGTGTGAGGTTAAAAAATTTGGGTTTGCAATTAATTAAATGTCCTGAAGCTGTTGGTTATCACTGGCATCCGGCATTTAGTTTACAACAAATTCCTAAGTTAATTGATCAGGAAATTCAACGGGGAAGGATGGGAGTTTTGTTTTATCAAAAGCATCCTACATGGGAAGTAAAAATGATGATTCAAATGACTTGGTTTCATCGTTTGTTGTGGGGTATGCTTTCGTTAAATGGGTTATTAAATGAAAGGACAATGGCTCCTTTTTTGCAATGGTTGATTAATTTGGGTAAGCCTCAGTTGGCGTTAGAAATTGCGCGGATTTTTTTGAATTGGTATAACGTGAAGGGTGTTTATGCTGCTTATGCTGAGATGCAGGGTAAATGATTTTAGAGGCTAAAGGTAAAATTATCAAAGTTGTCCACGGTCTTGATGCTAAAGCAGCATAAATAGTATATTGATGTATAATTACCGTGCCTTTATATACCAATAAGGTAGGGGCAATCGCACTTGCTAATGGTCGCAGGTAAAAGCGAGAATCTCATCAATATTCTGGGTTATATTGAAAAACATTGATCGAAATGCTAAAATAGTACATATATATTAAAAATGGAAATAAGCTTTAAAAATAACAAAGTGCAAAAGCTATGTGAGCGAGATACAGAAGCACAAAGAAAATTAGGTGCAGATAATGCTAAAAAACTGAAAGCACGAATGAGAGAGCTAGTTACTGTCGAAAATGTAACAAGTTTAACAGCAGGAAAACCACATCGTTTAGAACGTGACAGATTAGGTCAATATGCCGTATATTTAGCAGGAGGAATGCGTCTTGTATTTGAGCCTGATAATTATCCAGTTCCTCTCAAAGATGATGGAAGTATTGATTGGTCACAAGTAACTAAAATTTGTATTCTTGAGATTGTTGATTATCATCCTTAAGAAGTAATTAAAATTCATATTTTTGAGATTGTTGATTATTATGACTGAATTAACTCGTCCCTTTACTCCAGATTGGGTATCTCCTCCTGGTGATACAATAGCCGATTTATTAGAAGAGCGTCAATGGACGCAACAACAATTAGCTGAAGACTTAGAATGCACTAATAAATATATTGGTCAGCTGATCACAGGACAAGAGTCTATTGACGATAAAATGGCCTTCAAGCTTGAACAAGTCTTAGGAGGTACAGCAAGGTTCTGGCTGAATCGAGAATCCGATTATCGTTCAGAACTTGTGCGTCTTCAACAAGAAGAAAAAAAGTTGCAAAAATGGACAGATTGGCTGGAAAAATTACCAGTTAGAGAATTGATGAAGCGAGGAGCAATTACTAAATATCGTATAGACGCAACCAATAGACCTAGTTTAGTTCGAGAATTACTATATTTCTTCGATGTTTCTTCCCCAGAAGAATGGTTAAATAACTATGAAACAATGGAAGTTGCTTTTCGCCGAACCCGCCAAGAAAAAAGTGATATTGGTGCAATTTCAGCATGGATAAGATTAGGTGAAATAGAAGCTGAAGAAATTGAATGTCCACAATATAGTAAAGAGAAATTTGAGAATGCAGTACGTGAAATACGCACATTAACAATGCTGTCACCACAGGATTTTACATCTCAAATTCAACAGTTATGTCAGGATGCAGGAGTCTTGCTTATTCTAGTGCCATCTATCAAGAGAGCGCATATTAGTGGAATGGCACGTTGGTTAAATACTCATAAAGCTCTTATTCAAATTTCGGACTACGGTAAAAGTAATGATCGTTTTTGGTTTACATTTTTCCATGAAGCAGCACATATATTACTTCACAGTAAGCAAGATATTTTTTTGGATGAATTTGATGGAGAGGAAAGTTTAGAATCAGAACAAGAAAGGGAAGCGAATCAATGGGCGCGGGAATTTTTAATCCCGAATCAGTATAATGATGAACTATATCAGTTAAATTCTAAAGAAATTGTGATTGATTTTTCCAAACTGCTTGGTATTCATCCAGGTATTGTTGTGGGAAGGCTTCAGAATGATGGCTTAATTGAACGAAATCAGATGAACGACTTAAAAACAAGTTTTAGCATTGGTGATTTAGAACAACAAAGTATGATTCCCTGATTTTCCAGGACAAAAATGGCACACTCATGGGGATACTTACGAATTAATAGTAGCAAATAGAATTGAAGCCTTAGACTCTCTCATTATTGCTTATGAAGCTGTCGTGTCGGTGATTCACTTCCAGAACACACAGTTTGTCACGCAGCATAGAAGAGTATTTATATATAATAACCCAACAAGCGTTGTTGGGTTTATTAAGCAAACCCTACGTAATTATAGGTTTACGTATAATTACTGTATATCCATAATAAGGGTTTGTGCTACTTCTCGCATTTTGATATAAACACCTTTAGTTATTGATGCTTCTACATCAAAGATTATCGCTTGTCGTCTTTGCCATTCTTGAACTACATCAATTGCGGTTGCATTTTTCGGATCAAGATTGCTATTAATTCCGGTTAAAATTATTAGTTTTTGCTCATAATCTTGAGCATCTTTAGCTTCAACTATAGCAAATCCTTTTGTTTCATTTACTAATTTTAAATAAACATCTATATAACCTTTCATGAAATCCATAGCAATAGCATACAGTGTACCGCTACTTTCGTCTGAATCGTTGGTTTGCTCAATATCTAAGTCTATATTAAATTCGTTTTGCATGAATATGATACTCTCCTAATTTATTTGAACCCGTCCTTTTTTTAAGTAGCCAACGTTCACCCCGTTTTCTCATATTCTCTATATTAATAATATTAAATCCGGTTTCTATCATTAATTGACTCAAGATTTCATGAGTGGGAATATAAACTCCATATAATGCTGCATCAGAAACAATAAGATGAAGATTACTACCAGAACGCAATATTCTATGCAATTCTCTAATAACATTTTGCATTTGGGCAAAATATGGATATATTAATAAGTAATAATCTTTTTTACCAGGTCTGATTTTCCGCTCATTTTTTAAATTCTCTATTATAGAGTTTAAATATTTTAACTTAAAATTTTCTGATAATGCAGAAGAGAAAAAATCTTGATTTCTTTTTAAATCTGTAGGTGCTGTTGTCGTATTAACGATTAAATGACGACGGACTTTTTCTGTGATTTCTCTCCATGAACCTGCATAACGCCAGAAATATAATTCCATCCGTGTCATTTCCGCAAAATCAAAGTTGTTTAAATAAGGTGGAGAAGTAATACAAAGTGAACAACTTTCATTTTCAACTAACTCCATATTTTCTGAACTTCCAAAATTTAATTTTGCTTTTGAGTAAAAATTATCTTGTAGATTTTCAACATCTTCATATATTTGTTTGCATACAATAGATACAGAATCATAAAAAGATATAGATTTTTTTAAAGTTGTGGGAGCTTTATAAATACCATCAGTTTGAGCTAAAGAAGTTTTTTCAAGAACTTTAGATACTATTAAACGAAATAATGACTTATGTTCTTGAGAAATTGTGTTTTCTATTCCTAGACAGCTTGCTAATAAAGCTAAATTATCTTCTGAAACAAGCTTATTTAAAAAAATCAAAGCAGATTCAGACCATATCGCTTTAAAACTGCCAGTGTAAGGTTGAATTGATAACAAGAGATTTTCTAAATATTTTACCTGTTGTATATCTGATGTAGGAAATATTTTTGCCTGTGATATATCATAGAAAAAAGGATGGGCTTCAAATCCTATTGAAGAAACATTTTGAAAAGTTGCTTCAACGAGTGTAGTCCCCAATCCAGAAAAAGGATCAATTACAATATCATCACAATTCACTTTAGCTTCTTGTATGCAAAACCTCACAAATTCTGGAGAAAACCCAGCTATGAAATTGTACCATCTATGAATCGGGTAATTATTAGTAAATATATTAGTAGATAATTTTTGATTATTTGGTAATTTTTGGGTTTCTATTAAACTGGTATTTGAGTCAAATAAATTTAATTGAAGCATAGAATTATATTGTAATAATTTCCTATTTATTCATAATTATAAATTTTACCAGGCAGTAATCAGGAAAAGTTTTAAATTAAAGCTTTTGTACTGCCTGTTTTCCCCATCTATATCAATCAGCTTTCACATTCAAAGCGTATTCCTTAAACCGCTCCAAATCCGCTTGAATTGTCGATTCTACAACCTTTCCTAAAAACAGATTATCCATGAGCTTACCAAGAAGACCAGGGATAGCATAGGAAACAGTCATTTTCACAATACTACCAGCATGACGATCATAAAAACGAATCGCCCCTTGATTTGGCAAACCATCAACTGATTCCCATTGAATAATTTGGTTAGGAACAACTTTGAGAATGCGAGATTTCCAAGTAAAATCCCAACCACCTGTACTCAATTTCCAAAGTGAAATTTCAGGATCATCGGGCAAAATCTTTACCGACTCAATCCATTTCATCCATTTAGGCATTTGTTCCAAATCAGACCATAACCCCCATACTAATTCTATGGGAGCTTCGACTTCTACCTGTACACTATGTTCTAACCATTCAGCCATTAGATTTT
>NZ_JAYGHA010000001.1:241266-246440 GCF_034931405.1 Anabaena sp. UHCC 0451 | reverse complement strand
AAATACAAATAACTTCCCCCTGCTCCCTGCTCCCCTACTTCTTCCCTAGTCCCCAGTCCCCAGTCCCTATTTCTTCACACTTTCCAGAATCACTTTAGCCGCACGTCTTCCAGAAATGGTTGCACCTTCCATGCTGTCAATATAATCCTGTTGAGTGTAACTACCTGCTAGGAAGAAATTAGGTATGGGTGTTTTCTGATCAGGACGATAAGCGTCCATTCCTGGTGCTTCTCTGTACAAAGACTGGGCTAGTTTAACCACACTGTACCAAGTCATGTTTAATTCTCTTGACGAAGGGAACAATTCATGCACCTGTTTAAGAACGTGTTGAGCGATCGCCTCATTACTTTCTTTAATAAAAGGATCTCCCGGTGTCAACACCAGTTGCATTAACGAACCCTCCCCAGGACGATAATAATCTGCTGGACTAGTCAAAGCCAAATCAGCAAAACAGGAAAAATCAGCATCGGCGGTATACAACAAATTATCTATACCCACAGCATGATTTAACTGTTTACGTTTTTCAGCATCTTCCAGTTCCGTTACCCAACCATCAAACCGTAGCTGCACTGTAGCAACTGGCACAGCATCAAGTTTATAAATGTTGTCAAATTCTGACCATTTTCGCCATGCTTGGGGTAAAACGCGCTGAATCCCCGGTACATCACAAGCGCAAAGGTAAGCATCAGCCGTGATCACTTCTTCCGTATCACCTTGGGCAACTACTATACCTGTTACGTGGGTTTCTGTTCCAGATTCAGCAAATTGAATTTCCCGCACTTGGCGACGGGTGTATATTTTTGTGCCTCTAGCTTCTAAATATTCAATAATTGGTTTGTGTAAATATTCGTGGGGTGAACCTTCCAGCATTCGCAAAATTGAAGCTTCAGTTTTGACAGCAAAAAACTGGAAAATTGTCAACATACAACGGGCAGAAATATTGTCGCAATCAATAAAACCCAAGGCGTAAGCGATAGGGTTCCATAGGCGTTTGATGCTGCCTTTGCTGCCTCCGTGACGATAGAACCAGTCAGAAAAGCTGATTTTGTCTAAATCGCGGATATTTCTCATTGCGCCTTCAAAGTCTACTAAACCCCTAACTATGGGGCTAGTTCCTAGAGCGATCGCATTTTGTAATTTATCCTGTAATGAAAGTTGGGAAGTGGTGAAAAATGCCTTTAAGCCATTAAAAGGCGCACCGGTGATAAAACGAAAATCTAAAGCCCCAGTGCGTCCACCTTTATTAATAAAAGTATGACTATGTTCTTTAAGACGTAAATTTTCACCTGCTCCCACTTTTTCCATCAACTCAAACAGATTGTAGTAGCAGCCAAAAAATACGTGCAAACCCATTTCAATATGGTTGCCATCACCATCTACCCAACTGCCGACTTTTCCACCAACAAACGGACGAGATTCAAAAATTTGTACCTCACAACCCGCATCAGCTAAATCTACGGCAGTTGCTAGTCCAGCTAGTCCTGCACCTACAATTGCAACACGCATTCCCAAGTTCCTTTATTGCTTACGCCAAGCTGCGCTATCAGTTTCTTTACAAATTGTAACTGGCTTGGTGTCAGAATAGGTAATGGGTCATGGGTCATGGGTCATGGGTCATGGGTCATGGGTCATGGGTCATGGGTCATGGGTCATGGGTCATGGGTCATGGGTCATGGGTCATGGGTCATAAATTCATTCTTCCCAATCCCCAATCCCCAGTCACTAATCCCCAATCACCCTTTCTCCTTGGTTTCCTCAGACAGCGGTAAACTTCTAATTAGTTCACGAATCACATCAGTAGCGGGTCTACCTGTCTGTTGACAATATTTTTCTAATTTTTCCGCTTCCTGTGTTGCTAGGTTGACGGTTATACGTTTAACAGCCCATTTTTTATTAGTCATTATCATGCAACTTGCTATGTGTTAACGGTTATCAAAAATAATCCAGTTGTAAAAGGAAAAAATGATACTATCAGAGATTGTCCCAAAGAAATACGAAGATCATAAATATAACTAAAAATTCTCGGTAAAGTTCAGTCGAGTATAAATAATCATAGCTAATCATTTTTATTTGTTCATCGAAATTATCCCGTCACAACTATTTTAATTACATTGTAGAAAACCACAGATTAGACTTGATTTATTGAACTCAGTGTGAATTTGATACTTATCTGTGGTAACTACATAGAGCATTATTCAATTTCCAATTGAGGCATAAGTTGAAGAATACCGAGACCCAAATCTTGGGAAGAGAGCGATCGCGCTTCAAATAAAGCCATCATGTCTTTTAACTGAGGATTACCACGAGCAGCACCTGTCAGTCCCTTAGCAATAATTAAGCCACAATAACCACTGGTATAATGACACCGCTGATTCCATTTTTGCCTGGCTTCAATATGAATCGGGTCTTGATCTTCAAATTCTCCAAACAGAAATAAATCCCCATTTTCTGTTTGTAGCAAACCCAAATCATATTGCTCTCCATCTAAGGGATTAGCACCGGGATTAAAGCAAATTGCTTTTAATCCCCCAGCGGCTTGAATATTTTCAATCACAGTTTTAGCCTTGGGACGGGAAGTTTGAATTAAAATCACAGGTAAACCATCACCCGCTTGATTGATTTCCTTACCTGCATAATAATTCACCTCCTGACGGAGAGATTTTAAGGTTTCCCAAGAAATCACACCCAAGCTCAAGAACGAATCTTCTGGGATCAAGTCATCCCGAAGCGTATGGAACTCAGGAGAGTCAAATTCATCTTCATCTGAGATATCCAAACCTGCCATTTCTTCTAGCTCGGCTGCCAATTCTGGCATAGTAGAAACAGTCACAGGCACTGATTTAGTTGCTTCATCTGGATTGGGTAGAGAAATGCGATAACGGCGATTGATGGTAGGGAAATCTTCTTCGTATAACTGATGACGATAATCACGAATAAAGCGGATCAAACTTTCGATCGCCACATACATAACCAGTGCTTCTTCGTCATACAAAACCGAGCGTAATCCTTCTAAAGGGTGAATATTTCCAAAGGTAGGTTCAATTTCCGATAGCGGTAAATCTGCCAAATCTTCATCCTCATCCTCATCTCCATCTTCATTTTCATCAACTTGATCAAAGGTGAGAAATAAACAATCTTGCTTGAGGAAGGCTTCTTCTAAACCCTGGATAGATTCTTCATCTTGTAACACATCTGCACGAAAACGCTTGAGAGAATCCTGTGAACGATACAACAAAATACCATACTCCATGCCCAGCATTCCCATGACCGAGGCATAAAGCGTCCCCACATCCCATTTATTGATTTCTATGGATAAAATTTGTTGTTCTTCCAGAAAATTCCAAGGTGCTGCTTCCCAAACTGCAAAGGCTTGCTCATTCAGGATTTGTGCATATTGTGGAGGTAAATCGGGTATTTGGCTATCGAGAATATCCGCAAAAGAGCGAAATAATTCATCAATTAAAGGTAATTCGGCTACATAGTCAACAGCAATATCCAAATCTTGCAAAACTCCGCGCAGGTAAAATTGAATTTCCCGATCTCTGACCACAATTCTTTGTGGTCTAGCAGGTTTAGCTGGACTGTGCGGATGTTCCATTGCTCGCATTAGTGTGCGAACTATGGCTTCTAATCCCAGTGATGGAGATACTACATCCATACCTCTAACAATACCTTGAGAGCCATCCACCCAGAGAATACATTCCCCCTTGGATTCTTCTGCATCTCTGGGTTGGGCTTGTGATGATGACAACGGACGGCGATCGCCCTCCCATATAGAAGGAATTTGGGTTAATTTTTTCAACCGACGGCTGGTAGAGCGATTAAAACTTGTCATAGAGTAGGTTAATCAAAAAAATCTATTTATGAAGTAACTTGTGGGGAATGGCTAAAATTCGGCTGACATTTTCCCTGCTGTACCTGAAGAGTGCTTGCTGCTCAGACTGCTTTTGACTGAAAATGAGAAAAATACTCCATCTCTAAATACACCGAATCTCTCAATTCTAGAATAAAAATCCTATCCTGCTGTTGACAAAGTGTTGAGAATTTAGCGTCTAGACCGTTCAATGCCGCTAGAATAGAACACAACTAGAAAAAACAACCCCAAAGCTGTTAACAGCATATACAGGGTAATATTTAGATTAATTAAGGAGTGAAAACAGCAGATGACACAAGCAACCCAAACGCAAGAACGCGGCATTTTGTTGAGTGAAACAGCATTGCGCCAGGTAAAATCTCTCCAAGCCACACAAGGACAAGATTTATGTTTACGGGTAGGAGTCCGTCAAGGTGGTTGCTCTGGGATGTCTTATATGATGGATTTTGAGGACATCAGCAAGATCACCCCACAGGATGATGTCTTTGATTATGATGGTTTCAAAATTATCTGCGATCGCAAGAGCTTATTATATCTCTATGGTTTAATGCTGGATTATAGTGATGCCATGATTGGTGGTGGTTTTCAATTCACTAACCCCAATGCTTCCCAAACCTGTGGTTGCGGCAAATCTTTCGGAGTGTAATATAGTCAAGGGTCAGATGTCAGTAAGAAAAGGCAAGAGGCAAGAGGCAAAAGTTAATTTATTTTACCCTGTTCCCTGTTCCCTGTTCCCAATGACTAATGATCAATGACTAATGACCAATGACTAATGACTAATGACTAATGACTAATGACCAATGACTATCACAATTGAAGAACTGTTTGATACAGGTTTAGAACGCTATAAAGCCGGAGAATCACCAGAAACGCTCATACCTGTATTTAAAGAGGTATGCGATCGCTCTCCCAAAGCCAGTTCAGCTTGGGTTTGTCTAGCTTGGTTATATTTGCTAGATAACAAGGGCAACTTAGCTTATAAAGCTGCAAATAAAGCCGTAAAAATAAATCCCCAAGACCCACAGGCCAGAATTAATCTCGCTTTAGCCATGTTAGAAACAGGTCAGAAAGGTTTGCGAGAACATATTGACTTTGCACAACAGTTGATTTTTGTCAATAAAGAATGGGAAGAAGAAGTTAAAAATAGCATTGAAGATGGTCTAACCAAAAAACCCGATTGGCAGAGTTTAGCTAAAGTCAAAAAATGGCTATTTGAATCTTAATGGGTAATTGGTAATGGTTAATTGGTAATTGGTAATTGGTAATGGGTAATGGGTAATTGGTAAATCATTATTTCCTA
>NZ_JAYGHA010000001.1:161494-241062 GCF_034931405.1 Anabaena sp. UHCC 0451 | reverse complement strand
TATTCCTTTGTCATAACGACAATTTTTAACACCCACTTACTTAATATATGAAAGATAAATTGTTAAATTGGCTCAATATAATATTAGTTGCTGATGTTTTCTTAGTGATTTTGGGTTTTATTTGGTTTGCTGTAGCAGTTGCTGGTAATGCTTCAGGAATCAACTTAGGTTTAGATTTATGGCATAAACTGTGGATACCACTATTTAACCCAGCTATTGGCATCCTTATGGGTGGGGCGCTTCTCAGTGGAATTACCAGTTGGGTGTCTAAGAAATTGATGAAAAATTAGTCATAGTAGGTGACAGGGAGCAGGGTCGCAGAGGTGCAGAGGTTGACACTCTGCGTCCTAAAGGAGCGCAGATTCTTGATTCAACGAGTCCACTTAGTTTAGATCCCTTGCGGTGTCTAACAAGCGAGGTGGTTCTCTCCTCAAGCGTTACTTTCCCCCAGCGGGCGAGGTAGTTGCATTACTGCAAACTTTGTTTGAGTTTAAATTCTGTGTTGTCTAGCCCCCATGAAGATTTTACCTATTCCTGGGTAGGAACTAGAACTATGGAATAGAACCCCATATCTTCAATTGTCAAGGTACAGATTGCCGTTAGGCAGTTAGGTTTTTATACAGGTTGATTACCCGTTCCTGTTAAAAACAATATACCATGACTGCCCCACGCATGGGCAATCCGTTCGCCTACATCCACTGTTCCTTAGCACGGCAAAATATCTCCGCCATGCTCCGATACTTTGCCGAGCGTGGTTTTGGCTCACTCGATTTTCTTATAATAACTTTTTTCTATCCCCAATCCCCAATCCCCAATCCCCAATCCCCAATCCCCAATCCCCAATCCCCAATCCCTATTACTTCAAAATTTGCGTCAATGCTGATTGCAAATTAGGATATTGATAACTAAAACCCGAGGCTTGAGTGCGTTGAGGTAAAACTTTTTGTCCTTCTAAAACTACAATTGCCCCATCTCCCAACATCGCTTCTAAAGCAAAAGAAGGAACAGGCAACCAAGAAGGACGATTCATTACCTGTCCCATTGTATTACTTAAATCTGTCATCCGCACCGGATTGGGAGCAGTGGCATTGTATACGCCTTGCATATTTGACTTAGTTAAAGCTTGGATAATCAAATTAACAATATCGTCTAAGTGAATCCATGAAAACCACTGCTGACCACTACCAATTGGACCACCTGCAAACAATTTGAAGGGTGTAATCATTTTCCCCAAAGCGCCACCGTGGCCTAAAACAATGCCAAAGCGCAAAATTACCAAGCGCACACCAGCATCCCTGACCTTTTGTGCTTCTGCTTCCCATTCTTGACAGACTTGAGCCAGAAAATCTTGACCTGAAGGGCTATTTTCTTCAAAAGTAGCAGTTTCACTAGTCCCATAGTAGCCGATAGCCGAAGCGTTGACTAATACAGATGGTTTAGGGTTAGCCTTAGCTATAGCTTCCACAACTTTTTGTGTACCGATTTTGCGGCTGTTGAGAATAGCTTGCTGACGTTCTGGTGTCCAACGTTCTTCCGCGATGGGTTCTCCCGCCAGATTTACCACACCATCACAACCAGCAATAGTATCTTGCCAAGCACCAGATACACCTGGCGTATAGCCCATAATTTCTACATTTGGGAAAGCCTGAGAGGGAAAAACTTTGTGGGCAAAATTGGTATTCCGGCTTAACACTAATACTCTATTACCTTCATCTTGCAATCGTTTGACCAAACGACTACCGACAAATCCTGTTGCTCCCGTAATTGCTACTTTCATTTTTAACTTAGGCTAAAGCACATTGTACAGTCTTGATTGTTACCTCAATTTAACAATTTTTCAGCCTGTACTGTCTTTCTGTTCAGTTAATTTCTGTGCTGTCACCTGTAGTTCGTGAATTATACCAAGTTGAAAAGATGAACTATAGGAAAAGTTTTAGCATCCAAAATCGAAAATTATCTTAACTGGCGTGTTCCCAGTCACTGAGTAATTCACGTTCTTGCTTTTTCGCTTTGCTTTTGCGAACTGGAACTTTAGGAGTACCAATATCAACAGGCGAAAAGGATTGTTTAGTTTTTTTAGCAGATTTGTGTTCTTGGATGTTAGTCATGGTTCGATACCTTTAATAAAAACTTCAGTCCTAATTTATAACATCATTTTTTTTTAACCCTATTCCGGAAGAAAGATTTTATTTTGGTTTTTTTTAATTAATCAATTAACAGAATATGGAGAAATGGTAGGAGGTGCTACAGAAAAGCCTTGGTTTTCCGGTTGCATATTTCCTACCTCTACTTGAAAATTGATGTGATGCTGCATCTTACCTGCTCTGACTTCCAGAGTCCAATGACCAGGGCGTAAATGCCAAAATATAGCATTATTTGATTGTGTAGATAATCGTTTACCATTTAGCCACCACTCAACAGACTGATGAGAATTATCAGCAACTTTAAACTCTAGTTTTTGCTGTGCTTCTGCACCAGGAGATAGTAGAAATAAATCCCCATCACGGGGGGATAAAATCCTTAATTCATCAGATGGAAAATTCGATTGTGGTTGTTTTGCTAACCATTCATCATACATAGGTGATAAATTAAAATCAGCAGAATTTTGATATGCAATTTTATCTTCTGGTGAGAAATATTCCTGTACTACTGAACTACAATCAGGTGTAGGTTTTAACCCTGTATTGGCACAGATTGGTAACTGTACTAACCCATTTGGTGGTGAAAAGTCCACAGGTGGTTGATTTTCATGCAGATGTAACATGATGCGATTCCATAACGGTGCAGCCCCAGTAACACCGGATACTTGACGCATAGGTTCACCGTTAAAGTTTCCCACCCAAGTAGCAACAGTATAATCAGTGCTAAAGCCCACTGTCCAGGTATCACGATAATTTGAAGAAGTTCCAGTTTTGACAGCCGTAGGGAAGGGCAAATTTAATACTGATTCTACACCAAAAGCCGTAGCACGGGCATAGTGATCGCTTAACATATTAATAATTAACTGCCAGTTTTGGGGATTGGGGATTGGGGATTGGGGATTGGGGATTGGGGCATGATTTAATATAGTTACTAACGGCTTACTTTGTCCCAAATTTGCCATAGTTAAATAAGCCCTTGCAAGTTCCCATAAATTCACTTCTCCGCTACCCAAAGTTAAACCCAAACCGTAATATTCAGCACTTCTATTTAAGTGTTCAAAACCTAATTCATGCAACCGATTTAAGAAAGTTTGGACACCAACTTTTTCTAATACTCTCACCGCAGGAACATTCAAAGAATTTCCTAAAGCAACTCTTACCCGTACAGGACCAAGAAAACTATTAGTATAATCTGTAGGGCTATATAATTTTGCTCCTGGAATTGCGTAATGAGAAGGAACATCAGCCAAAATAGAATTAGGTTTAATAATGCCTTTTTCTAAAGCTAATTCATACACAAACGGCTTCAAAGTTGAACCTGGTTGACGCAAAGCTTGTACTCCATCGTTTTTTCCTAATTTCACATCATTAAAATAATCCGGTGAACCTACGTAAGCTAAAACCTCCCCAGAGTAGTTGTCAATTACCACAGCAGCTGCATCATGGACATTTTTATCAGTAAGCGAATCAATAATCTGCTGTACTTGTGCTTCCACAAACTGCTGTAAAGGGAGATTTATTGTAGTTTGAATCAGAGAAGATTCTAGTTCCCCTCTCGAAAAGCGGGGAGGGATTAGGGGTGCGGTAATTTCCTTCGCTAACCAAAATAAAAAATGTGGTGCAGCAATAATTCCCTGTTCACGAGGTTGAAAAATTACCTTTTCTTGATATATATTTTCCGCTGATTCTTGAGTAATATATCCATCTTTTACCATTTGATTTAAAACATATTTCTGCCTTTTTTTTAACCTTTCCCGATGTTGATAAGGATTAAAATAAGTAGGATTATTAGGAATAGCAGCTAAAAGCGAAGCTTGGGCTAAATTCAAATTATTTGCAGAAGTTGAAAAATAAATTTGTGATGCTGCTTCCACACCGTAAATATTTCCTCCCATCGGTAGACGATTAATATAAGCTGCTAAAATTTCATCTTTACTCATTCCTGCAAATAATCGCCAAGATAACCAAATTTCTTTGATTTTTGCAGAAATAGTCCGGGGTGAATTATCCAACATTCGCGCTAACTGCATGGTAATTGTGGATGCACCAGAAACGATTTTTTGATGTTCAATTGAATTTTTAGTAGCGCGAATAATGGCTTTTAAATCTAAAGCACTATGTTGATAAAAACTGCCATCTTCAGCTGCTAGAATCGCGTTGATAAATTGATGTGAGACTTGATTTAATGGTACAATTGATGTATGCTCCTGGTCATGGGTGAGGATAGTTCCCAATGGTAAACTGTTACGATCTGTAAATTGCAAAGCTAATTTATTTTGAGCGATATTTTGACTATGAATAGGGATAAAATAAGGTATTATCCGTATAATTAAACAAATGATAATTACAGTCAGAATATATCTATTGAAATAAGGAAGATAGGACTTTATTTCACGCAGAGACGCAGAGACGCGGAGAGTCAGATTTTTAAGTTTCATGGGTTTATATTTCAATGGCTGTTAAGGCGATTTCGGAAAAAAATCAAAAAAAATCAATATTTTTGAATCGTTAAGAATTGTATTCAATTCGGGAACAAATAACACCTGATTAGTTATCTATATAAGTAGGTTGGGTTAAGCGACAGCGCAACCCAACAAAATTTATCTCCAATTATTTCCAAAGTGTTGGGTTTCCTTCGTCAACCCAACCTACAGAGTTAAAGTTTTTCAATTTATTCAAAAATATGATTATGAAATTGCGACATTTTTTATTTATCATCATCTTAATATTAGGTATAGCTGGTTGTAATTTGGTTGGTATCACCCCAGGTAAGGAAAAATTACCCACAGTTGCATTACTTACACCCCCAAAATTACCAGATTGGATAGCACAAATCAGTCCTTTGGGAGATGCAAATACTCTCAGTCAAATTAGAATTCGCTTTAAGGAAGCTTTAATTCCTGTTGAAAGTCTTGATAGTCCTCAACAGCAGGAATTATTAACTAAATTTGCAATTTGGCCACCTTTATCGGGGAAGTTTCGTTTTTTAACACCGCGTATGGTAGGGTTTCAAGCTGATAAAGCTTTACCGAAAGCTACGCGAGTACAAGTGACTCTTAAAGCAGGTTTAGCAGATTTACAAAATCATCGTTTAGATGAAGATTTGGCTTGGACTTTTAATACAGAATCCCTTGAAATCAGCAATTTACCTGGTGTTAACCCAATTGAAAAAGCAGAAATTCAACCAATTGATTTAAAACCAAAGTTACAATTTACCTCAAATTTAGAATTAGATTTAGGTTCGGTTCAAAAACATTTACAACTAATTCCTGAAGGTAAAAATAAAGGGGTAGGTTTTCAGGTAGATTTAGCGAAATCAGAAGAACCAGAAAATTTAGATCCTTTAGAAAAATTTGACCCTTCTGCACGGAATTGGATTTATAATATTACTCTTGGTCAAAATCTCAAAAAAGCGACATCTTACCGATTAAGATTTTCTGCCGGTATTCTTCCAGCTTATGGAAATTTACCTAGTGATAAAGAGTTTGTGAGTAAATTAGCAACTTATTCACCATTAGCATTTGAGGGAATTAAACCTTATGGAGAACCAGACGCAGGGGGAACTTATGGCAGATTTATTAAAGGTAGTCCTCAGCTAGAATTTAATAATATCTTATTACCAGAATCTGCAAAAGCACATATTAAAATTAATCCCAAACCTAAAGATATTGATAGAGTCTTACAAATCTATGATGAAGATAGAATTGTCAGTATTAATCCTTATGCTTTAGAACCTGCTAAGACTTATACAATTAGTATTGATAGAAATCTCAAAGATAATTTTGGGCAAAGTTTAGGTAAACCATTAACTATTAAATATAATACTGGTGATTTAGCTGGGGATATTCAAGTTCCTGGAGATTTAAATATTTTTCCTACTACTCAAAATTTACAGTTAAATATTAATGCTGTCAATTTAGCAGAATCTAAATATCAAGCAGATTATCTGGTAGTTAAACCTACAGATTTAGTTTACACAAATAATGCTAATGATTTATTACCTAAACCTGAAAAATGGCAAAGTTTCAAAATATCAGGGAAAAAAAATCAATCAGTTAATATTGCTGTTCCCTTAAAAGACAAGTTGGGAAATAATCAGGGAATGTTAGCTTATGGTGTACAAGCAAGAACTAATAAATATCAAGAAAATAATAAACAATTATGGAGAGAAGTAACGACTTATGGAATGGTACAATTAACCAATTTAGGTGTCTTTAGTCAATGGTTTCCAGAGTCAGGTTTAATTCGAGTTCATCATTTGAGTGATGGTTCACCTGTTAAAGCTGCAAACATTGAAATCTATCCATCAAAATTATCTGAAAAATCACGTCCTCAACCTATACCTTGTTTAACTGGTAAAACCGATAATAGTGGAACTTTAAAAATTGAGAATGATACATTACAGCAATGTTATACTAATGCTGAAAAATTACCAAAATTGTTAGTAATTGCCCGTGAAAATCAAGATTGGGCATTTGCAAGAACTGAAGAATATAGCGGTAATTATGGTTATGGAATTGATACTGGTTGGGAAGGTGGTAAACCAATATCACGAGGTGTAATTTTTTCCGATAGACAGTTATATCAACCAGGTGAAAAAGCTGCATTTACTGCTTTTACAGATTATTTAGAAAAAGGTGAAATTCAACAGGATAAAAATGCTAATTATAAATTAACTTTATTTAGTCCCAATGGACAAAAATCAGATTTAGGGACACAAACTAGCAATGACTTTGGAACATTTTCTTTAGAGTTACCAATTCAGAAAAATCAACCTTTAGGATATTATAAAATCCAAGCTAAAGGTAAAGATGGACGAGAAATTTCTGGGGAATTTCGGGTAGCTGAATTTAAACCACCTAATTTTAAAGTTGATTTACAGTTAAATAAGGAATTTGCGTTAATTGGTGATAAAGTAAATGCTGATGTTAGCAGTAATTATTTATTTGGTTCACCAGTACAAGGGGGAAAAGCCAAATATTTTGTCACCCGTCAACAAACTAATTTTATTCCCAAAGGTTGGGAAGAATTTAGTTTTGGTAGACAGTGGTTTTGGCCTGAAGAAAGTCCAAATGTTTCTAGTGATGTTTTACAAACTAATACTCAATTAGATGCTAGTGGTAAAAATAGTCAAACGGTAACGGTAGCTAAAGATTTACCCTACCCCATGAGTTACCGTGTAGATGTGCAAGTTGCAGATGTTTCTAATTTATCGGTTGCTAATTCTCAAACTTTCATGGCTTTACCTAGTAACAGACTTATTGGTTTAAAAAGTAATTTTGTTGCTGATGCTGGAAAGGCTTTTCCTGTAGAATTTATTGTTAGTGACGCGACAGGAAAACCGTTAGAGAATGAACGGGTAAGTTTAGAATTACAAGAGATAAAATATAGTAGTGTTACCCAAGTAATTGAAGGTAGCAGAACTCCGAAAAACCAAGTTGAATATCAAACAGTTGCTAAAACTGAAGTTACATCTTCTAATATTCCCCAAACTGTAAATTTAACACCAAAAGAATCAGGTTCTTACCGCATTCGTGCTAATTTTAGCGGAAGTGGAGATGATATTACAGCTACAGATTTACAAATTTGGGTAACGGGAGAAAATCAAGTAGTTTGGGGTGGTATAGAAAAGGATAAATTATCAGTTAAGTTAAATAAAAAAGAATTCAAAGTTGGTGAAATTGCAACTGCTTTAATTCAATCTCCCTACCCAGAAGGAGAATTATATTTTGCAGTAATTAAAGATAAACCTCTCTATCAACAAGTTACCAAAATTATAGGAGGTGCGCCACAAATTCAGTTTACTGTCACACCGGAAATGTTACCTAATGCAGCAGTACAAGCAGTTTTAGTTAGACAAGGTAAACCATTAAATCAGGTGAAATTAGAGGGGTTAGATAATTTATCTAAAATAGGTTTTGCACCTTTTAAAGTTAACTTGGAAGATAAATATTTAAAAGTGCAAGTTCAACCAAATCAAAAAAGTTTAGAACCAGGAAGAGAAGAAACTTTAAAACTGGAATTAAAAGATAATCAAGGAAACCCAACTTCAGGACAATTTACTGTAATGGTGGTAAATGAAGCGGTGTTACAACTTGCTAGTTATCGTCCTCCAAATTTAGTAGATACTGTTTATGCAGAACAACCAATTTCTACTAGATTTAGTGATAACCGTCCTGATGTAAGATTAACTCCACAACTGGCAATGTTACCCAAAGGTTGGGGTTATGGTGGTGGGTTATCCAGTGCTTTAGCTAATACTCGTATTCGCGAAGATTTTCAACCTTTAGCTTATTACAATGGTTCTGTAATTAGTGATGAAAATGGCCAAGCTACAGTTACTTTTAAATTACCAGATGATTTAACAACTTGGCGGGTGATGGTTGTTGCTACGGATGGAAATCTGCGGTTTGGTAATGGGGAAACGACATTTATCACAACAAAGCCATTAATAACTAATGCTATTCTCCCACAATTTGCTAGATCAGGCGATCGCATTTTTGCAGGTTTATCCGTTACCAACACCACAGAAAACACCGGAAGCTTGAATATTAATGGTGAAGTTAGCGGTTCTCTCAAATTTGCAGAAAATAATCCTAAAACCACAAATTTACAAACACCAGCAGAGTCAAAAACCCAAGCTTATCGTTTTCCCATGATTGCAGGAAATGTGGGAGAAAGTAAAGTTACTTTTGCAACTCAATTAAATAATATAGCTGATGCGTTTACAGTTCCTTTGGAAATTAAACCTTTAGAAATTACAGAACAAGTTGTAGAAACTGGAGTTACAGAAAAACAGGTAAAAATTCCTCTAAATATTGATAAAAATATCATCCCAGAAACCGGAGGTTTAGAAATTCAATTATCTAATACCTTAATTACTGAAATTAAAGCACCTGCAAAACAAGTTTTAGAAGATAATGATTTACCATTTGCAGAACCAGCAGCGAGTCAATTATTAATTGCTGCAAATCTACAAACTCTCACCCAAAAATATAATCAAATATTTGCAGAATTTAATCCCCAAAAACAAGCTAACCTAGCCATAGAACAACTGCAAAAACTACAAATAGCTGATGGTGGTTTTGCTGCTTTACCAGGACAAGAAAAATCTGACCCTTGGGTTTCTGGTTATGCTGCGGAATCTTTAATAAAAGCTAATCAAATTTACCCCGGTTTAGTCGATGCTAAAATATTATCTCGACTAAAAACTTATTTACAAAAAGTTCTTGCTAACCCTGGACAATATGATTTTTGTAAATCCAAACTCTGCAAATCCCAACTGCAACTTAATTCTTTAATTGCCCTAGCACAATTAGGAGATAAACGCAATAGTTTTCTCTCAGATATTTACAAACAAAGTAACGCTTTTGATGTAGTCACTCAAATTAAATTAGCCCGATATTTATACCAGTTTCCAGAATGGCAAAATGAAGCGCAAATCATGAGAATTGAGTTACAAAAAAATATCTATGAAACTGGACGTAGTGCAGTTGTGAATTTACCAAATAGTTGGAGTTGGATGAATTCAGCAACTACTACCCAAGCCCAAGCATTACGTTTATTTGTCGACCAAGAAACACCACTAGAAAACATTGATAAATTATTACAAAGTCTTTTGAATTTACGTCGAAATGGAACGTGGAAAACAACTTATGATAATGCCCAAGCTTTAACTGCTTTAGTAGAATATAGTCGACTCCAACCCACACCACCGAATTTTCTTGCTACTGTAAAATTAGCAGGTCAGAAGTTAGGAGAAACCAAATTTAATGGTTATCAAAATCCTAGCTTACAGGTAAATGTAGACATGGATAAATTACCCCGTGGTCGTCATGATTTAGTTTTACAAAAATCTGGAAATGGTAATTTACATTATTTAGCTGCTTACAGTTATCGCTTACAAGGAAATCAACCAGGAAGGTTTAACGGTTTACGAGTAACGCGAGAAATTAGTAAAGTAAATGATGAGAAAGTCATTCAAAAAACGGGAATGTACGCTTTTGATAAACCATTGAATTTACAAACTGGAGAAGTGTTTGATATTGGTTTAGAAATCATCACAGATCATCCTATCGATCATCTCGTAATTAAAGACCCATTACCCGCAGGTTTTGAAGCAGTAGATCAAAGTTTTCAAACTGCAACAACCGCATTACAAGCAAAAGCTGATAGTTGGCAATTAGGATATAAAACTATATATAAAGATAGAATTATTTCCTATGCAGATCATTTGGAAGCAGGAGTTTACAATTTACATTATTTAGTCCGTTCTGTGACTCCAGGAACTTTCCTCTGGCCTGGTGCGGAAGTGCATTTACAATATGCACCAGAAGAATTTGGACGCAGTGCTGATTCTACTTTGATTTTGGATGAAAATAAATAAGGGAATTTCAATTGGGATTGACGGAAATGGTAAGTGCGATCGCTATCCTACAATTACGGTAGCGTTCCGTACTGAAAATGTGAACACAAGGTTAAGAAATTTAGTGAAAATCTAGATACTTGAGTTAAAAGAGATGTAACTTATGTTATGATTCTTTTCTTACTGTAAGCATTGATGATCATGATTTAGATGAAATTGGAAGTGGATTTATAGATTTTGCAAAGAAACAAAAAATTTCGTTTTGGCGGGAGGGTTAGAAAATGATTGAGTTACAAACCCAGTTACCCACAGATACATGGATTTACACTTCTTGGGCAGATTATGAGCAGATAATTATCAATTTGCTCAACAAAAAAGCGAAGAGTTACTACTATAAAGGGTATATGAGGCTGGAAATGGCACCAGTTAGTTTTGATCATGGTAAAGATCATGTTGTAATTATTTTTGCGGTAACTCTATTTGCGACAATTAGAGGGATTCTGGCTACAGGTTTAGACACTACTACTTTTCGTAAAACTGGTATTCAGGACTGTCAGCCTGATGTGGCGTATTACTTGCGAGAACGCGCCCAATCTATCCCCACTGGTACAGGTATTATCAAACTTGATCTGTATCCTGCACCAGATTTGGTGATTGAGATTGCGAAAACCTCTCTTCTTGATGATTTGGGGACAAAGCGAACTTTATATGAAGATTTAGGTGTTGCTGAATATTGGGTAGTAGATGTCCAAAATGCCCAAATCATTGCTTATGCTATGGCAGATCAAGGTAGTAAACGTATTCAAGAGTCACAGGTATTTCCTGGTTTAGTAATTGCAATTTTAGAGGAAGCTTTACGCCGTAATCGTGAAATGAGTCAATCTGAAGTTGGCGCTTGGTTATTGAACCAGTTTCAGCAAAAGGAGGGTTGAATTTAACTCTAAAAGAAGCTAAAAGTTTGTTAGAACAAGCCAAACAACAAGTTGAACAAATAATATTAGGGGGTTAAGTTTCAAAATGTCTACACCTCCTGAAATCATTGAAGATGATCAATATACAAGTGTATTTGTACTAATACTCAGAAAAATCTACTGATAAAGAAAAACTAATAACGCATAAAAATCACAATACAAAATTATTATTTTTACCATTCAACAGGAAAAATAGGCACATTCTGTAATAACCGAAGTATCTCTACAAACACTGTATAAAAAATAGCGCCAAAATGGCACAAATTTTTTGATCAAAAATCAGCAGATGCGTGTTAAAGTTTTATTTCCGTTGTCTTCAGTTAGTGCCTCTGCCCATGTTTGTGGATTATTTACACCCCCAACACCTTGAAGAATTAGTCAAGGAAAGCTGTATAGATTTACACTTGACGCGACTAAATTTTCGGTCGTTGCAAGGTGCGATCGCATATCAATATCTACTCATTTCCGAACAACTCCCCCGCACGAATACTGGCATGATCAAAAGTGCATGGTTGCAGCGTTACAGCCATATTACAGAAGGTGGTTGGTGGTGTTCGGGAAGAGACCCCCTGAATAATTGGCAGAAGATGGAATGGGGATGCTTTAAACCCACCCAACCCCGACAAAATAAAAATGGCAAGTCTATTAAATATGAACATCCACCCAGCACACCAACACGGGTATTTTGTCTGCGGGTAACTTGGCAAATTTGGCAGCAAGTCGCGCAGCGTTATAACATTTCCATGCCTAAAAATATCACCATTAATAATGATGGTGAAGCAGAGGGTTTTTGGCAATGGGTGATGGAATTAAATATCTCAATTATTATTTGTGAAGGTGCGAAAAAAGCCGCAGCTTTGTTAACACAAGGATATGTTGCTATTGCTATTCCTGGAATTACTAGCGGTTATCGAGTTGTTAAAGATGAATTTGGTCAAGTTACCCGTCGTCAACTCATCCCAGACTTAGCAGTTTTCGCTACCAAAAAACGCAGTTTTTATATATGTTTTGATTTTGAAAATCAAGCAAAGAAAGTTGCTGCTATTAATAATGCTATTTCCCAACTTGGTTGTTTATTTCAACAACAAAATTGTCCTGTAAAAGTTATTGAGTTACCAGGAATAGAAAAAGGCGTTGATGAGTTTATTGTTGCTAAAGGTGCAGCTAGTTTTGAGAAAATTTATCGTCAAAGTGTAGATTTAGAAATTTATATAGCGCAAACTAAACCCCACACAGATTTAACTATTATTCCGGCGCTGACTGTTAACCAAGCTTACTTAGAAAAAATCCCTTTTCCCTCTTCTGGCTTAGTAGGAGTAAAATCAGCTAAAGGTACTGGCAAGACTACTGGATTAGAAGCAGTTGTTAATCAAGCTAAAAGTCATAATCGCCCAGTTTTATTAATTACTCATCGTATCCTTTTAGGAAAATTCTTATGTGCAAAAATTGGCATTGATTGGGGAATTAGCCATGAAGCATGGAATATAGAAGAAGATTCAAAATTACCAATTTCTAAATCTTTTGGTTTATGCGTTGATTCCCTTTGGAAACTAAATCCAGAAGATTGGCAAGGGGCAATCATAATATTAGACGAAGTTGAACAATCTTTATGGCATCTACTTAATAGTAATACTTGTAAATATAAACGGGTAAAAATCCTCGGCATCTTTCAGCAATTAATTACCATGGTTTTGACCACTGGGGGCTTAGTAATTGCCCAAGACGCTGATTTATCAGATGTTTCTCTAGAATATTTACAAGGTTTAACAGCAACTAAAATTACTCCTTGGGTAGTTGTAAATAATTGGAAACCCCAACAAGGTTGGGATGTAACTTTTTATGATTCACCTAACCCAACACCATTAATTCATCAATTAGAATTAGATTTAATTGCCGGACGAAAATGTTATGTAACTACTGATAGTCGCACTGGACGTTATAGTTGTGAAACAATTGAACGTTATCTTAAAGAACGTTTACAGAAATTAAGAAAGGAATTTCCTGATACTTTGGTAGTTAGTAGCCAAACTACTAATACTCCTGGCCATGCAGCGGCTGATTTTATTGCTGCTATTAATCAAAAAATTACCGATTATGATACCGTATTTGTTACCCCTAGTTTGGGGACAGGAATTAGTATTGATGTCCAACATTTTGATCGTGTTTATGGCATTTTTCAAGGAGTAATTCCTGACTCGGAAGCACGTCAAGCATTAGCAAGGGTGCGGGATGATGTTCCCCGTGTTGTTTGGTGTGCTAAACGCGGTATTGGTTTAATTGGTAGTGGCAGTACAAATTATCAGTTACTATCGCATTGGTATCAGGAAAATCAAAAAGAAAATTTAGCTTTACTCAGTCCTTTACATAAAATAGATGTGGATTTACCTATGGTATATGACCCGATTCATTTACGAACTTGGGCTAAATTATCAGCTAGGGTAAATGCTTCTATTCGTCTTTATCGTCAATCGTTACAAGATGGTTTAATTGTTGATGGACATAAGATTATTATGCGTAGTAATGCCGTTCAAAATAATATTCTTCGGGATTTACGGTTAGCTTTTTTTGCTACTGATCCCAGTGAGATAGAAACCCGTAAAAGGTTAATTATGGAAATTGTGAAGGTGCAGAAAGATTGGGCGCAAAGTCGTCAAAAAGCTAAAGAAATTAAACGCAAAATTAAAGAAATTAAACAACAAAATCAATTATTATCAGCAAATTCTGTGGCTATGGCCAAAGATATTGATTATGTCGAATATGACCAGTTATTAACTAAACATTCTCTTAGTGATGAAGAACGTAATCAAATAAATAAATATATCCTCAGAGATAGGTATGGAATTGAAGTGACTCCTTCGTTAAAACTGCAAGATGAAAAAGGTTACTATGGACAACTTTTAACTCATTATTATCTCACTCATGAAAGCGAGTATTTTCATACGCGAGATCAACAAGAATGGCATCAACAATTATCTTGGGGTGAAGGTAAAGTCTTTTTACCAGATTTAAAAACTTATACTCTCAAAGTTGAAGCAATGCGAGCATTAGGTATGCTACAATTTTTAGAAATAGAAAGGGTATTTAGTGAAAATGATAGTGATATTATTTGGTTAAAAAATGTCGCTATTCAAAGTAGTAAACACATTAAGCGAGCCTTATGTATTGATTTGGTGAAAGGAAAAGAAGTTGTTTCAGGAATTAAAATACTCAATCGACTTTTAAGTTTATTGGGTTTGAAGTTGCAACAGATAAATAATGTTTATAGAATTGATTCAGCAACTCTCAATGATGGCCGAGAAAAAATATTTGCAGTTTGGCAGCAAAGAGATGAATTGCGGTTAACTCATTTACATGGTATTGATAGAGAAATTGTTGATTATTCTTTAAAAGCTCAGTCAATAGCAATGCAAGTCATTTTAGAGGGAACTTTTAACGGGCAACAGGGAACAGAAAAAACTCATGTTTAAAAACATGAGATTGAAATAATGACACTGTTTTTTTCGTGCTACGCATCTTGTAAAAACATCTTTTTCTTGACTAAGCTTTAAACTCAGAACTAAAGTTCCCTCTTCCCTGTTCCCTGTTCCCTGTTCCCTTTTTTTGTAACTTATAGTATGATATATAGTCTGAATTCCAGCAAATTATATGAATTCTGAAGAGTTGATAAAACAGGGAACAGAAAAAAATTTACACGCAGATTATCAAACTGCGATAGCTGCGCTGACCGAAGGTATCGCATTTTTCAACCAGGCAATACAGCTAAATCCTAACTTAGCAGCAGCTTACCATCATCGTGGTCACGCCTATTTAGAATTGGAAGAATTTGATCAAGCGATCACTGATTATCAACAAGTAATAAGAATCACAAAAAATTCTCCCCAATTACCTGAAAATATCAATTTTGATCTTGCTAAAGCATTCCATAAACGGGGTTTAGCTTATTTTCAAAGTGGAAATAATCAAGCTGCTATTGCAGATATCAACCAGGCGTTACAGTGCTATCCTGATTTTGTCGCCGCTTATAGTAATCGTGGTAATATTCTGCACATTCTCGGTAAATATCAAGCAGCAATTTCAGATTACAACCAAGCCATAAAAATCAATCCTGGCCTAGCAGCAGCTTACCATAACCGAGGTAATAGCCGCTACGCTCTTAAAAACTATGAAGATGCAATTGCAGATTATAGCCAAGCATTAGCAATTAATCCCAACTTTGCCGAAGCTTATTATAATCGGGGTTTAGTAATGTCTCATCTCCAAGACTATCAAAAAGCGATCGCTGATTTTAACCAAGCAATACAAATCTATCCTGATGATGTTCAAGCCTATTATGAACGAGGTTTAGTTTATAGTAGTTTAGGAGACTATGAAAACGCCATTACAGATTATAATTACGCCTTAAAAATCAATCCCATCTTACCTATAGTTTATGGATTGAGAGCTAATGCACGTCGCCATTTAGGAGACTATCAAGGTGCAATTGCAGACAGTAATAGATTGCTACAACTCAATCCCAATCTAGCAGAAGGATACTGCGATCGCGCAACTTCTCATCTCTTATTAGGAAATCATGAAAACGCCATTGAAGACTATAATCGAGCCTTACAACTTAATCCCAAGATAATTTGTATTTAGTTTAATGCGTTAATTGTAAATTTTTCGTAAAGCAATGTATTAATCTAATACAGTAAACTACCTTAGAAAGTAATAAACATAATCTTAACTATCATGAATTTGCCAAAATATTTTCTGTATCTAAGAAAACTGGTCAGCGTGATTTCCCCAAGCATATTAGTTACAGTTGCCTTACCTGCACATTTACTGGCACAGCCCTTACCAATGAAAATAAGCCTTGAGTTCCCAACTGGAGATTCTAGAGGCACACCTAAATCCACACTCGGTGGAGGAAGACGAGGAGTTTCATGTATTACACTAGACGAAGGAAAACCCGCACTCACTGCCTTAATGCCCAAACGGGATAACAAAAGTCTCACAGTGTCAGCTACTCCAGAATTTTATTTTTACGTTCCCAAAACTACAGCAATTACTGGAGAATTTGTCCTCAGAAACGGAGAAAAAGACATTTACCAAACAACCTTTAAACTCCCTGAAAAATCAGGAATAGTCAAACTGCAAATTCCTCCCACATCGAACCTAAAAACAGGTTCAACATATAAATGGTATTTTACAATCATTTGTAATGCTGATGACAGAAGCAGCGATGAATATACAGATGGAATCATTGAACGAACAGCCATTACTCCATCCGTAAACAAAGCTCTTCAGCAAGCAACACCTCTAAAAAAAGCAGCAATTTATGCTCAGTATGATCTTTGGCCAGAAACCATCACCAACATTGCTCAATTACGCAGCGAAAAGCCAGATATATGGAAAAAACTATTAAAATCAGTTGGTCTGGAGGTAATAGCCGAAGAACAGCTACTTAATTGTTGTCAACCCAACCCTGAATCTTAGATGGATGCGGAAAAGCTGAAAAATTTTGTTTGGCAAGGGCGTGGTTTGTGGCTTACCACTCCTTTCATCGCCTTAGCAGTCATACTCATCCGGTTTGCAGGATTATTGCAGGGCTGGGAATGGGGTGTTTTTGATCAATATATGCGTTGGCGACCTCAAGAAGCACCGGAGAATCGGCTCGTCATTGTCGGTATTGATGAACAAGACTTAGATTATCTTGAACAAGCAACCATTACAGATCAAGTCTTAGCCAAGTTACTCAACAAACTTAAAGCCAGACAACCAAGAGCCATCGGACTCGATGTGTATCGTAACTTACCCTTACCACCGGGAACTTCAGAATTATCACAAGTATTTAAATCTACTCCTAATCTGGTTGGTATTCAGAAAGTAGTAGGAAAAAACAGATACGAAAAAGTACCCCCACCTCCCATACTCAAATCCTTAAATCAAGTTGGTGCAAATGACCTAGTAGTTGATGCAGATAACAAAGTCCGACGTGGACTAATATCCGTCAACACAGAAAATAAGGAAAGAGTCTACAGTTTCAGCTTACATTTAGCTTTGCATTATCTGGAAAAAGAAGGAATTATTGCCAGTAAAGATTGGCAGATAGGGAAAGCTAAATTTATGCCCTTTGAAAGTTATGATGGTGGCTATGTCAGGGCGGATGCTGGAGGCTACCAGATGTTAATCAACTATCGAGGCAAAAGAGGCTACTTTGACACCGTTTCCATGACAGATATTCTCGAAGACAAAATACCGCCAAATTGGGGACGCGATCGCATCATTTTAATTGGATATATAGGAGAAAGCTTTAAAGACTCCTTTTTTACTCCCCACAGTAGCGACCTTCTTAGCCTCCCAGAACCGATGAGTGGGGTGGAAATTCATGCCAATATCGCCAGCCAAATTATTAGTGCTGCTTTGGAAAATAGACCCTTATTTAAAAGTTGGTCAGAACCCCAAGAATTACTATGGATTCTATTTTGGAGTGGTGTCGGTGCTACCCTCACTTGGAACTTGCGCTTACAAAATCTGCTCACATTCCAGAGAATAGCCGCCGTTGTACTAGCGGGAGGAGCTTTATTAGGTAGCACTTATTTAGCCTTCCTCTGGGGTTGGTGGCTACCCATAGTCCCACCATTTTTAGCATTAACAGGATCTGTCATAGCCATTACAGCTTACATTGCTCGCTCTGCTGGAGACATCCGCAAGGTTTTTGGGCGTTACTTAACTGATGAAGTTGTCGCCAATTTACTAGAAAGTCCAGAAGGATTGAAACTCGGTGGTGAACGACGGCAAATTACCATCTTTACTTCCGATTTACGAGGATTTACCGCCACATCTGAAAGACTACAACCAGAAGAAGTCGTGAAAATCCTCAATTTCTACCTGGAATGTATGGCAGATGAAATTACCAAATATCAAGGAACTATAGATGAATTCATGGGTGACGGCATTTTGGTACTCTTTGGCGCTCCCACAGCTAGAAAAGACGATGCCATTAGAGCCGTCGCTTGTGGTGTCGCCATGCAGTTAGCTATGGTCAAAGTTAACGCCCAAATGAAAGAATGGGGATTACCACCTTTAGAAATGGGTATTGGTATTAATACAGGCGTTGTGGTGGTCGGTAATATTGGCTCGGAAAAACGCACCAAATACGGTATCGTTGGCAGTCAAGTCAACTTAACTTACCGCATCGAAGGCTATACCACAGGTGGCGAAATTATTATCTCTGAATCCACTTTTCAAGAAGTAGAAGCTATGGTAGCCGTTGATAGTCAAATGCAAGTTACACCAAAAGGTGTACAAGAACCAATCAATGTCTATAAAATAGCTGGCATTGCCGGCAAATACAATCTTTTTCTCTCTCAGCATCAAGAAGAATTATGCACTCTTCCTGAACCTATTCCCATTCACTATACACTTGTTGATGGTAAAGATATTGGTAGTTCATCATTCAACGGCATCTTAGTTAGGCTTTCCTGCAATGAAGCAGAAATTTGTTGTGCAAATTCCGAAACTCAAAAACCACCTTCTTGTTTGAGTAATATCAAACTTAATCTATCTACGGCACATCAACCAGGAGAAACTGGTGATATGTATGCCAAAGTATTAGAAAAACCTGCCGAAATAGGTGATTTTTGCATTCGGTTTACCGCTAAACCTCCAGAAATACTTACTAAATTTAAAATTTTAATTGAACAAGCAAATTCTCAAAATTCTTAATGATTTCTCACATTCCATATCCAACTACTGACTACTGGTAAAATGGCCAAGTTGATATTTTTAGGTTCTGGTTCAGCTTTTACAGTTGGTGCCAATAACTTTCAGTCTAATCTACTCTTAGTAACCGAGCAAAATCATAAACTATTAATTGATTGTGGTAGTGATATTAGATTATCTCTCCATGCAGTTGGTTTATCATATCTTGACATTACCGATATTTATATTAGTCATCAGCATTCTGATCATGTGGGAGGGCTTGAATATATTGCTTTTAGCACATTATTTGACCCCAGATGCCAAAAGCCAAATATCTATTTAAGCAAAGATGTTTCCAGCAATCTCTGGGATAGAACTTTATCTGGTGGATTAAGATTTATTGATGGCGATATTGCCACTATAAATACATTTTTTGAAGAACATAAAATTGACCGTCATGGTCATTTTATCTGGCAAGAAATAAATTTTGATCTCGTTAAAGTTTGTCATGTTGATAATGGCTTTTATCTGATGCCTAGCTATGGATTATTCTTCACATTAGCAGGTGTTAAAATCTTTGTATCTACAGATACACAACTATGTATAAATACAAATGGAAAATACTATGAACAAGCAGATATAATTTTTCATGATTGTGAAACCTCGCATTATCAAACTCCTGTTCATGCCAATTATGAAGAATTAGCAAAATTACCAATAACAATCAAACAGAAAATGTGGTTATATGGTTATCAACCAGGACTTCTACCTGATGCCAAAAAAGATGGTTTTTGTGGTTTTGTAGAGTGCGGACAGGTTTTTGAATTTTCTTTAGTCCAAAATCATCAATTAATTGTTTGAGAAAATTTCCGAAGTTTCATAGTTAATTAGGGTTTGCGGAAAAAGTCTTTTCATTGAGGCAGGGAACTCTTAACAGGGAACAGTTTCAGCTATTTACCTAATCACGTAGGTAGGGAAAATTGGTTTTTGGTAAATAAATCTAAAGCTACTGTCACCATACAAGCACAAGCAACAAGGGTAATTAAAACCACGGCAGATAAATTACTGCCAGCAATAGCTAGGAATAATACAAAACTTCCTGCTCCTAAACGATAAGCACTCAAAATTCTCCCTTGTTGGATTTTGTCTAAAACACAAGTCGTGAAATTAATTAGGGCTAAAATCATTAAACACAGTGCTACTGCACCGCAAAAAAGCCAACGTTCATTTCCTGGTAAAACATTAACTCCACTGTTGCTAATTAGATGTTCAACTCCTACTCCTATTGCTGCTAAACCTATAGCTAATATGAGATGAGAATATAGCCAAGTCAGAAAGACTTTCATTCTACCTGCTTTCATTGTTTCTAGTGGTGAAACATCAACACTATCGAAATAAAGCCACCAAAAACTAAAAGCAATGCTCACACCCAATATAGCAGTTAATATTGATGAAGTATCCCATTGTTTTCCTGCTACACCCCGGACTACAGCGGCTACTGATTCACCTAAAACAATGATTGTAAATAGTCCCATCCGTTCAGGAACATGAGACATATTTGGGGGAATCTTTACTGCTAAATCACCAGTACCAATAGGTGTAATAAATTCGACAATCAAACCTAATGCCCAACATCCAAAACGCCAGGGAATTGGCACAAATAAGGAAACTAACCAAAATGCCGTACCAATGCTAAAACCTTTGACATACCAACTGGTTAAAGCGCGAGCTTCTGATACATAGTGTCCAGCAATCAGATATTGGAGAATCAGAATACAGCGAGCAGCTATGTAGGCAATAGCAAATCCCTGAGAAGATGCACTTAAACCATGATGTAAATTTACCGTCAAAGCGATAATAATCGACATTTGCAGTAGAGTTAGCAAGCGATCGCCAAGATCATCAGTATCAAATAAAGTAGCGTAGAAAGTAGCCCCTATCCAACACCACCAGATGGGGAGAAATAGGGCAACAAAACCAACAAAGCCACCCAGAGAAACATCCTTACTGAGATTGTGAGATAATTCAGCGATCGCAACTACAAACACCAAATCATAGAAAAGCTCAAGCCAAGTCGCACGTCTTCCTTCATGCTCCTCGTCAATGCGTAATCTAGGCGGTTGCCACAAACCTTTTTTCATCTTACAAATTACCCATTATCAGCCCAAAAAGATGATGATGTGAGCCACTTTTGAAAAAGCAACCCACAAAGAGTATTTTTACAAAAGAAGGGAACAGGGAACAGGGAACAGGGAACAGGTAAAAAATAAAAAACTTTAGTTCTGAGTTTAAAGCTCAGTCAAAAAAAGGATGTTTTTACAAGATGCGTAGCACGAAAAAAACAGTGTCAAAATTTGCAATCTCATGTTTTTAAACATGAGTTTTTTCTGTTCCCTGTTGCCCGTTCCCTGTTCCCTCTGAACTTACTTTGTGGGTTTTTGACTAGCATTGATATCAATAAATCCGTCTTTTAGCCAAAGATAAAGTCACTGGCTGTCAACTCATTAAACACAACATTCGATATAGTTGCCAGGGATATTTCCGAATTATCTGTACTTCCTGGTGCGTTCACCCTAGCTAAAATACTGGTGCTTCTAATGTCCCCAAAAGCTGGTAATAATGTCAAGTCATCAAAAGAATTGATATGGGCTATGTTGTTGATGACAATTTTATCAACACCTAGTTGAAAGTCCATAATCATGTTCTTTGTATCCGTTAATTGTGGCAGACCGAACTGAGTCAATTGTCTAGTTTCTACAACCGATTCAGCAAATCCACTGTCAGCAATCACAAACCGATCTTCTCCAGCACCACCATAGAGAAGATTATTACCACCAGTGCCAATGATCAGGATATCATTACCCTCTTCGCCAAACAACTCATCATACCTACCAGCAAACAAGGTATCGTGACCATTGCCACCATCAAGACGGTTGTAACCGCCATCTCCAGAGGCATCAATGATATCATCTCCATCTTCTCCGAAGGCACGGTCATTGGTATTAACGTAGATTTCATCATTGCCATCTCCTCCATAAAGGCGATTTCCACCTTGGCCTTGAGAGGCATCAATAATATCGTCTCCTGATTTACCGAAGGCACGATCATCTTCATTGACAAAGATTTCATCGTTTCCTTCACTACCGTAAATTCTCCTACGGCTACCAGTGGTATCTCCAAACACGTTATCATTACCACTCAAGAATTTAAAGTCATTAGACAATACGCTACTCTGAGCAGTTAAAGTTGATGGTATGACTGCTGGTAAGACTGGTGGTGAGTCTACAGAAACAGCCAAAGATGTTACTTCTTCATTGCCGAAGTTGGCAAAAGAGTATTTCGTTCCTGGTTGCACATAAACAAACGTATCAGCTTCTACCAATCTGACTTCATTATCAATTTTGAATGATAATGTACCTTCTCTCACATAAAAGGCTTCATGGTTGTCACTGTGAATCATTTCGGGGAAATCATTCGTACTGCTGGCAATTTGACCCCTAATTTCACCACTGGGATTTCCCTCAGTATGAACCTGGATATAGAAGTCGCTCTCATTTCCAGGTAAGCCAGGATTATTGAGGAAATCACTTAAAGCTGAGGGAATTGCTTTCTCTGTCTGATTCCAGATCCCGCTAATGGTGGCTATTCCGTCGTTTAAGCTAATGCTCAGGTCTGTTTCATCCTGTTCATTACCATCCAAAATGTTAAATACATGAACACCACTGCTACCCCGTTCACCAGTATGGATATGAATAGCAGTCACATCATCATCAGTATTAGCAGTTTGCGGAGTACCACCTACTACCAATGCCCCAAAATCTAAACCCGTCACCGTCAAGCTATACTCAATTTCCCCTTGAGCATTGATTTTTAGATCAGCAATGCCAGTACCCGATGATTGTGTTGGCACTAAAACTTGATTAGCGTTCAAGTAAGCTTGAGCAAAAGTGTCAGTGTTTGTAGGCGCTAGGGAAAAACTATTGTATGCAAGTTTATTACCTTGATCATCTACTGTTTCAGCAAAACTACTCAAAGAAGTATATTCAATACCGAAGAGACCTGTAAATTTCGGTCGCTCACTATAAGTGGAAATAGTGAAGCCATCCACACCAGCCAACTGGGTTTGGATTGTGTCCTTTAACTCTTGAGTGGCGTTGTCTGGTAACACCAATACATAATTGGGAGTTCCTTGAGGGGGTTGATAACCATTAAATGCGACCCCACCACCAGTGCGTTGTCCAAATTCTAACTGTTTAGGATCAATTCCCAGTGGAGGTGCAGGGATGGGATCATTCCTGTCTATGACGGGGATACCTGCAAATTCAAATAAGAGGTCTAATCCTCCAGGGGTTGTAACCGAGAGAACCCTAGCTCCGGTGCTTGTTCCTGATGTTGCTGCGGTTGAATTTGGGTTGGCAAATCCGTGGGGTCTAAGTCTTGGACCAAAAACAAAAGTACCTTCTGGTAATCCCTCCAAGATAAATTCTTCTTTACCAGGATCTCCAGATGCAATATCTAGTGCGCCGGCTTCGTTACCGACGAAGAAGTTAACTGTCCCTTCTTCGACAAAAAATGCCTCATGTTCAAAATTGTGGATGTGTGGTGGTGGACCGCCACCGGTGGGAACAAAGAAGTCAAAGGCATTTAATCCGAAGTTAGTTTCTTTAGTAGTAAGTAAAAAAGTATACCTATCACCCGAAGTAGAGATGGCTGGACGTTCATCTAGGGGAGCGTCTTGGGGGACTATTAGATAATTACCGTTAAGTGGCTTGTTGAATATGGAATAATCTTTGGGTTCGCTAGAGCCAGTATTACCACTAGTGTCTGTACCGGATGAGTTACTTGGCAAAGAACCTATGGGATGTGTCATATAGTTGATTTCCGTTTTAGTTTAATGATGAGAGTAATTTTTCAAAGCTGAATATTTAAGGCTTTGATTGGTACATTAATCAGCAAAATTAATCAATTGAAGTAAATATTCTTTACTTAATTTACCTCCACACAAACTATTGATTAATAGTTAATCATCTGCGATTCATCCAGAGGCTAAAAAAATTATGAAGAAAATTTGCACTTAACTTTTCTTATTGATCATCGTAGCCTATTATGCTATGGGAGTTATACATTATTTGCATCAAGCATTGATGATGAAGTAGTTTTGTTAGTTATAGCATTCGAGTTGAAGATTGTCGGCAGCGATCGCTCTACAATCTGCCATCACCGAACTCTGTTATTATACATAGCTAATAATCAAAAACACAAGGCAATTAATTAATTGATATTGAATATGCAACACCACTACTTTTCCAGTTGGAGAGCGAGTCTGATAATTTTAGTTTCCCAAATCGTAGTTTCTGCTTTCACACCTGCGATCGCTCAACCAGTCTATCAGACATCTTCTCCATCGGTCATAGATCCAGAAATACTATCCAACCAAGAAATTGACCAAACATTATCAACACCCATAACAACGCTTTCTGATTTGCCCCTTCATCATTTCAGTCACGAAGGCCATCAAGAGGACAGAGAAAGCAATCCCATGGCGCAAGTTAATACTGTCGCTCAGTTTTCTGATGTCCAACCCACAGACTGGGCTTTTGGTGCTTTACAATCCCTAGTTGAACGCTATGGCTGTATTGCAGGTTATCCCAATGGCACATTCCGGGGAAACCGTGCCATCAATCGTTATGAATTTGCCGCAGGTTTAAATGCTTGTTTAGACCGAATCAACGAATTAATTGCTACAGCTACCAAGGATATTATCACCCAGCCAGATTTACTTGCTTTGCAGCGGTTAGAACAAGATTTCTCCGCCGAACTAGCAACTCTGCGTGGTCGTGTTGATACCTTAGAAGCTAAAACCACGGAAATAGGGGAAAATCAATTTTCTACCACCACCAAACTCTTCGGTAATTTAAGAGTTCAAAATAATGCCTATTTCTCCGGTGATGGCAATCCTCAAGCTAATATGCAATACAACCTCTTCCTGGGGTTACTGACTAGCTTCACAGGTAAGGATTTGCTGCTTACCGCCATTGGTGCTACCAACAGTGCATTTCCTAACTTAACTACAAACAACAATGGCATAAATGTAGGTCCTACCAGAGAAGGTTCAAGCGATACCACAGGTTCAGGTGATACTGAGAATAACGCCAGAATCATCGGTTTGGAATATCAATTTCCCATTGGGGAGAATCTAGTTATAGATGTTGTTGCTGCTAATCGCTATCGTTTTAGTCCTGTTTTACTGACGAAATTTGCTCCATATTATCGCATTGGTAGTGGTCCAACAAGCTCCTTTGCTGAAGCACCTCCTATTTATCTCGTCGGGGCTGGAACAGGCGTTTCTGCTAGTTACAAAATCGTAGACTCGACAGTGCTAACTTTGACGTACTTATCAACTTTTGCCAATGATTCTAACGCCGGCGGTTTCTTTAATGGAGATTATGTAGCTGCTGGACAGATTAACTATAATCCCAATCCTGGACTGTTTTTACAACTTTTATACCAGCATGGCTACTTTGGTCCTGGTAATTTTGGCTTTAATAATGGTCAAACTTTTAGAGGGAATGGTTTTGTTGGTACTGCCTTAGCCAATCGGTTTGATGATGAGGGTGTGTTATTTGCTGAAGCTTCTGCCGTGATTACCAATTCTTATCAGGTTGGTGGATACTTCGCCATCACTCCCAAGGTGCTAATTGGTGGTTGGGCAAATTTAATCCAAGCTAGGCTAATTGGTAAAGGTGATGCTGATATCTGGACTTACTCAGTGCAAGCCGCTTTTCCCGATTTGTTTAAACAAGGAAATCAGGGGGGGTTAATTGTAGGGATGGAACCTACTCTAACAGATGTGAGAAGTAACCTACCTTATCAGCAATTTAAAAAAGATACATCATTACATCTAGAAGCATATTACAGGCATCAAATTACCAACAATCTCTCCATTACGCCTTCTGTGATCTGGATTACAGCACCTAACCAGGATGCAGATAACGAAGATATTGTCATTGGTGGAGTGAGAACAACATTCAGTTTTTAGCTACTTGCTGATTCAGTATCTCCGACTTCTTCGAGAAGTCGGGGAGCTATAGTAAATTTCCCGTTTAATATGACAATTAATCTTAATTTATGGCTTAAATTAGCTTATTCTTACTTTTTACTTATTGACATTAACTACTTAATACGTGTATTAGTTTTCATTAATTTAAACTTAATATTTGTTCTATGTAAAAAGTTATTAAAATCCTGGTTAACTCTAACAGCTTAATGCCAATCTATGGTAGTAAATATACATACAGCTAGAAGCAAAAAAATTATAATATTTTGGTTTTATGCTGTATATTTGCTAGAGGCTAGGTTAACCCGAGTTGAAAATAGAATTCAAAATCTAGTAGAAATCCTGATGGGGGGCTAACAAATCTTGATTTCTGACTAAAAGAAGGCTAAATTTTACTCCCTTTGACTACCAATTTTTGCATGGTTGTTAAATACCAAGATAATGAAGGAAAAATCAAGCTATGAAGTATGAAAATGCCGTTTTAGATGATTTAGAACTTCAAGAGGCTTTAAAACAGATAAATCCCAAATTTGGTGATTTTGTCACGCGAGTAGCAGGTGAAGCTTGGGGACTGCCATTAATTGACCAAAAAACTAAAGCTCTAATTACCATTGCTGTAGATGTAGTTAACCAAGGACAAGCAGGACCTGGAAGCCCCTTTGGCGCTCACGTCAGTATGGCTCTCAAACAGGGAGCAACTCCTGAAGAAATCGAAGAGCTATTGTTGTTCCTTTGCGCCTACGCAGGATTTAATAAAGTCGCAGGTTGTTTTGGTGCTTTAAACGAAATCATGGGCAAATAATTTTTCGGTGTAATTCTGGAATCCATCAATCTCGATTTGTAGCTGAGTAAAGTAAAATTACTGAAAGACGGAGATAAGGTTATTTGAGGAAAAATCAACTCACTTTTTTTAAGTAATAAGCATAAGTTGTCTACAAATGCAAGAGTTAATATAAAAATCATAAATATTGACATCAAGCAGCAGTTAAACCAACTTATTGTAATTTTGAAACAATTACATTAAACAAGCTCAAGCTTGTCACTGAATAATTTTTAAACCTGCTATCTCTATGTAGATAGTAAAAATTTATCCGTGAAAAGATAGGCGATCGCTTGATTTAAAAGTCTTGATTTAAAATCTTGATTTTTCTCAAGTTTCATTCTTGATTCTCATCAAAATGACATCAACAAAAATTTCAGTAGTGGTGGCAAAGGACAGCAATAATGCTTGCAGCAATCAATAACGCAATCAAAACTGATTATTCAGCACGGGATCAACAAGGAAAAGTAGCCTTTTATGTACTCCTGTGGAAGAGACAAGGCATCTCTCTAGAACTTTTTGATGACTATTGGAGAGACGTACACGGACCAGTTTGCGCCAGATTACCAGGACAATATCAATACTGGCAATTTCATGTAGCGCATAATGAAAGCGGCTTCTGTCCACAAATACCAGGTTTAGACTATAGAACCGACTCAGAAGATAACTTTGATGGTATCGCCGAGTTAACATTTGCAAGTGAAGCAGATCGTCAGACATGGTTCACAGCTTCAGCCATTCTAATGGATGATGAACACAACTTATTTCGTAAAGCCATCGGTTACAACAGCAGTCCTGGTAATTCCATCACTTATGTCGATAGAATTCCCACAGGAAATCCCAACGGTGAAACAGGGGTAATTAAATTTCACGTCATGGTGAAAAAAGCTCATAGCGCAACTACAGAAGCTTTTCACCGTTATCTTAAAGAAACCTTTGCTCCTTTAGTTAGCAGTAGTGATTCTCTGCTTAAATTCCGATTACACTTATTTGAAGAAGTAGATAATTCTCGACCTGATGCAGCAGGAGTTGGTCATTATGAACCAGCAGAAAAGCAATATCATGCAGCTTATGAAATTGCCTTTGCTAATCATTTGGAAAGAGAGAAATTTTTCGCATCTTCCGAATATTTAGCAGCCATAAAAGACGCAGCTAAATATATTAAACAAATTCAACCATTTCCCGAAAGAACAGCTTATACCTTTGTTTACGATGGTCAGATGACTTTGGCTGGTCAACGTAGTTCCTCAGTCGCAGAATTGATCACCGAAATAGGCGCAGTTAATCAACTTCAAGAAGATATAGAATCTCTCATGTTAAATCAAACTCTTTACAATCAACAAACCAACGGATTTTCCTCTTCCCAAAACGGACAAAGCCAACCAAAAGCAACAAAAAAACGCACTAATTACTATGCTGGTTTAGCCGCTGATTATTCTCGTCCGGGTTTAGTTACTCCTTACGTAGCCAAAAAACTGATCGAAGATGCAGAAAGAATTGTGTCCATGAAAGAACCAAAACTCCCAGAAATTGGTCCTTACTATACCCTGGCACAAATTGAGCAAGAAAACAGAGATTGGTGGCCTACCCATTGCGAAGCCTTAAGACAAGGAAGAGGCGATATTTTAACTGGAGAATATCGTGATGATCTGGTTTATTTCTGTCAGGATGGACCATACCAAGGTTTAGAACAACAAAAAGAAAGAGAAAAACATTGGTGGGCTTTAATTGCTCAACCAGGAGTGACAATGTGCTGGCCAATTGTCATGTTTTTTGGTGAACATACTTACTTTGAATGGAAGTGTGTGGATGATGAAACCAACGAAACTCTGGCTAAAGGAAATGTCACTTGGGTGCGTCGTGGCCATCGTGGTGCTTGCTATTTGAAAACTGAACAATTAACTTTCTATCGTGATGTTTTTGCTGCACAGGAATTATTGACATTGATCACCACTGCTTAAAATGCAACAGGAGCGAGTGTACAAAAACGCAGTTTTGGATGACCTTGAACTGCAAAAAGGTCTAAAACAAATCAATCCTAAGTTTGGTGATTTTGTCATTCGGGTAGCAGGTGAAGCTTGGGGTTTACCGTTAATTGACCAAAAAACTAAGGCTCTGATTACCATCGCCATTGATGTTGTTAATCAAGATCATAGAGGTCCTGGTAATCCCTTCGCTGCTCATGTAAAAATGGCGCTCCAGCAAGGTGCAACCCTAGCAGAAATTGAAGAGCTAATGTTATTTCTCTGTGTTTACGCAGGATTTAATAAAGTTGCAGCTTGCTTTGCTACCCTCAATTTAATTGTTGATGATTTACATCCCACATCAAGGACAGCAGCAATGCTTGTAGAAAGCAAAAAGGCAATCAAAACTGATTATTCAGCACGGGATCAAAAAGGAAAAGTAGCCTTTTATGTACTCCTGTGGAAAAGACAAGGAATATCAGAAGAACTTTTCGATAAATATTGGAAAAACGTACACGGTCCAGTTTGCGCCAGATTACCAGGTCAACATCAATATTGGCAATTTCGGGTAAATCATAACCAAGGTGGGTTTTGTCCGCAAATTCCTGGCTTAGACTACACAACCGACTCAGAAGATAACTTTGATGGTATCGCCGAGTTAACATTTGCCAGTGATGCAGATCGTCAGACATGGTTCACAGCCTCTGCTATTTTGATGGATGATGAACACAACTTGTTCCGCAAAGCCATCGGTTACAACAGCAGTCCTGGTAATTCCATCACTTATGTCGATAGAATTCCCACAGGAAATCCCAACGGCGAAACAGGGGTAATTAAATTTCACGTCATGGTGAAAAAAGCTCATAGCGCAACTACAGAAGCTTTTCACCGTTATCTTAAAGAAACCTTTGCTCCTTTAGTTAGCAGTAGTGATTCTCTGCTTAAATTCCGATTACACTTATTTGAAGAAGTAGATAATTCTCGACCTGATGCAGCAGGAGTTGGTCATTATGAACCAGCAGAAAAGCAATATCATGCAGCTTATGAAATTGCCTTTGCTAATCATTTGGAAAGAGAGAAATTTTTCGCATCTTCCGAATATTTAGCAGCCATAAAAGACGCAGCTAAATATATTAAACAAATTCAACCATTTCCCGAAAAAACAACTTATACCTTTGTTTACGATAGTCAACTGACTTTGGCTGGCCAACGGAGTGCCAAGGTGGCAGAATTGATTAATAACATTGGTGCTACCAATCAGATCCAAAATGATATTGTGTCCTTAATGGTTGGTGGTCAAACCAACGGTAAGGGTTTAATCAACAATAGTCAAACTGATCTAAAAAATAGCGCCTTAACTACTTCTGGTTTAGGACATTTGTTGCAAGGCGTTCAACACGTCGGTGTCACAGTTTATGACATGAATCAATCCCTTGAATTTTACACAGAAGTGTTGGGAGGAAAATTAGTTGTTGGTGAAAATGAGTTAGTCGGTGATGTCATTCAAAATACTCTTTTTCAACAAGAAGAATTGGATGCGATCGCTAAAGGTATAGATCCAAAAAACCTAGCTATTCCCCATCTCAGAAGCACCCAAGAAGACGCATTAGATGTTAAGTTTATTTCCTTTGGCAACACCGCTGTAGAGCTAATCTACTTCCGAGAAGCGGGTAAACCTCATGCCTCTCATACTTCAGTTCCTAGCATTCCTTCCCACATTGGTAATGTCAATGCCATGCACATTTCTTTCAACGTTAAAGAAGGCGTTGACTTAAATGTTTTTGCCAATATGTTGGAAACAGAATGTCATAAAAGAGGGATGACAAACGTTATTTGTAACCGAGTTGTCCACGTCAAATCTGAAGCTGAAAGAAGAGCAGTAGCGCAAAGATATAATTCCTTTAAATTTTGGAATGAACCAGAAGATTTAGCCGCAGGAGAACCAGAAATAGACTGGAGTCACGACCCAATGGAAGGCTGGTCTTTGTTCTACTGCAAAGGACCAAATGGGGAACAATTGGAATTTAACCAAGTTACCCGGAAAGTTAAAACCAGCTTCCAACAAGGAATGGCAGAATATAACCAAGCTAATGGAACTAACTTCACCTTTCCAGAAGCTAAAATTAGCAATCACATTCAAGGAAATGGGAAATCTGATCAAGTTCACAATGGTAAATTAGCTCATCAACAGACCGGCAAAAACGCCATATCTTTTACATTTAGCATTCCTGTAAATGCTGATTGGGAAAATGTTTGGAATGTGGTGTTAGACAAAATTGAAAATACATCACGTTACAACCCTGAAGCTCAAACTCCTAAAATTCTGGAGAGATATAGCGATGGAATGCTGCGTCAAATGAATGCCCTGGGCATGATCATCAAAGAAAGAATTACTATCAACAAAACATTAGGCTCAATAACACATACCTTGGTAGATAATCCTCTATTTCAAGGTCAGATAGTTAATCAAGTTGTGCGACCCACAACAAACACTCCTCTCACTATTACCTATACCCTGAACTGGGAGCCTGTGAATGAAGAAGGCCGCAAGATAGCTAACACCATTCAAGAAAGGCTCTACACAGCAGTGCAGAAAGCTGTACTCAGCGCCAAAGAAGTTGCTGAACAGCAAGAAGCACAAACAATAGTAGCAATCACAAACAGGAGAAACTTTATGCAAAGTAAATTTCCAGGAACAAATACAGACCTAGTCAAACGCTTGTTTTCTAGAGGAGAAGCCTTTGATTCAGAAGGTTTCATTACCTTTTTCACCGATACACCAGTGTATCAGTTCGGTAATTTCGATGTCTGTTTGGATAAAGAATCAATCAAAAAATCAGCCGATGCCTTCTTCAGTCAAATTGATGCTGTTTACCACGAAATTAAGATGATCTGGGAAGCCGGAGACGTAGTGTTCGTGGAAATGGATGTAGCATACTGGCGCAAAGATGGCTCGATGATCTCGCTTCCTTGTTGTGACATCTTCCGTGTTGAGGGAGATAAGTTCAGTGAATTGCGAATTTTTATGGATGTAAATCCTGTATTTGATCCAAAAATTCCTGTTCCCAAATCTGCGTCTGTGCTATCCATCAGCCAAGGTAAGGAAATGATAGCTCCTGGGACGATGAAAAAGCATTTTGCTGAACATCCTGAAGCTCAGGAGAGAATCAACCAAGGGTATGTGCCAAAATGGGCTATTGCTGGACCAAAATGGCCGATAGCATCGGTTGACAAAATAGCTTTATGTATAGAAATGGAAACAGCCGGAGGATCGTTTGATTGGGATAAGTTTCAGACTTATTTTACTGACGATATTACGTTCCGAGTTGGTGCTTCTGAAGAAGGTCATGGTTGGAAGGTAATAGCTGACTATTTAACTTGGTTTTATTCCATAGCTGAACCCCAATTACCTTTTGATTTCCGAGGAACATGGGATTTACCAGGGGTAGTGATTATTGAAATGGATGCTAAATACATTCGTCGCATTGATGGTAAACCAATTTCCTTTCCCTGTACTGACATTCTCAAATTTAATGAAAATAACAAGATTTATGAATGGCGGGTTTACCCAGACCAATCTGAACTGTGGATGGAGTCACTCAAAGGCCAAGCAAAATAAGCTCTGAGGCTTTTAATTAAACAGTTCTCAGATAGGAGATGGTGGCAACTTTTACTTCTAAACATAACCAGTCTAGACATCAGGTAAAAACCCAATCCCATCCCAAACTTGTTGATTAATTAGTTCAAATACAGGAAGAAAAACATGATAGCTACAAAGGTTGATAAAATCGCTCTTGTCATGGAAATGGAACAAGCAGGAGGGGAATTTAATTGGGATTACTTTAAAACTTTCTTTACTGATGATGTTCTATTCAAAGTTGGTTCTTCACAGGAAGGTAGAGGATGGCAAGCGATCGCTAACTATTTAAAATGGTTGTATTCCATTGCTGAACCCCAATTACCATTTACCTTTCGAGGAACTTGGGATCTACCAAATGTAGTGATCATCCAAATGGAAGCTAGATATATTCGTCGCAGCGATAGAAAGCCCGTAACCTTCCCTTGCACCGATATTATCAGATTCAACGACGATAACAAGGTTTGTGAATGGCGGGTTTACCCAGACCAATCGGAACTTTGGATGGATGAAAAAATCCCAAGACAGCATAGTCCCAGGACATATCGCTAAGAGGGTGTTTGAAAAGTTTCCAGCGACTAGAAGTCGCTACTACACAAACAAAGTCCCCCTGCGTGGACTAACGAAAAATTAAGGGTTTCAAACCCATGAAGATGGGTTTTGTCTGTGTAGCCGCGACTTCTAGTCGCCAAAACAAATAATAAATTAGACTTTGTACAAATTAACCATCAATTGATTATTTGTCATGGCGTAATTTACATTACAGAGGATGTGAAATCAAGGCAGAAAATTAAAGAAGATAGAAAATAGAGAAAAATTCAGCCCTTGTGATCAAAGTATTTAATCAGCAACGAAAGTAGATATTCTTAATCAATTGGCAGAAGACTTCAAAAAAAAATGACATTGCTTAAAAATATGCCAGAACAACAAAATCCTCAAACAGAAACCTTTACCTCTAAAAGCTCAACCTTAGAAATGTTTCCAGGTGTTCGAGCAGGAATTATCAAGCAGATTCTAGCTGCCAGCGATGAGATGAATATAGCAAAATCTCTCCAACTATGTACCGATAATGTTGTCTACAAATTCGGTAACTTGCCTATGGTAGTCGGCAAACAAGCCATCAAAGAATCATCGGCTGGTTTTTTACAGAATTTCCAATCTATAAAACACAACATTATCAGTATCTGGGAAAGTGGGGAAACTATCATTGTGGAGATGGAAGTAAGCTATACTCGTCACGACAATAAAATGTTTAACCTTCCCTGCTGCAACGTATTTTCTATGGAAGGAGATATGGTTCAAGACATGCGAATTTACATGGATATATCCCCAGTATTTACATAAAAACAACAAATTATGTAAAAAGCTCTAGGGAAAAAACTGTGAATTTTGATCTCATGAACAGTGACTGATACTTTCTCTGTCCTAGACATCACAACATAGATTAGTTTAGTAAGGAGTGAAAAATAAAGAATGGCAACTGAAAACAAAGGCAAAATTGGCGTACTAATTGAAGAACATTTTGACGGCACAGAATTCCGCCGTTTTAATGAATATTTCCCCGAACAAGGTTATGAAGTAGAATATATTTCTCATTTATGGGGAAACAAAGAATTACACTTTGGTTCAAACCCCGAAAATGATCAAGTAGAATATCATGTCACTGTCAGCACAGAAGTTAAAGATATCAAACCCAGTGACTACAAAGGCATTATTTGTATTGGAGCTTATGCAATGGATAGGCTCAGATATCAAGTCAATGTCAAAAAAGGTGAGAAAAACCAAGCTCCCGCAGTTGTTTTTCTGCGAAATGCAGTAGCCGAAGGTAATGTGAAATTAGGGACAATTTGCCATAGCTTGTGGTTATTCTGTGCAGACCCAGACTTAATCAAAGGTAAAAAAGTAACCTGCGCTCATAATATCATCTGTGATGTAGAAAATGCCGGGGCAGATGTAATTTATGAAGGTGATATCACTGCTGATTTAGTCATTGATGGTAATCTGATTACAGGCAAACATCCCGGCATGGTAGACCAATTCATGGAAACTTTTGTCAAAGAAATTGAGAAAAATTAGCTCTGTTTATCCATAATTTAACCTAATCAATTCTTATCAAAACTAGGAAATCTTATGACCACAAAAGTAGATTTTACCTTTTCTGATCTCATCGCTGGATACGTTACCGAGTATGACGGTAATAGCGACACATTTGGACTGCAAACTTCTGATGGCAGAGAGTTCCAAATTAAAATTAGTCCCATGGCCTTTGCTAAGTTAATTCAAAACTTTGACGAAGGCTATCCTGATGCAACCGCCAGCATGAGAGCCATGTTATTACCCGGAAGGTATTTATTTACCTATGGGGTATTTTATCCAGATAAAGATATCTTCGATGCTAAACAGATAGTTTTTGCTGGTCGTCAGAAAACAGATTACGTTTTCGAGAAACAAGATTGGTGGGTAAAACAGGTCAATGCTTTAGGCAAATTTTACCTCAAAGCTCAATTTGGTGATGGTGACTACGACTACCGCAGGTATCGCACTACTTTAAATCTGAGTGGTGTACAATCAACCACCAATTTCCGCCAAGAAACCGATACTATTTCCCGTCTAGTTTATGGTTTTGCTACTGCTTTCTTGATGACGGGGAATGATAGTTTCCTCAAAGCCGCTGAAAATGGAACTGAGTACCTGCGGGAACACATGAGGTTTGTAGACTCAGACGAAGGAATTGTCTACTGGTATCACGGTATTGATGTAAAGGGAGAAAAAGAAGATAAAATCTTTGCTTCCGAATTTGGGGATGATTATTACGCTATCCCTGCTTATGAACAAATTTACGCTCTAGCAGGTCCCATTCAAACCTATCGTTGTACCGGTGATCCCCGAATTATGGATGACACCGAGAAAACAATTAAGCTTTTTAACGAGTTTTTCCTCGATAAAGGCGAACATGGTGGATATTTCTCCCACATCGATCCCTTAACTTTAGATCCTCTCAGCGATTCATTAGGACATAATAAGGGAACAAAAAACTGGAACTCTGTCGGTGATCATGCCCCAGCTTACCTGATTAACCTGTGGTTAGCAACAGGTAAACAAGAATATGCAGATATGCTGGAGTATACCTTCGACACCATCGAAAAGCGTTTCCCTGACTACGAAAACAGCCCATTTGTACAGGAAAGATTCTTCCAAGACTGGTCTCATGATACAACTTGGGGTTGGCAACAAAACCGCGCCGTAGTCGGTCACAACCTGAAAATTGCCTGGAACTTGATGCGGATGCAAAGCCTCAAAGCTAAAGATGGCTATGTCAATCTCGCTCAAAAAATTGCTGATATGATGCCAGATGTGGGTAGTGATCAACAACGTGGTGGTTGGTACGACGTTGTAGAACGTACTTTAGCTGAAGGTGAAGAGCATTACCGTTTTGTTTGGCACGATCGCAAAGCTTGGTGGCAACAAGAACAAGCAATTTTAGCCTATCAGATTCTCGCAGGTATTCTGGAAAATAAAGAATATCACCGGTTAGCACGGGAATCAGCAGCATTTTATAACGCTTGGTTCTTAGATTTAGAAGAAGGTGGGGTTTACTTTAACGTTCTCGCTAACGGTATTCCTTATCTCTCTGGAGGTAACGAACGGGGTAAAGGTTCTCACTCCATGAGTGGTTATCACTCCTTTGAACTATGCTATTTAGCAGCAGTTTATACAAATCTGCTAATTACCAAACAACCAATGGACTTCTACTTTAAACCCATTCCCGGTGGATTCCCTGACAATATTCTCCGAGTATCACCAGATATTTTACCTCCTGGAAGTGTGAAAATTGGCAAGTGTGAAATCGACGGCGAACCTTACAGCAATTTCGATGCAGAAGCTTTAACCGTCACTTTACCCAAAACTAACGAACGGGTAAAAGTGAAAGTACAGATTGTACCTGTGTAACTATATATAGCAGGAAGAAAAAGGGGGATAAAACACTCCCCTTACTTCTTCCCCATATCTAAATGCAAATCTACCAGAAGTTAGCAACATGGAAGAAACTAAAATTGAGATTAATATCACAACGATTGAAGACATAAACATAGTTGTTTTGAAAGGTGATATAGATGCCAGTACAGCATCATCGGTAACAAAAGAAGTTTTACCTTTAGTTACACCCGGCAGTAAAATTCTGCTCGATATGATAGGGGTAGAATATATGTCCAGTGCAGGTTTACGGATGTTAAAAAGTCTCTATCATAAAACAGATGCCCAAAAAGTCCAACTGCTACTGGTGGGTTTGAGTGAAGATGTTACCGACACAATGACAGTAACTGGATTTATTGACTTTTTTAAGACTAGCGAGAATCAAGAAGCAGGATTAGAAGTCCTGAAATCAGGAATAGTTTAATGGAAAGAATTGATATTCATCCAACGCATACTTACGAAGGGTTTAAATTACGCAACGGAAAACCATTTCCGTTTGGTGCAACCCTAGTTCCCGGAGGAGTTAACTTCTCTGTTTTTTCGAGTTACGCCAAATCTTGCACTTTAGTCCTGTTTGAAAAGCACGCTAAACAACCTTTAGCAGAAATTCCTTTTCCTGAAGAGTTTCGCATTGGTAATGTTTATTGCATGACCGTTTTTGACTTGGATTATGAAAATCTGGAATATGGCTATCGTATGGATGGTCCAAATAATTTCCAGCAAGGTCATTGGTTTGACAGCAGCAAAGTTTTGATGGACCCCTACGCCAAAATTATTGGTGGTCGGGATGTTTGGGGTGTAACTCCTGACTGGAATGATATTTATCATCATCGGGCTAGAATTGCTTTTGATGATTTTGACTGGGAAAATGACCGTCCTTTGGAAATTCCCCCAGAAGATCAGGTTATTTATGAGATGCACGTCCGCAGTTTTACCCGTCATCCCTCCTCTGGTGTGAAAGAAAAACATCTGGGTACTTTTGCAGGTATCCGGGATAAAATTCCTTACCTGAAAGAGTTGGGTGTCAATGCTGTAGAGTTGATGCCTATTTATGAGTTTGATGAGTTTGAAAATAGCCGTCCTAATCCCCAAACTGGGGAAACTCTCTACAATTACTGGGGTTACAGTACCGTCGGTTTTTTTGCTCCCAAGGCTGGTTATGCGGCTACAGGCAAGTTTGGGATGCAGGTGGATGAGCTAAAAGCACTGGTTAAGGAATTACATAAAAACGGGATTGAGGTAATTCTCGATGTAGTTTTTAACCACACTGCCGAAGGTAATGAGCATGGTCCAACAATTTCTTTTCGGGGGATTGACAATAAGACCTATTATATGCTCACCCCAGAAGGATATTATTACAACTTTAGCGGTACTGGGAATACTCTTAACTGCAATAACCCCATTGTCAGGGGGATAGTTTTAGATTGTCTGCGTTACTGGGCTTCAGAATATCATATTGATGGCTTCCGGTTTGACTTGGCAGCTATTTTAGGTCGTGATCCTTGGGGCGCACCTTTAGCAAATCCTCCTCTGCTGGAATCTTTGGCCTTTGATCCGATTTTGGCTAAGTGTAAACTGATTGCTGAAGCTTGGGATGCTGGCGGTTTATACCAAGTCGGTTCTTTCCCGGCTTATGGCCGTTGGGCAGAATGGAATGGTAAGTACCGTGATGGGATTCGTAAGTTCTTAAAAGGAGATGGTACGGTTGGGGATGCTGCTCAACGTTTGCAAGGCTCTCCTGATTTATATGCTTGGTCTGGCCGCGCTCCCGCAACATCAATTAATTTCATTACGGCACACGATGGTTTTACCATGATGGATCTGTTTTCCTATAACGGGAAACATAATGAGGCTAATGGTGAAAATAATAACGATGGCACTAATGATAATGATAGTTGGAACTGTGGTTGGGAAGGTCCAACAGATAATCCAGGTATCAATGCTTTACGCCGTCGGCAAATTAAAAATGCCCTGGCTATGTTGATGGTGAGTCAGGGTGTACCAATGATTCTCATGGGTGATGAGGTGGGACGCACTCAGTATGGTAATAATAATACTTACTGCCATGATAATGACTTGAACTGGTTAGACTGGAAGCTGTTGGAAACTAATGCAGATTTGTTTAAGTTTTTTAAACACTGTATTGCTTTCCGTAATGCCCATCCAGTATTGAGAAATCCCTGGCATTTCCAAAACCGTGATTATGTGGGCAGTGGTTATGCAGATATCACTTGGCATGGCACAAGAGCTTGGGCTGCTGATTGGTCTGATGCTAGTCGAACTCTGGCTTTTATGCTGTGTGGAAAACACGCCAAGCAGGGAACTGTGGAAGATAATTATATCTACGTGGCTATGAATATGCACTGGGAAGCTCAGTGGTTTGAGATTCCTGGCTTGCCTGTGGGCATGAATTGGCATATTTCTGCAAATACTGGCGCTACAACACCCCATGATAGTTGGCAACCTGGTAGTGAACCGATGCTAGAAAATCAATCGGGATTGTTGATGGGCGATCGCTCTGTGGCCATTTTGGTAGGTAAATAAATTTGAGTTTGGCAAAGTTGAATTTGCCAGTTTTTAACCTTCAACCACTTTTTGTAATTCAAATACTCACAGGAAATTATGGCTTTAGATGTAACTCTGGAAATAAGTGATGATATCGCTAAAATTACCTTAGCTGGTGAACTGGATGCAAGTACAGCATCAATTTTTAAGACTAAGGTAGAAGAGGCTGCTGCCCAACATCCTAAACGTTTGGTGTTGATGATGCAAGACTTAGATTTTATGGCCAGTGCCGGACTCCGGGTGCTGATCTTCGCTAAACAACAGATGGGAAAATTGGATATTTATGTGGTAGGCGCTCAAAAAGATACAGTTTTGGAAACAATTACAAAAACTGGTTTCCATCACAGTGTCTACTTACTAGATGAGTACGACGCTGCAAAGATAGAAAAGGTGTAGTAATTTGTCATTGCTGAAGTAAAACATGAATTTAATTGTAGAGATGTTTTTGCCAAACGTCTCTACACAGATAAAACAAAATCAGGTTTCTACACAACATAAGTAACACAAAAATTTTAAAAGCTACCTATCTGCATTTCTGAGACGCAGATATTCAATCAAACTGATTATCCCTGTGTACAACAACAACTGTTTATGGAAACTTTAACCGTATCGGGAACACTAGATTCTTTAGGAGCGATCGCTAAATACGTGATCACAGCAGCCCAATCAGCCGGCTTGGATAAAAAAGCTACTTACAAACTCCGTCTAGCAGTTGATGAAATTGCCACCAATATAATTCTTCATGGTTATGAAGAAGCAGGTTTAGAAGGTAAATTAGACATATCTAGCAATTTGAAGGAATCAGCGTTAACTATTTGTATTGAAGATACAGGAGCTAGATATGATCCTTATGAAATGGTAACTGTGGAAGCTGAAGAATTAAACAAGCCTTTAGCAGAGCGATCCATGGGTGGACTCGGTGTATACTTAGCAATGGAAGGTGTTGATAAATATTTCTATGAACGTATAGAAGATAGAAATCGCAACATCTTCGTTGTAAATTGTAAATAGGCGATTTATAGATTTTTACTGAGGCTATTAAGCTATATTGAGTTAATTCAGCCCCCATAAATCTAATTTAACTAGGTTAAGCAATTGAAAAACATAACATATACAGGTTTTAGGCATCTAATTTTTGGTACAACTCAATTTAAATTGATGGTGGGAATCATTTGCTTAGGGGGAATATGAATTTTAACAATCAGACTCAAGCTGTAGATTACACAGAACTAGAATCACTCCGCCGTGAAGTCGCAGAACTCAGAAATGAAGGGGCTGCTTTTAAGGCTCAAAGTCATTTGCTAGAAAAATTAGTATCAATGGCACGATCCTCTACTGAAGGGGAGGTACTAAAAGCCGCTTTACAGACTACATTAGATGTGGCCACAGATCAAACTAACTCTGAAAAAGGTAGTCTGTTTTTACTGGAAACTTCTGGAAAAGTCGCAGATGCGATTTTATCACGAGCAGAAGTAACGCCAGAACAACGCAAAAATCTGATCGGTAATGTATTAGATAAGGGTTTAGCTGGTTGGGTAATCCGTCACCGTCAACTAGGATTAATTGTAGATACGGAGCATGATGATCGTTGGCTCACTTTGCCTAATCAGCCTTATAATGTCCGTTCTGTCTTAGCTGTTCCCATTATCAGGGGTGAAGAATTACTTGGTATTATCACTTTGTTACACTCTCAACCGGGTCATTTTACCCAAGAAATAGCCAACCTGATGTTGCTAACTGCTGACCAGATGGCCTTGGTCTTGGAAAATGCTCGTCTGTACTCAAAACTTGATAAATATTCAAAAGCTCTTGATGCTGAATTAGAAAAGGGACGACAAATACAGATTGATTTTCTCCCTTATGAATTAGTTAAATTACCTACTTGGGAAATTGCTGCTTGTTTTCATCCAGCCCGTCAGGTAGCTGGAGATTTCTACGACACTTTTGAGCTTCCTAATCAACAGGTAGGACTCGTAATTGCGGATGTATGTGATAAGGGCGTAGGAGCAGCTTTATTTATGGCTCTGATGCGGAGTTTAATCCGTGTATTTTCTTCAGAAACCCAATTGCGCGGCTTTGCTCGTCAAATTCTAGAAGAAAATCAGCCAACTGATGGTTGGATTGGTGAGTCTGGCTCCAAAAATTTAGCTCATCTAAATGCCCTGCAAGCAGTTTCTAGAACTAATGAATATGTTGCACAAAATCACTGGCAAATGAGTATGTTTGCTACCATGTTTTTTGGGGTTCTAGATCCAGAAACGGGGATACTTACTTATATTAATGGTGGACATGAACCGCTATTTATTCTTAACGAATCTGGTGTCAAGAATACTCTTAAATCTACTGGTCCAGCGGTAGGGATGATGCCTGGAAGTAAATTTAAAATCCAGCAAATTCAACTTGAAGTTGGTGATATTTTGATTGGCTATACTGACGGGGTGACAGAAGGCAAAAACCCTGAAGGTAAGTTATTTACAGACAAGCGACTGCGAGATATTTTGGAGCAACCATCCACTTCTGCTAGTGAGTTGTTAAATTCTATCAAAACTAATTTATTTGCTTTTGTGGCTGATGCACCACAATTCGATGATATAACGATGCTCTGTGTGCAAAGGAAATAATTAAGAAAGGTGTGGGGTTTGGGATATAGGGTGTAGTTTATAAAGGTGTCAAGCAGCTTATAACCTGAAATTTTGGATGAAAGTAGCAGTTTTCAGTACAAAAACTTACGATAGGCAGTTTTTAGAAGCTGCAAATTTTCCGATTCAACATGAGTTGCTATTTTTTGAACCACGTCTGAATCGGGATACCGCCATCTTAGCAGCTGGATTTCCCTGTGTTTGTGCATTTGTCCATGATCAAGTTGATGCTTCGACTTTGGAAATTCTCGCTGCTGGGGGTACTCGTTTGATTGCTCTGCGTTGTGCAGGTTTCAATCATGTAGATTTAGCAACCGCAGCCAAGTTAGGAATTACCGTTGTCCGTGTACCAGCTTACTCACCCTATGGAGTAGCAGAACACGCTGTAGGACTGATTTTAAGCCTAAATCGCAAAATTCACCGCGCTTATAATCGTGTGCGGGAAGGTAATTTTTCTCTGAATGGGCTATTAGGATTTAACTTGTATGAGCGCACAGTGGGAATTATTGGTACAGGTAAAATCGGGCTGATCTTGGGACAGATTATGAAAGGTTTTGGCTGTAATCTCCTGGCCTATGATGTTTATCACAACCCAGATTTAGAAGCTCTAGGTGGAAAGTATGTGGAACTGCCAGAACTTTTTGCCAATGCTGATATTATCTCTCTACATTGTCCCCTGATGCCGGAAACTCATCACTTGATTAATAGTGAAGCGATCGCTCAAATGAAACCGGGTATGATGATTATTAACACTAGTCGGGGTGCGTTGATTGATACTCAAGCAGTAATTGAGGGGTTAAAGTCCGGTCAAATTGGTTATCTCGGTGTAGATGTTTACGAACAAGAATCAGAATTGTTTTTTGAAGATTTATCTGGGGAAATCATTCAAGATGATGTTTTCCAACGCTTGACCACATTTCCTAATGTCCTGATTACGGGACATCAAGCTTTCTTTACAGAAGAGGCTTTAAGAAATATTGCCGATACCACTTTTGCTAATATCGCTGACATTGAACAAGGTCGTTCTTGTGCCAATGAAATCCGCTATCAACCAGAAAAGGCTTTAGTTGGTTGATATTACTGTTCTAATTCATGAGAAATTAGCTCCTGAAAATCATCATCACAATGAGTATGCAGATGAACTTTTGTGATTTTTATTACCCATCATTGCGAACGATAGGCAACCCGCAGACTCTGCACTAAAATCACTAAAGAAGCCACAGCCATCAACCCACCCCAAAACCAATAAGGTAACAGTAAATATTTCTGCATTTGTGCTGTATCAGAAAGTCCTAAAGAGCCAGCACTATAACTAAAAAGATAATTTAATTGATGGTACGTACTCACACAAGCTTGCACACCCAAAAACTGAACAGCAAAACCCTGTACCCAGCGCGGAGTTCTTAAAGCTATTACTAAAATAATTAAACCTAAGATGGGAATTGCTATCAACCCAAACCAAGAACGTACCCAAACTAATGTAGAAAATAGCAAAAAGCCTCCCAAGATTTTCAAACTCAGGGAAGCGGCTTTAAAACTGCGGGAAGCGAGAATTAAAGCTGCACCAGCAATAGGTGGACCCATTGGACCTGCGGCTGCAACTAAAGCTGGACCAATCGGAGCAAATGTGGAGCGCATAGTATAACTAGCAACACCAGAACCATTACTAAATATCTGTAATTTCTGGAAATTTCCCCCTAACATCAGCGCCATCAAGCCATGACCCATTTCATGAAACCACGTCGCCAAGATAGTAAATGGGTATAAAATATAATCACCTGTTGGGAATTGCCACAAAACAGCAGTGGCGATCGCAGCCCCCACAAGCCAATTTAAGCCCATCCGTTCTAATTCTGGAGGGGCTTCTTGAGTCAGAAAAGGTTGAAAATCTTTCTTGTCCCGCATTGGTTATATCCTTAATATATAATCCGTAACTCGTATTTTATAATTACTCATTATTAATTACGAATTACGAATTATCAATTACGAATTATTCCTCTAAGAGAGTTGAAATAAGAAAGTTACCAAATCTCCCTTACCCAGACTGATACGATCTCCTGGACGTAAGCGGTGTCTATTTCCTGGTAATAGCGGCAAATTATTAATATAAGTGCCGTTAGAACTACCCACATCTTCTATATAATGAGCATCTCCCTCAATACGGATATCTGCATGAATCCGAGAGACAATTTCTGAATTGGGAAATCCAGCCACATCAATATCTGGAGGAATGTGATCGTTAGGTTTACCAATATGAACCACAGAGAGATTTTGCGGTAATTCAATTTCTTGATTACTCTGGACGTGGAATAACCTCGCCACCACCTGTTGTAATTGAGTTCTAGATGCTACTACCGCAGGTGTAAATGGAACTACTGGTTCTGGAGGTGGAACTGGTGCAGGTTCTGGAACTGGTATTGGTGTAGGTGGAGCTACTGGTGCAGGTTCTGGAACTGGTATTGGTGCAGGTGGAGCTACTGGTTCTGGAGGTAGAACTGGTGCAGGTTCTGGAACTGGTATTGGTGCAGGTGGAACTACTGCTTCTGGAGGTGGAACTGGTGCGGGTATTGGTTGTGGTGCTGCCACTACTGTCGGTGGTAAGTTGAAAGCAGCGGGAGGATTAGCAGGAGCGTTGAGACCTAAAGCATCTGGTTGTAAAAGTTCTAACATTGGGTCAGGACTGACCAATGGTGGTACTTCCACAGGAATATTGGGAGTCATTGCTTCTCCCACTACTGTTGCTTCTGCTGCGGCCGCATTAGAGTGTAAGTTATAGCCACACTGTCCGCAAAAAGCAGCATCTGTCTGCACAGTTGCCCCACAACTGGGACAGTTTGTAGTTGCTGGTAACGGCGTGTAGCAAGCTTCACACTGAACAGCGCCGTCTGGATTGGGATGATTGCAATTCGGGCAGACGATCATGGATTTAAGCCTTTGTCAAGGTCATCGTAAAATATATTACTAGTAAGCAGTTGTAAGTTGTACCTATGACTTGTTAACTGTTAACTGTTAACTGATTTAGGGTTTAACTTCTAAACCTGCTGCTGCATCTAGCAGCCATAACAATTCTCCTTGGGGTTTAATCAAGCGAGATGGATAGGTAAAATCATCAGCTACGGGTGCAAAAATTTGTGCTAGAGCAGGTCGTTTATTAGCACCAGCAACTGCGAAAATTACGCTACGCGCAGCGTTGATAAATGGGTAAGTGAAGGTGATCCGAGGATTACCATCTTTATTGCCCACAGTAATCAAGCGATCGCGTACATTCAGAGCTTCGGTGTGGGGAAATAAAGATGCTGTGTGGGCATCATCACCCATTCCCAATAAAACTACATCCAAAGCGGGAAAATTTCCTGGTGCAGAATGGAAAAATTCTTGCAGATGCTGTTCATATTTAGCCGCATCTACCGTTGGATTGGCTGATAAAGTGGGTATGGCATGAATATTAGTCGCCGGGATAGCTACGCGATCTAACCATGCAACACGAGCCATTAATTCATTGCTATCAGGGTGGTTTGATGGTACATAACGCTCATCTCCCCAGAATACATGAATTTTATCCCAAGGTAGGTCTAAAGAGCCTATTGCTTCGTACAATGGCTTAGGTGTGCTACCACCAGATAAGGCAATAGTAAATTGCCCTCGTTCCTGAATGGCAGTTGCCAATTTGGACAGGATCACATCTAGCGCCCGTGCTACCAGCGCCGATAGATCCGGTAAAATTTCAACCGTTTTGTTCATGACTTTATCATTACAGAGCCGACTTCCAGCAATACAATACCTAACTTTTAACAGTTTCCCTTTTTAACTTTTGAAACTTTTAACATCATCAGGAGGCAGGAAGCAGGAAATAGGAGGACAGAGGTGTTTATTCCCTTGTACCTTTGTACACTCTTCTTGCCGATCACTGTTATAACTAGCAACTTGGTTTATTATCTGATAACTGTTAACTGATAACTGTTAACTGATAACTGTTAAAGTACAGGCTTTTCAAACAGTAGCAACGCCAATACAAAATCCATGATAAAAATTGCTACCCAAGTAGTTACAACTGCCGTTGTCGCAGATTCTCCTACTTCCTTAGCTCCTCCCTTGGTAGTGAGTCCCCAACTACAGCCATTAACTGCAACTATCAGTCCAAAAATCAACCCTTTGAGCAAAATAATTAACACATCTGAAGGCAGTAAAAAATCTCGGACTGACTCTAAAAATGTCTCTGGTTGCACTTGATAAAAATATGATGCGGCAAAAGCTCCGCTTGTGATGCCCATAACTACTGCCAAAATCATCATCACTGGCATCATCAGACAGCAAGCAATCACTCTCGGCAGCACGAGATAATCAATGGGATCGGTTTTGAGCATATAAAGAGCGTCAATCTGTTCTGTAACTCGCATAGCTCCTATTTCTGCTGCAAATGCTGAACCCACTTGTCCGGCAATAATACTGGCAGTCAAGAGAGGTGCTAATTCTCTGCAAAAAGCCAAAGCAAAAGCACCTCCCACAGATTCAACAGCCCCAAATCTGACTAATTCTCTGGCTGTTTGGATGGTGAAAATCATGCCCGCAAAACAACTGACTAACAGAACTGGTGAGAGGGACGCAGGTCCAACTTTCACGGTATGTTCTAGAATCTTCCGGTAATAAGTTTTCCCTTGAAGTATGTGCAGCGAGATTTGACCAAAAAGCAATACTGTGGACAAACAGCGGACAATCCACAATTGCTCTAAATTTCTTGTTGGTTGCAAGTTTACCGCCATTAGTCCTTACTTTATTATTAAGTCAGTATTCAACACAAGTGACCACAGGCGGGAAATATTGCATCTTAGTCTTCTGCAAAGACGGCATTCCAGTCTGCAATTCCATCCCGTTGAGCAATCAATAATTCCTGTATTCCTTTTTGGGCAACATCTAATAACTGATTCAGCTGCTGACGGCTAAAACTGCCTTCTTCGGCTGTTCCCTGGACTTCAATAATTTCCAGTTTGTGATTCATGACCACGTTAAAATCTACAGTTGCGGCTACGTCTTCAATATAATTGAGATCCAAAAATGCTTCTCCCCCCAATAAGCCGACGGATACCCCTGCTACTTGTCTACACAAAGGCGATCGCTCTAATACCCCTTGCTGCAATAATTGAGAAATAGCATGGGCTAAAGCCACAAAACCACCTGTAATGGCTGTTGTTCTCGTTCCCGCATCTGCTTGTAACACGTCTGCATCTACAGTCAGCGTCCGTTCTCCCAACACCTCAAAATCTAAAGCTGCCCTTAAACTGCGGCCAATTAAACGTTGAATTTCTTGTGTCCGTCCCGATAATTTCAATAATTCCCTTTCCTTTCGTTGTTGTGTCGCAGATGGCAACATCCGATATTCAGCTGTTAACCAACCTTTGCCACTACCTGTTAAAAACCTGGGTACTCCCTCGGTGACACTCACAGTACAAAGTACCTGAGTATCACCGCATTTTGCCAAAACCGAACCAGGCGCAAAGCGGGTAAAATGAGGATAAAAACTCAGTGGACGAAGTTCATCGGGGTTTCGACCGTCGGGACGTTGCCAAGCCATTGGAATTGCCTCAAAATTTTACCATTCTGCCTTTAGATTACCAAAAACATGGGGATTGGGGATTGGGGATTGGGGATTGGGGATTGGGGATTGGGGATTGGGGATTGGGGATTGGGGATTGGGAAAAATTAATCAACTCTTACTTCTTTATTCGCTGTCACCTGTCACCTGTCACCTGTCACCTGTCACCTGTCACCTGTCACCTGTCACCTGTCACCTGTCACCTGTCACCTATTACCAAGTAAACTGAGAATATTGTGCTGTACTTGTTCTGGTGAATCGTCACCATTGATAGTTAACAGACGGCGACGACGGTCATAATATTCTAAAATGGGGATAGTGCGATCATAGAATAACTCTACACGCCGCTGGACAATTTCTGGTTGATCATCTGGGAGCGATCGCCCTAAAGAACGACTAACCATGACTGCTTCTGGTACTTGCAGATACAAAGCATGATCTAGCTTTTGTTCTAAATTGTCTAACAAAAAATCTAATTCTTCTGCTTGAAAAGCAGTACGGGGATAGCCTTCTAAGATCCAACCACAATCAATATCCTGCTGAATGAGACGCAATTTGACAAATTCAATCATCACCTCATCTGGGACTAATTCCCCTTTTTCTACATAAGGTTGGGCATAGCGGACTAAATCATACAATTCACTATAACCATTCACTGAATTTTCTCCAGATATGGCTTCCCTTAAAATCTCACCCGTCGAAATCAGAGGAATTTCAAAGTATTTGCAGAGCCTTTGTGCTTGAGTGCTTTTTCCCGATCCTGAACCTCCTAAAATCACCAATTTCACAGCAATTTACTCCTCATCATCTCAAATTCATCATTACCTAACTGCAAATTTTTGTTTTTATTTTTACAAAAACTTTTCTGCAAAAAACCAAAATGTAAATTACTATGGTTATTGACCTAAAAAGCAATCTAGTATTTGTATTTGACTAAATAATGTTAATCTTACACATACCCTCTTGGCAGTACAAAGCAAACTAATTATACAGTTTAAATTTACGATTACTACTATAACAGCCAATTCATCTATTCTGACTCTTTAACTTTAGCCATTATGGTTGCCCAATTAGAAACCCCAAGTATCAATTCGACTCTCAGTTTATCATATTCCCTCGATGGATTAGTACAAGTTTTCACTAGTTCTCATCGTAACTTTTTTACTAGTGTTATTTCCCAATCTCTGAGAATTGCGGGACAAGGTACACCAGTATTAATAGTGCAATTTCTCAAAGGTGGTATTCGTCAAGGACATGACAAACCTATCCAAATGGGGCAAAATTTAGATTGGATACGCTGTGATTTACCACGTTGCATTGATACACCACATCTAGATGAAACTGAAAGTCAAGCTTTACAAAGCTTATGGAAATATACACAACAAGTAGTATCTGAAGGTAAATATTCTCTTGTTGTTTTAGATGAGTTAAGTTTAGCTATGAACTTTGGCTTAATTCCAGAAGCTGAGGTTTTAGAGTTTCTGACAAAACGACCTCCTCATGTTGATATTATTCTCACAGGTCCAGAAATGCCGAAATCTCTATTGGATGTAGCAGACCAAATTACAGAAATTCGTCGCAGTCATCAGCCTTAGATATTAACTTCGCGCACTTTGCGTACTTTGCGGTATGTCTATGGCTTCTGCGTCACCATGCAAGCTATCGACGCGCTCCGCGAAAGTTCCTAATAAACATTTTCAAAGGTCAAACAGTAATATTATATTGGAAATATGTGCGCCCATATATATACGCTTATTTATTAATATTGCTTTGATAACTGATAACTGATAAATGATTAAAAATTGGGGCTGACTTTGGACAAAATGCTCTCTTCTCCTCAGCCATGCAAATTTGTCAAAATCCCAATTGTTCAAACCCATTCAACCCTGACTACAGTAAATTTTGCATTGTTTGTGGGCATGGTACATTTGGTGAAATGCTCAGAAACCGTTACCGTGTTTTGCGATTATTAGGTGAAGGTGGGTTTAGCAAAACTTACGCAGCAGAAGACGTAGACAGACTCAACGCACCTTGCGTTATTAAGCAATTTTTCCCTCAAGTTCAGGGAACAGGACAACGTGCAAAAGCAGCAGAATTTTTCAAAGAAGAGGCTTTTAGATTATATGAACTAGGAGAAAATCATTCCCAAATTCCCCGGTTACTAGCTTACTTTGAACAAGGTTCTAGCTTGTATTTAGTGCAGGAATTTATTATTGGTAAAACTCTTCTAGAAGAAGTACAAGAACAAGCTTATAATGAAACAGAAATTCGTCAACTGCTATTAGATTTATTACCTATTCTTGATTTTATCCACCAAAAAAATGTTATTCATCGGGATATCAAACCAGAGAATATTATTAGAAGAAATGCAGATCAAAAACCTGTATTAATTGACTTTGGTGGTGCAAAACAAGTTACCCATACAAGTATTGCTAGACAAGCAACAGCTATTTATACTTTAGGTTATGCACCAACAGAACAAATGGCAGGTTTTGCTTGTCATGCGAGTGATTTATATGCTTTAGGTGTAACTTGCGTGCGGTTATTAACTCAAGATTTACCAATGCAACATACTTATGGACTAAAAGATGTTCTTTATGATCCGATGAATGCAAAATGGTTGTGGGAAGAACGTTTACAAAAAAAAGGTATTATTATTAGTGATGAGTTAAATAAAATTTTAGATAAATTACTGCAACATTTTCCTCGTGATAGATATCAGTCAGCGGCGGAAGTTTTGCATGATTTAAAAATTGAAATATCTCCACCAGTTGCCTTGCAAATCATCCCTATTCCTCAACAAGAAGCAACACCAATAATACCAACATCAACAATACCCAAAAACATTGTTCCCATTCCCCCATTAGAAAGTTTTAATTTTGAGGTTGTGACTGTAGATACGGGAGGGAGAGAGATTAACCGTGATAGACGTAGCAGCAAATTCTTTGCTGAAGAATTAAATAAAAACGTTACTTTAGAAATGGTATCAATTCCTGGTGGTAGTTTTTTGATGGGTTCACCAAACCTTGAAGGTAATGCTGATGAACATCCTCAACATAAAGTTATAGTCCCACCTTTTTTTATGGGGAAATATCCGATTACTCAATCACAATGGAAAGCGGTTGCAGCTTTACCGCAAGTTACCCAAGCTTTAAATCTCAATCCTACAAAATTTAAAGGTGCAAATTTACCAATAGAAAATATTTCTTGGTATGAAGCAGTAGAATTTTGTTTGCGGTTATCGCTGAAAACAGGCAGAAATTATCGTTTACCTAGTGAAGCAGAATGGGAATATGCTTGTCGTGCGGGAACTACGACTTCTTTTCATTTTGGGGAAACTATTACTTCTGAATTAATTAATTGTAGTGGTAGTGATATTTATGCAGTTGAACCAAAAAGCAACTTCTACAAAGAAACGACAAATGTAGGCAGTTTTTATGTAGCAAATGCCTTTGGTTTGTATGATATGCACGGGTTAGTTTGGGAATGGTGTGCTGACCCTTGGCATAATAATTATGATGGCGCACCTATGGATGGTAGTATTTGGGACGTTGATGGTGATATCCATCGTCGGGTTTTGCGTGGTGGTGCTTGGAATTTCAGTGCAGAACTTTGTCGCAGTGCTAGTCGCAGTTGGAATGAAGCTGAGAGTGGTTTAAGGATATCGGGTTTTCGGGTGGTGTTGTAAGTAAGTAAATTGTTTTCAGCGACTGGAAGTCGCTGCTATACAGACAAAACCCACCTCCGTGGGTTTCAAACCCTTGATTTTTCATTAGTCCACGCAGGTGGTGAGACCAGCCCTGTAGGCGGGTTTCCCGCCATAGGGAACTGGCGTGCCACTTCGTGGAGCTTTGCTAACGCGTAGCGTGCCGGAGGCATTCACCATAAGGGACTTTGCTTGTGTAGTAGCGATTTTTAATCGCTCAAAACTTTTCAGGCATCCTATTAAATTGGTCAATCTCTATGGAGAAACGATCATTTTTTGGACGGCTGAAGCTGTAGCAGGTGCGAGTAAAACACCATTGCGATAATGACCAGTAGCTAAGATAATATTGCTAAAACCTGGTAATTTATCAATAACAGGTGCTGGTCTACCTTCAGGACGGGGACGTAAACCAGACCAGGTGCGAAGAACTTTAGCCGCTGCTAAATCTGGACACAATGCAATCGCTTCTTGTCGCAAAGATTCCAGTAATTCTTTCTTGGCAAATATCTCATCTTCATCATTGGGAAATTCTACCGTAGCCCCCACCCAATAATCACCGCTACCCATAGGTACAAGATGGACATCATTACCAGTAACCACGGGTTGAAATTCAGGATTTCCTAAAAACCGGCCTAAACTTAAGTATAAAGCCTGTCCCAATACTGGACGAATATGCACCTTGTGGTTTAATTGTGTAGTCAGTAACGTTGAACCCAAGCCAGCAGCGACAATAAACCAATCTGCGTTGATAGTACCTTCTGAAGTTTCAATAGATTTAAGTTGCTCAGTAACTGTAGGTGATATTTGTATTAATTGAGAAGATGGAGTTTGATTATTTTTGACAGATACGCCAAATTTAAATTTTACGCCATTGCGTTGAGCCGCATCGACTAAAGCTAAAGTTAAAGCTGTGGGGTTGAGTTGACGGTCTTGAGGAGAATAAACAGCACCAATAAGATTAGGGTGATTAATTTGAGGACAGAATTCCTGAAGTTTTTCCTTGTCCCACACAGCTAACTGCCAACCTTGAGATTTGCGAACTTCCCGCAATTGTTCCCATTCTGTCATCACTTCCACACCACTTTCTAAAGGGTGTTCTGAGTTTTCCGACAATAGCATGACGATTCCCTGACGGTTAAAAGGGATTTTCCGCCCTGTAATCCCTTCCAGTTCAGGAATCAAAGTTTCATAACGTTGTATACTTTCTTGGCGCATTTGCCAAGCTTTACCCTTAATTTTATGGCTGATTACGCCCATTAAAACACCGAGAGCAGCAGCTGTTGAACCTTGTGCTGGTTGGTTTTTATCGAAAACAGTGATATTTAAACCTTTAACTTGGCTGAGTTGATATGCGATCGCTGCCCCAACTACACCACAACCGATAATTACTACATTCATGACTTTTGTGAACAGTGAGGGGTGAAGAGTAAAGAGTTTCCTCTTCACCCTATCACTTCATTACCCTAGCGTTTTGTGACTCAAGATTCACCACTCAGGAAACGCTGACTAATCTAAGATTCAGCTTGAGGACTGCTTTCTGGAATCAATTGTAGGAACTTGTCAACATCTACAAAAACGTCTTTGTAGGCACTTAAAGCCAGATTGGTGTTACCTGCACTAGCAGCTTGGTCAATTCTCACCAAGTGAGTCAGTAAATCCTTTGTAATCTGTCTAGCTTGAGGTTGGTCTTGGGGTACTAAGTTAGGGATGACATAAGTCATATTTAATCTGGCTTCTGTCATTGGTCCATGAATAAAATTACCCACTTTAATCCATTCACCGCTTTGAATCAGGTTGTTGAGTTCTTTTGAGCGATCGCGCACTACCTGAATATCAGGAACATATACCTGAATTTTCGCCAGTTGATCTGGTGTGTAAGTTGGAGGTGCAGTAGCGACACTAGGACCACCACAACTGATCAGGAATGTGGTTAAGATTACGAGAATCAGGGACAAAATAGAGCGTTGACGCACCATAAACGGAAATTAATTTGCTGTTGGTTTACCGATTTACAGTGTCATTTTAGATCGCTACTGTGATTTATCGTTCCTGTTCGGCAAAGTTTTTACAGAAAATTCCCTAAAATTTACCAGTAGTTGGCGACTATACAGTCAAAAGGTAGATTTTCTGGTCAATCTGCATATTTTTTCAAGTATCATTACTCCAGAAAATGTGAGGAAATCATAATTCACAGTTGCTAAATTTGCGATCTTCTTGATAAGCTGAAACACTAATTAAAATCAGCCTGATAGCGGGTTTTCGATTTTCCCATCCCTCAAAGGCCAATGCAAGATTAGGAGAGTTTTAACGTGAATGCAGCTGAACAAGCAACAAATCTTGAACTCACCAGCAAAATTGCTACCGTAGTTAATTTGTTTAAATTAGAGTTTCCTGATGCTAAATCGGATCTTAAACCTTGGCATAATGACCCAGAAACCAGGGAATTAGTAGATCCAGATTCTATAGATATCGGGTTTCATTTTCCGGGAATCAGCAAATCTTGGCGCTGTCGCAGTATTTTAATTCAAATCCGTTTTTATCAAGATCCTATCCACAAATCTCGGCGTGCTATTGGTATTGAAGTTTCAGGATTTGACCATCGTGGCCAAGTTTGGCGACTTTCAACCGTAGACCAATGGAATTTTGTGGGTGAGTCCTTACCTTCCCCTACTGTTGAGGAAAAACTCAAACAGATTTGCCGACAAATTTTAGAAATCTTTAACCTCGATGGCAAGTTATAAGTAGGTTAGCGTTAAAAATTGTCGTTATGGTAAGGGAATAGGGAACAGGAAAAAAATTTTAACTTTCTAGTTTTTTAATAATACTAATAATCATTCTGCTTTACTAGGCATAATAAATTAAGAATCATTTCTATATCTTTTTATGAGCATAGTCTGACGCGCTTAGATAAAATTAGGTGAGTTTATAATTCATTAACTGGACTTTGTGCTATGTTTAAAGTTTTATATATTCTCTTCTATATCGTCGCCCATATCCTTAAGCTATATTAGCACCGAATGGATACAGCAATTATTCTGATTTGTTGTACCATAATATATGGCTCATCTTTGGGAAAAAGTTGAGTGAGGAAATAGCACCTTTGGTGCAATATCCATCCCTTTTTGCCAAATTATTAAATCCTTAAGAGTGTTCCAAGTAAAAAAATGCCCAATTTTAATTCGGAATGAAACGCATCGGAATGAATCTCTCTAACAGATGTTGCGATCGCAATGAGTAGTTTTGGATCATTTATTGGTTGGAACATTCTAAAGTGATTAATATTTGACATTCTTCCTGTTCCCTGTTGCCTGTTCCCTTCTACTATTAGTTTAGTATACTAAGTCCAGTAGAGCCTAATGGAGTTACCAGATAACAGAAATCTCCAAAATTTTCTGCGATAAATAAATTCTCTAAGTTGAATTAATCAGCGCCCAAATATTCCCCAGGTGTTATCTACCATCAACACCACACCGAGAAAATATATGCGCTTTCCCCCATCTAGTAAACAAGGTAACTTTTCCGTTGTATCTGCTGTTAAATGTGTCAGCTTTACGTTTTTTTTTGGAACTTTCATCTTTTGCGGTTTTTATATAGGTTCTTTCATGATTTCTTATGTTACATCCAGCTTAAACACTATTCACCCTACCTCAATTCCTGGTATTGAAGACCAAGAAAAATGTCAGTCAACTGGCAGAGTTTGGCGTAATGATAAATGTTGGGATGATCAACACAATCCCTCATTTTAATATTTATGTCTTGGAGGGTAACAGGTCAACAATATACCTTATCTCTCCATTCCCCTGCTTTATTACCAAAAAGATATAAAATTCCAATGTTCTGCTTCTGGATTATTATCTTCTGGATCTTGCGGATATTCTGTATTTTCTGGTGTTTCTAAATTTCCATTTCCTTGAATTAAATTATCATATTCACCTGAATCATACCATTTTAATAATTCTCCAGTTCGCATGATTATCCAAGAAAGTCTAGCTTCGGAATAGCTTAATATTTTTGTGACTTTATCCAAACTATCTAAGTTACTGGATGTAAATTCACGAGATTGCATCAAAAAATCATCAATGACATTATCTGTTAAATATTCTTCAGGCAAACCTGCAAGTTTCATCAGTGCAGTTGTAGCAATATTAATATTTTGACAAGCTAATAAACCCGCACGATCCGCTGTTAATTTAGCCATCATCACCCAATTATATAAACCTAATTCAAATCCACTAGCGACTAAACCACCAAGTCCCAATGTGGTACTACTCAATAAATTTTTTAAACTTGTCTTATACAACGGCACTTTTTTCGATACAGAAAATAGAAAATAGATCCCCGACTTCTTAAAGAAGTCGGGGATCTAGGAATCTAGAGACAATGAAGGTCTCCTGCTTAAATATTAGCCTGTTGTCTTTGATAAAGTGACCAATACAAGCCTTTTTGTTGCAATAAACTGGCGTGTGTACCCCGTTCAGCAATGATACCTTTTTCCATGACTAATATTAAATCTGCACGTTTTAAAGGTGCAAAACGATGGGCAATTAAAAACACGGTACGGTTAGCAGAAACTTTTTGCAAATTTTGCAATACTTGTTGTTCAGTTTCACTATCTAAGGCGCTAGTAGCCTCATCTAAAATTAAAATTGGTGCGCTAGAAAGAAACAACCTTGCTAAAGCTATTCTTTGTCTTTGTCCACCAGATAAAGCTGTACCTCTTTCACCAACATTGTTTTCGTAACCATAAGGTAATTGACTAATAAAATCGTGTGCTACAGCTAATCTGGCAGCTTCTACAACTTGTTCAGCGGTAATATCTGGATTTCCTAGACTGATGTTTTCCAAGATAGAACCATTAAACAAAAAGTCTTCTTGGAGAACTACACCAACTTGTTGTCTTAAAGATGCTAAATCACAACTTTTGAGATCGAAACCATCAATTAAAATGCGTCCCGATTCAATTTGATAAAGACGTTGCAAAAGTTTGGAAAGGGTACTTTTTCCAGAACCGCTGCGGCCAACAATGCCTATAAATTGACCTGGTTTAATATCAAAAGAAATTCCTTTTAATACAGGTTCTGTGTTAGCACTATAGCGGAAGAAAACTTGATCAAAATTAACTTCACCTTTGAGGGGTGGTAAAACTAAACCTGTACCTGCTTCTGCTTCTGGTGCGGCGTTGAGAATATCACCAATTCTATCTACTGAAAGTAGGACTTGTTGAAGATTTTGCCACAACTGCACAAGTCTTAATAAGGGTCCAGTGACTCGCCCAGATAACATTTGAAAAGCGATTAATTGACCAACTGTAAGTTGATGATCAATTACTAATTTCGCCCCAAACCAAAGGATTAACAATGTGGAAAAATTAGTCAGAAAATCACCAATATTACTGCTAATGTTTGAGGTTGTGGAAGCCTTAAAACCAGTTCTAATAAACCGTGCAAATAAACCTTCCCAGCGTTCTCTGGCTACTGGTTCGGCTGCATGGGCTTTTACAGAATGAATACCTGTAATAGTCTCTACTAAAAATGATTGACTGTCAGCACTGCGGTTAAAGGTTTCATTTAACCAATTTCTTAAAATTGGTGTAGCGACAATTGTTAAAGTCGCAAATAATGGTAACACTGCTAAAGCGACAAAAGTCAGGGGAATGTTGTAATAAAACATCAATGCCAAATACACAACAGCAAAGATACTATCGAGAATTACTGTTAAGGCTGTACCTGTGAGAAATTGACGAATTTGTTCTAATTCCTGGACTCTGGCGACTGTATCTCCCACTCTCCTCGACTCAAAATAAGCCAAAGGTAAACGCATTAAATGGCGAAAAAGTTGGGCTGATAAACTCAAATCTAAACGCCGTGCTGTGTGGGTAAAGATAAATAGCCGCAGCATACCCAGGATAGATTCAAATATAGCAACTAACAAGAGGGCGATCGCCATCACATCGAGAGTTGCTAAACTCTCCTGCACCATCACTTTATCAATGATAACTTGGGTTATTAATGGTGAAGTTAAACCCAATAATTGCAAAGTAAAGGAAGCCAGCAATACTTCACTTAATAATTTCCGATATTTCCAAACTGCGGGAGTGAACCAAGCCAGATTAAATTTTTCTTGTTTGGAAATTAATTCAGCTTGCCATAATTTACCATCCCAGCCAGATTCTACTACTGATTGGGTTAAATATTCACATTTAAAATTAAGAGGATTGGCAATAATTAGACAATTACCTTTCATTCCATAAGCTACAACCCAACTGCTAAGAGATTCAGATTTCCACATTAATAAAGCTGGAAATGATAACTGTCTTAATTCACCCCAATTTACCTGTACCTTCCGCAGAATTAACCCTAATTTTTCTGCTGTTTCTGTCACATTTTTAGCACGTTGTCCTCGCAACTGGCGTTGCACCCATTCCAGTTGTACCGGATTATTTAAATATTGTGCCACCATCGTTAAACAAGCAGCCGCAGTATTTCCACTCACTACAAAAGGATATGAAGATGATAGGGGAGATGGGGAGATGGGGAGATGGGGAGGTGGGGAGATGGGGAGGTGGGGAGATGGGGAGATGGGGAGATGGGGAGAAAATTCTTTACCTGTCACCTGTTCCCTGTCAACTTTTTCGTCATCTTGCAAATTCCAAAATTCATCAATTTGAGGATGAGAAAATTCCACCCAAAGCGATGAATTCCAACATACAATTACCACTTCTTTACTAGCAGCTACAGCCTTACAATTAGTAAATAACTGTTGCAAATCGCCAAACCAATCTCCATCCTGTAAGGTCGCTACAGGTTTGCTCACACCTTCTTGGCGTAAACGGACTTTACCAGTGACAATAAAAAACTGATATCCTCCTGTTTCCTGTGACCAAATTTTTTCGCCAAGTTGGTATTGACGAACTTCTAATTGATTTTTAAATTCCGTTTTTTGTTCAGGAGTTAACCAGCAAAATGGCGGTTTTTCCCAAGGTACAGCATCAAGCACATTTACGCTTAAAGATTGATAATTCAGAATATCTAGCTCACTTGTAATTTTACTGTCAGGTTTTGAATTTTCTCCCCTAGCCATTGCTCAAATAACTCATTTTGTAGTGTTTGTTTAAGTTGCATATTTTCTAAAGATGCTGGCAGAATTTGTTCCAATCGAAACAAACTAAACCGCCCATCTAGTTCAATTGGTCCTATTAATTGTCCAGGATTAGCTGCATCCACAGCCGCCCGTAAAATGTCCGGTAAACTACCCCGACTAATTGGTCCCATCATCCCGTTAAAAACGCGCTCATCTGCCAATGAATACTCTTTTGCTAGTTGCTCAAAACTACTTCCTTCTTCAATTTGGGTGTGTAGTTCTTCTGCTAGTTCTTGGTTATCAACCATAATCCGAGAAAGTACAACTTTGTCTAAATAAATCTTTCTTTCAATAAAGTATTCTGGTAATTTTTGTTCTCCAATTAATGCTTTTAATTTTTCTAATTTGAAACTAAATGTCACTGATTCATAAAATGTGGTGTAATCACTACCATTGTTTTTTAACCATTCTTGAAATTTCTGCGGTTCAGTTAGTTGACTTTTTAACCGATAATCAATAATTGATTGTTCAATTAATGCCGTACTGATATCTATGTCATCTCTGGTTTCTAGTTCTTTTTCTAAAATATACTGACGGAGAACATCACTAATAAACTGATTCAGTTTACCAGAGACTTGTAAATACTTAACTACTTGAGAAAGGTCAATTTGAGCGTCATTGACTGTAAAAAATGATGAAGATTCCATGAAATAAATGTGAGGAAATCCCTAAAAATATATACAACTTTTCCATTAAATAATAGATAAAACCGCAGGAAATTAGGGTTCATAATGATAAAGATTCTATGAACTCGATAAATCAAAAATAAATAATTATAAAATTTACCTAAAACATATCAATAATAAGTATATTTTTTGACAAATTTACTAGTATTATTTTCAGCAATAAACATTAAAAAAACAGCAAATTTGCTGTTAGAGTTTTTGAGCTATTGGTAAAGTTTTAAACAAATATTATTTGCCAAATTACAGCCAGAATAATCGCTGAAACTGCCCCAATTAGCGTATTTAGGATATTGACAACTTCGTTGGTGAGCCAAGTATATTTAGATTGTAATGTCGCACCAATTACACTTTCTGCGTTTGTAGCGATAAATGCTGCAATTACACACCAAACAATTCCTAAGACATCAATTAAGTTTACACCCCAACCCACAAATGCGATCGCTACTGAGCCGACAACACCTGCTAAAGTCCCTTCTAAACTGACTGCCCCTTCTGTACCTCTAGCTACAGGTTGCAGCGTCGTAATCAAAAAGGTACTCTTTCCATAAGCTTTACCCACTTCACTTGCAGTCGTGTCCGATAATTTGGTGCTAAAACTGGCTACATAGCCCAAACACAGCAAAAACTTCCAATCAGGTGCAAGCAATACTCCCACCGCACACACAGCCGCAACTAACGCCGAACCCCAAACATTTTCGGGACCCCTAGCACCAGAACGCTTTTCTGCAATTCCTGCTGCTTCCTTTTGCGCCATGCCAATACGCGTCACCCCAGAACCGACAATGAAATAAAACACTACCACTATATATCCTTGCCAGCCCAGTGTTCCCCAAATAATTACACCCAATAACCAAGCATGGAATATTCCCGCAGGTGTTAGTAATTTTTTGGGAATAATCGCCACTATTCCCAACAAAATCGCGTTTAATCCTACACCTATTAACCAGGGATTTAATGATGCAAACAAAGATAACATCTTAGTCATTTGAATTTCGATTTTGCAAAAACTTCTTCAGTTCTTCTATTGGTAAAGGAGGACTGAAAAAATACCCTTGCACTATATCACAATTATTTTTCATCAACCAATCTAACTCATTTTCCGTTTCTACTCCTTCCGCAATGATACTAAGATTAAGATTATCTGCTGTTTGCATGATACTTTTTACAAGTGCTTGCTTATTTTTTAATTTATCAATATTACTAATAAAATAACGATCAATTTTGAGATTATGAAAGCAAAATTCTTGCAAATATTTAAATGATGAGTAACCTGTGCCAAAATCATCAATTGATATTTTAATCCCCTGGCTACTTAAATTATTCAATTTTTGTTTAACTGATTCAATATCATGAATAAAGACTGTTTCAGTCAGTTCTAACTCTAATGTTCGAGGATCAATCTCTGTTTCGTTAATAATATCAATAATTTTCTCACTAAAATTTTCAGTTCTCAATTGGCAAGCTGATATATTAACAGCTATATTTAAATCATTTTCTCCTTCAGATTGCAAGGTTTTAATTTGTGTACAAGCTGTTTTGATGATCCATTCTCCCAAGGTAATAATAAAACCGGACTCTTCAGCAATGGGAATAAATTCTGCTGGAGAAATTATCCCATGTTCTGGATGATGCCAACGAATTAATGCTTCTACACAAACTACTTTTCCTGTTTGAGTATTAACTTGAGGTTGATAGTAAAGTTGAAATTCATTTCTGTTTAAGGCTTGATATAAATCAGTTTCTAAAATGGCTTTTTTCAAAAAAGTATCTAGGATTTCCTGACTATAAAAGTGATATGATTTTGTCTCTTGTGATTGGTAATTATCCAGAGCAAATTCTGCACAACTAAGTAATTGGCTAAGTTCTAAACCGTCATTAGGATAACAAGAAATTCCTATTTCTGCCTTTAAAAATACTTCTTGATCATTGATGAATAAAGCTGGGGAAATGGTATCCAAAATATGTTGAGCAGCATCAGAAATAATTTTAAGATCATCACAAGGTTTCAACAAAATAACTAATTGTTCCGTCTTTAAATGTCCAATCAATTCAATAAAATTATGCTGGGAAATTATATTATTTAATCTTCTAGCTAATGTTTTAATTAATAAATGCTTCCACCCAGGTTCAAAAAATAATTTATTCCGGTGCAGTATATCTACATTAATCAGGAACAAGGGTAGTATTTGACATTCATTATAAACTTGAAGACGGATTTTATTGAAATGCTCTTCTAAAAAAATTTTGTTAGGTAATCCCGTTAAGTTGTCATGACGAGCTAAATAGAGAAATTCGGTTTCCAGACGCTGTATTTGATTTATATATTGTTGAGTAACAACTTGACGTTTTTGGAATTGAGTCTTAATTGCTTGCAAAAGTTCAGGTGCTTCAAATGGCTTAGTTAAGTAGTCATCAGCACCAAGTTCCATTGCTTGACGCAAATCACATCGCTCGACTTTAGCAGTTAAAAAAATGAAAGGAATTATAGCGGTGAATGGATCTTGACGTAATACTTGAATTAAGCTATAACCATCTAAACGAGGCATCATCACATCACAAATAATCAGATCCGGCTGATATTGTTCAACCATCTGTAAGCCCAGCCAACCATTTTCTGCGGTTTTAGTGGAGAATCCTTCAATGTCGAGAATTTGCTGAATAAGCTCGCGCATGATGAAATCATCTTCAATTATTAAAATCTTTCTCATTTGGTAATGCTTGATTAAAGGTACTAATTTAGATTATTAGTTGATTTTAATATCTTTATTTATATATACAGCAAATTGAAAGTCAATGAAATACAAACTTCATGTCAAAACATGGCTAATAGCAATTCTGTATGATAACTTGCATGGCATAGCCATATATGCGCCCAATTCAATATCTTGGGGATTAAAGATAAACGTAGACGTGATAGCAGACTGATGGCTGACGAATGACTAATGAATGCTTAGGATCAATATAGAGATTAATTAAAAATATCAAATTTTATATGACATCGACATTACCCGAACCTGAACCTAGCAATTCACCCAACTGGGAGAAAGAACTAGATAGCGCCATTTTTTCCTTTGAAGATATTCAAGCAGAACTTAACTATAAACAAGCTAAAACGGCACTGCGAAATTTAGTTAATAATCTTAACCTCACCACCCAGGAAAAATCAGGCTTGGAAGCAGAGATTTCCGATTTAGAAACCATGTTGAACAAATTAGAAAGCATGGTGGTACAGATTGCGGCTTTTGGGATGGTGGGACGTGGTAAGTCTTCCTTGCTTAATGCTTTAGTAGGACAATCTGTATTTGAAACTGGACCATTACACGGTGTAACTCGTACAGAACAAAAGGTGAATTGGACAATTACTGAAGAAGTGATTGGTGAAACTGAACGGGCTTTACGAGTTACTTTACGTAGCAATAATCAATCCCAAGTAGAATTAATTGACACTCCTGGATTAGATGAAGTCGATGGTGAAACCCGCGCTGCTTTAGCTGAACAGATCGCAAAACAGTCAGATTTAATTCTGTTTGTCATTACTGCGGATATGACAAAGATGGAACATGAAGCACTTTCACAGTTGCGGGAAGCTGGTAAACCGATCATTTTGGTATTTAACAAAGTTGACCAGTATCCAGAAACTGACCGGATCTCCATTTACGAAAAAATTCGGGATGAGAGGGTAAAAGAGTTAGTTTCACCGGATGAAATTGTCATGTCTGCGGCTTCACCGTTGGTAAAAACTGCTGTAGTTCGTGCTGATGGGAGTAGAGGTATACAGTTGCGTCAAGGTCATGCTCAAGTTGATGAATTAAAACTGAAAATTTTAGAAATTCTGCAACGGGAAGGTAAAGCTTTGGTGGCTTTGAACTCGATGCTTTATGCTGACATAGTGAATGAGCAAGTTGTGCAGAGAAAATTAATTATTCGGGAACAAAACGCCAATGAGTTGATTTGGAAAGCGGTGATGACTAAAGCATTAGCGATCGCTCTCAATCCTGTTACCGTAGTCGATATCCTTAGCAGTGTTGTCATTGATATTGCTCTAATTTTAGGTTTATCTCAACTGTACGGCATCCCTATGACAGAAAGCGGTGCCGTACAGTTGCTACAAAAAATCGCCCTGAGTATGGGCGGAATTGGCGCTAGTGAACTACTAGCAAACTTAGGATTAAGTGCATTAAAAAGCTTACTAGGAATTTCGGCATCAGCTACGGCCGGAGTTGCCTTAGCGCCTTATGTATCAGTAGCCATAACTCAAGGAGGAGTAGCTGGTGTTTCTTCCTATGGTATCGGACAAGTTACCAAGGCTTATTTAGCTAATGGGGCGACTTGGGGACCCGAAGGACCAAAAGCAGTAGTTAGCCAAATTTTGTCAACTTTGGATGAGACTTCAATTTTGAACCGCATCAAAGATGAATTATTGACAAAGGTAAGAAGAAGGTGACTGGGGACTGGGGACTGGGGACTGGGGACTGGGGACTGGGAAGAAACGATCAATTACCCATTACCAATTACCAATTACCAATGACCAATTACCCAATCAATCTTTACTTTTGAAAGAAGCTAACCATTCTCTCATTTGTTCTTGGGCGACATCACGGCCACCTAAACCAAAGGCTAAAGCAATAGCGACAGCGATCGCCCCAAATAACAACCCAAAGGCTAAATTAACAATATCAGGAGCAACACCAATCTGTTGTAACGCCATTGCTGAAACCAAGGCAATGATAGCAATTCGCGCCACTTGCGCCAAAATTCTAGTTTGGGAATTACCAGAACTGCTGATAATACTAAAAGCTAGATTTGCCAAAAACAAACCCACAGCAAATACTACCAATCCTGCTAAAATCCGACCTAAAATAATAACAATGCCTGTTACCAATACTGTCAGTGCGGGAATATTTAAAATATTTACTGCGGCGACAGTTGCAAACAGCATAATCCCCACCAAAACAATAATGCCAGCTATCTCGGAAGGGGTGCGAATTGGGGTAGTGGGTGTTTCAGAAGTTGCTGTTTGCTGAGTAAGTGATGGTAAACCCAGAACAGTGAAAATGTTGTTAAAACCTAAACTGGTGAGGATGCTTGTTACCAACTCCGAGACAAATTTACCCAGAAAATAGGCAACAATTAAAATGCCCAATGCTGTAAAAATACTGGGTAAAGTATTGAGAACCTGTTGCAGCATTAAAATTGCTGGGGCAGAAATAGCCTCAATTTTGAGCGCATTCAAACCTGCGATCGCCACAGGAATCAAAATCAAAATGTAAACAATCGTGCCAATAATTGTTGATAAAGATTGTACCCCCGTATTTGGAGACAGTCCAAACCGACTTCCCAGATAGTCAATGCCAGTTGTGTGTAGTAAATTAGTCACAAGCCGGCGGACTATATTAGCCAAAAACCAGCCCACAGCCGCAATTAATATTGCTGCCAAGATATTAGGCAGAATAGAAAGAATTTCCGTAGTTAAAGCTTGAACTGGTTGTAGTGCTTGTTGCAGTCCCAAAGTATCCAACACTGGAACAAGAAACAGCAAGAAAATGAACCAATACAAAGCACTACCAATAGTCTCACTTAGAGATAATTGATTTAAGCCCGGTGTACTGTCTTCACCTAAAAACTGATCTAGTCTAAAAGTCTGTAACCCGCGCACCGTCAGAAGTTTGACAATAGTTGCTAAAAACCATGCCGCAGCTAAAATTATACCTGCACCGACTATTTTGGGCAAAAAGCCAATTACTTGATCGAGAAAATTATTCAGTGGACGAGAGGCCACTTCTAGACCTAAATTCTGTAAAACAGCCACCACTGTTAACAGAATGATACTCCAAAATACCAGACTAGAGATTAATTTCTCTATCTGGGGAACATCCTGAGTACCAGTAATACCAGCAGCAATGCGGTTATCTATGTTTGTGTTATCAAGAATTGTCTTAGTAGCCTTAGCGATAATCGCAGCCAGTAGCCAACCCACCAACAAAATCGCCGCAGATCCTAATAACCGGGGGGTAAACTGAATTAGTTGTTCAACAACTCCTTGGACATCATTAACTCCTTTACTTACTTCTGATGTCTCCGTTGGTAAGCTTGACGATTGTGCTAAAAAATACTGCACCCTGTTCGACAAACCAACTCCTGTCAACTGGGTGATTCCGTGCCAAGTTGTATTCATGGTTTTTCGATATTTAACTGTATATACTTGGAAACTATGACACTATAGGAGAATCTGTGTCTAAAACAAAACTTCTGAAAGAAAGATTTATTTTTTGCCAGTATTCATGCCAAATGTAATAATAATTGCATATTTAAGCTAAAAATTATGAAATTTGTCGGCATTGATTTTGGCTGGAAATCCCAACCCAGTGGACTATGCTGTTTAGAATTAATAGATGGAGAACTGCAACTACTGAATTTAGATCGTCAAGATGCGATCGCAGACATCCTCACTTGGATAGATAAAAAAGTACAAGCGGATGAAGGTGCGATCATTGCCGTAGATGCACCGACACTAATTCCCAATTTTACAGGGAGTCGTTTACCAGATAAACTCAGTCATAAATACTTTGGTAAATATCACGCTGGTTGTTATCCAGCAAACCAAAATCTAGCCTTTGCAGAACGCACTATTAATTTTGGTTTAGAATTAGAATCGCGTGGTTTTGCACACGCACCAACCATCGAACCGCAAAAACCCAACAGATATCAAATCGAAGTTTTCCCCCATCCAACCATAGTTAATTTATTTAACTTAGAACGCATTCTTAAATATAAAAAAGGAAAAATCCAAGAACGTCGTTCAGAACTCATTAAACTATATAATTACATCCTCAATATTCTCCCTGCAATTTCTCCTCCTCTGCGTTCTCTGCGTCTCTGCGGTTCGTTTCCTTCAGAAATTCCCTACACAGGAAAAGAACTCAAAGAAACAGAAGATAAACTAGATAGTTTAATTTGCGCTTATGTAGCTGCATATTGGTGGTTTTGGGGGACACAACGTAACCTAGTTTTAGGAGATTTAAGCACAGGTTATATAGTTGTACCTGAGAGGATTTGTATCTAAAACCTACAATCTAAATAAAAATCGCTCTCACTTTGTTGGGTTTCTACTATACCACGAATGTAAGTATTCAGCTATAGCAATCGTTCATACTCAGATCCCCGACTTCTAAGATCAATTTATCATTTATGGACACAATAAAAAAAAGAAGTCGGGGATCTTATCGCCTCACCTGAATTCTTACCCACGAATACAGTTAATTGCTTGGTCTAATAATTTTCTCCTGACGTTTTACCGCGTTTTAGACAAAACTCTACTGTTTCGGAAATATCAAGAGACTTTGAGGTATTACCAGCACGAATATAGAGTTCTGATTTTTTATCTTTCCCTTGCATGATAGCTATTATATCTGATTTTCTGACATCAATTGCACAGACTGTTTTACTGTCTATTGTCTCAAATCTAACCGTAACTAATGACATAAAGCCAGCACCAATGCGATCACAAATTAGATGTACAATTGTCTGTTCAAATTGATCTAGGGAACTTTTGGAAAGTATAGCTAAATCTTGCTCTAAACCAAAAATATTACCATTATCTTCAACTCCAATAATTAGAGTTCCTCCTTCAGAATTGAGAAAAGCAGCAATAGTTTTGAGGACACTAAATCTCAAATCCTCATTTTTCCGATTTTGTCTAACATCCCATTGCAAAGTGCTTTTATATTCTAATGTCGGACTTTCTGGTAATTTTATAAGTTGAGAAATTGGTTGTAAATCGCCTATTTTTCTAATGGTAGTTAAAAACCGTCTTAATTTTCGTTCCTCAAGTAATGCGTTGAGGGTATCTTCATTATCTGCTGTTTCAATCACAGTTTTATTAATGACTGCAATATATTTACCCCAATAGTCTTTTTCTAAAATTTCTAGATTTTCAGTTATCCACTGTTCATTGTGGACATTACCCCAGCGATTAAAATAGGTAATGGCTTCTTGGATAGAATCGTGGAGAGCATCAAAAACATTACCCCCCATATTTTTAGAAATATAGTCCCATGCTCCCAATTTAAAAGCATTCCGGCAATCTATCACAGTGTCGTTAGCAGTGAGGATAATCACCACTGATGAAAGATTACGTGCTTTTACCTGTTCGACAATCGCAAATCCACTGTTATCTTGCTCCATTCGCATATCAGCAATTATCACATCAAAAGGATCACCTAACTTTTCTGTTGCTTCAACTACACTAGCAGCCGTCTCAATATGACGATAACCGTAATCATTTAACCACTCTAAAAGTTCACTGAGGTAACGAGGATTATCTTCCACCAGTAGCAAATGAATATTTTCAGTCTGCATAATTCTATGACTTTGACGGCTTGAAAAAAGGACATAAAGTAAATTATACTATTTGCCAGTATAACCCCATAGTGAGACTGATACCCAGATCCCCGACTTCTGACATCAATTTATAATTTGTGGACAAAATCAATCAAAGAAGTCGGGGATCTTATCACCCCACCTAAATTTTTACATTTTCGCTTTTTGTATAAGGAATATAGATTTTAAATTTAGCTCCTTTCCATCCAGTTTCTTGGATGTATCCGTTCATCTGTGTTAATGTTTTGCGGATGATAAATAGTCCCAACCCACTACCATAACCTTCATTAGCTGTAGTTTTTAGAGGTTGAAATATCCAATCTTTTTTATCTGAGGGAATTCCTTGACCATTATCATTAAACTCAATTAATAGATATTTTTGCTCACCTGGAATATTAGCACCACGTACTCCCACAGGATTGATAATATCCTCTGTAGATATGGAGATGTTTAAATCTAGTTTTTTAGCATTGTGTTTGAGAGAATTTTCTACTAATTCATTTAAAATACTTTTGATCTTTTCTTCATCACCATTAAACTCTGAATCACCATTTGCAATATCTAAAGTAATAGAAGCATTATCAATATGAGGGTTAGCTTCCCATTTTTCAAATATTTTTTTGATTTTAAAATGATGATTCTTAATTTTGATACCTTCATTAATAGCTTTGAGATCATTAAGAGCAATTTGAGTAAATTTGAGTTGGGTTAATAGTTTTTCAAATTGCTTATAGTGAGGATCATCAATAGTAATTTTTCTCATTGCGCGTCTAGTTTTAGACTCAATAATTGCCAACTCATTATTAACAAAATCAGAAATATCATGAGCAGTTTGGGAAATAATTGCTATAATTTGCTCATATTCATCATTAGCAATAGTGGCAATTTGGGATTTTTCTAATCCTCGACGACGGTTAACTTCTTCAAGTACATTCTCAATATCATTAATAATACCTGTGAGTAAGGGATCTTCTGTTTGAGAAAAACGCAAAATCCGGTAAGCAATCCCTTTAAGAATACTGATTTCATTAGCAATTTTATGATAAATTGCTCGATTTAGTATTTCGGTGTCATTTACACCACTTTGGTAATCAGATTTGACCATTTTAAAATACTCTTCTTCACTTAAATTCAGCGTCAACATTTCCAGTGCTTGAGAATAGCGTGGTGATTCCTCAGCAATTTGTTGTAACATCTTCACAGCAGTTTCATTATGAGGATTATGAGCGAGAATACTTCTAGCACTGGATAGTATTGACTTCTCTTTATCATCTGAGTTAGCAATTGCTAAGTTAAAATATTTATCTCCCTGATCGTACAATCTAAGACAATAGTAAGGTCTTCCTAAGCTGATATGAATAACATTTACATGATATTGCTGTAGGCTATCAAAATCTATCGCTTGAAGTTGAGATATGGCATCTGTGTATTTACCCAACTGCTCTAGACATTTAGCGTATATAAAAGATATATAATTATCAGATTTTATTTGTAAATATTGCTCAAAAACTTCACAAGCCTTTTCAAATTTTCTAGCATCTAATAATATTTTTCCATATTTAATTAGAATATTAGCATATCTAGCTATAGTAATAATATCATCAGGATTAATTTGTAAAGAATGTTCAAAAATCTCACAAGCTTTTTCATGTATTCTTGCTTTAGATAATCCGTTTCCATAGCTAGTTAAAGTAACAATATTATCAGGTTGAAGCTGCAATGACCGTTCAAATAATTCAAACGCCTTATTATATTGTCTATTTTTTGATAATACGTTTCCATGTTGTCTAAGAGTAACAGCATTTTGACAATTTATCAATAAATCGTCAGCCTTGCTAATTAAAGATTGGATATCATTAGTATTCATCATGGTTTATTTTTTAAATTTAAAGTTCATCTATTCCCAAAAGTCCACATTTAACATTGCTTCAATATCACAACTAAACGGCCACGCATCAGGAAATTCACACTGGGGATAACCATTGCGGACAATTTTCAGAGCATCTGCGTAAGCTTCATCAAACACTTGGCTAAAATAAGGCTTGAGACTAGGTGAATTTTTGAGTAACTTTCTGATGCCAATTCTTTGTTTAATAATTGATTCTACCCACCCACGATAACAATCAGTCATGTTCACATAATTCCGCTTGAGAATATGTTCTAAAAGTTCTGCTAACCGATTTTCAAGTTCACGTTTATCTGAGCGCCCCAAATCCTCTATTTCCTCTATCAAATTATCAATATCTAGTCCTTCTATATCTCTATTCCGTAATTTGTGGACAATATCTTCAATCCAGAGTAAATAGTCTTGCTCATATAAAGATACTGCAATCGGTGTCCGTGTCATTGCTGTAAATCCTCTAAATGACCTAATTCCATTTTAAGTGAAATCATTTGTAATGTTAGACAATCAACCTGTAAACTAGGAAAGCTAACACAATTTAAGCTATTTTAACATTTTGATTATTCAAAGCATATTCGCTGAATATAGCATATAGTGATCAATCACATCCTGAAAATCCTCAAATCCTGGAAATCCTGATTCAGACAATTGCCAGTTTACAATTAATGCAAGTGTAACTTTTCCATTTACCAAAGAGGTATAAGTGATGAAGGAATGGGAAAATTTAGATGCCATAGAAAGACAACCTGATAAAGTAAGTGGTGCATGGGTATTTCGAGGAACAAGAGTTCCCGTTGCTGCATTATTTGAAAATTTGCGCGATGGTGCAACTGTAGATGAATTTTTGGAATGGTTTCCACCTGTGCAAAGATCACAAGTTGAAGCTGTACTTAATTATGAGCTTGAAAAATTAGCTGCTTAGATATAATTAGGGTTTGCTGAATAAAACTAAAACCGTTTATTAATAAGGGTTTTGCGAATTTTTAGAACAAAAAAGTGCAAGGGTTTGGCAAATTGAGTCTCAAAACAGTTGCATTTTTCCTTGTCGGATATAGGAAATTAAGTATATCCAGATGGCTGAAACTGTTCCCTGTTCCCTGTTCCCTGTTCCCTACCCTCACAGACAACTTTTTCAGCAAGCCCTAATTAGAAATGAAAATTCTTTTTGATCAGGGAACTCCTGTACCATTACGTAAATATTTAACAGACCATTCTGTAACAACAGCTTATGAAGAAGGATGGTCTAATTTATCAAATGGAGAACTTATAAAATCTGCTGAATCTAAAGGATATCAAATACTTGTTACAACAGATCAGAATTTGCGTTATCAACAGAATTTGAGCGATCGCCAAATTGCAATTGTGGTTTTATTGTCAACTTCATGGCCAAAAATTCGGACACAAATTGATAAAATTTCTTCTGTTATCAATACAACTGAACTTGGTGATTATCAAGAAATTTCTATCATCTAGTATAATTTACTATTGAACAATTACATCCTGAAAATCCTCAAATCCTGGACATCCTGATTCTGACAAAAATCCTCATCCTGAAAATCCTTAAATCCTGGACATCCTGATTCTGACAAAAAATCACATCCTGTAAATCCTCAAATCCTGTCCATCCTGATTCTGACAAAAATCCTCATCCTGTAAATCCTTAAATCCTGGATATCCTGATTCAGACAAATAAAAAAAGCGTTGCCAAATTCCATCAGCAACGCCTAATATTGAATGAAGATACAAAAACTATTCAGCCCAAGCAATTAACCTGGGTTCATAAGGAGTAGCAAGGTATTGGTTTTGTGGTAACACACGCAAAGATAAACCTTGCAAACCAGAAGTGGTGTAAATGATATCCACGGTGTAAATACTTAAACCTTGGTTATCCTGTCCTTGATAATCCATCACCACAGGAACAGCATTGACAATTTCGCCATTAGCATCAATTGCACCTTGGTATAATTCCACGCGCACATCATCATTTGTTAAAGTGGCTAAATCAACCTTAGCTTTCACAGCTACCGTTTGATTTACCTCAATTTCTGAAGCTGCGGAAACATCAATATCTTTGATTTTGATGTTAAACCATTGTTCACCTAATTTTGCTTTCCAAGCCGCTAATTCCTTAGCAGGTGCATAGTTACTAACGGTGAGAGTATGATAGCGATCGCTGGCAGGAAAATAAGCTCTCTGTGCATATTCCCGCACCATCCGCGCAGTATTAAAAAACGGACAATTTAAACGAATTGCATCCTTCATTTTGTCTACCCAGGGACGGGGTAAACCATCGCCATCACGATGATCATAAAATAGAGGTACAACTTCTTTTTCTAACAACTCATAGAGAGCATTAGCTTCTATTTCATCCTGATAATTAGGATCTTCGTAATTTTCCCCATGTCCAATTGCCCAACCGGTGCGGACATAATCAGCTTCATCCCACCAACCATCAAGTACACTTAAATTAGGCAATCCGTTCATAGCAGCTTTCATACCGCTAGTACCGGAAGCTTCACGGGGACGACGGGGGGTATTTAACCAGATATCACACCCTGCTACCATCAACCGGGCAATGTGAATATCATAGTTAGGAACAAACACCACCTGTTTTTCTAAATGATGTTCGCGGATAAAATGATTGATATCCCTAATTAATTCTTTACCGGGAATATCTTTAGGGTGTGCTTTTCCAGCAATTACAAACTGCACTTTGCGGTGTTTGTTACCCAACAAAATCCGTTTAATTCTTTCCAAATCACGCATCCACAGAGTAGCGCGTTTGTAGGTAGCAAAACGACGAGCAAAACCAATAGTTAAGACATTGGGATCAAGCACTTCTTGCGCTTGGGCAATATCAGAAGCAGAAGCACCACGATCAACTAAATGCTTAACCAAATGTTCCCGCACATACAGAACCATATCTAGGCGGCAGCGTTCATGATTGCGCCATAATTCTTCATCAGGAATAGAGTCCATCCGTTCCCACAGTGGACTATCTGGTGCTGCTGATGACCAGTTTGGACCAAGATAGCGATCGTACAACTCTTGAGTTGATTTAGATACACAACTGCGAGCATGAACACCATTGGTAATAGCTGCAATTGGTACTTCATCAACTGGTACTTTCTTCCACAAACCTTGGAACATTTGCCGGGAGACAACACCGTGGAGTTGTGCCACACCATTAGAAAATGTGGCCATTTTCAATGCCAACACAGCCATACTGAAAGGCGCAGATAAATCACCAGTATTTTCTCGTCCCAGTCCTAAAAACTGTTCTTTGGGTAAACCAAAGATATCTGCGTAGTAACCCAGATAATACAAAACTTTATCAGGAGCGAACAAGTCAATCCCCGCTGGTACAGGAGTGTGGGTAGTAAAGATATTACTAGAAGACACTACCTGTCTAGCTTGAGCATAACTCAAACCTTCTTCCTGAATCAACATCCGAATGCGTTCCAAAGCCGAGAAAGCCGCATGGCCTTCATTCATGTGGTAAGCGGTGACTTCATATCCCAACGCTTTCAACATTTGCACACCACCGATCCCCAGCATAATTTCCTGGTGAATCCGCATATCAATGTCACCACCATACAACTGATCGGTGATGTCGTGGTCATAAGCTTTGTTGGGTTCAATGTTCGTATCCAGCATATATAGTGGTACTGTTCCCACCTGCACACGCCACACCCTAGCGTATACCTTGCGTCCTGGATAATCTACCGCAATCCGTAGCTCTGAGCCATCAGGATTACGTTCCAAATGCAAAGGCATATTATAAAAATCGTTGATGGGGTAACGTTCTTGTTGCCAACCATCAGCATTAAGATACTGAGCAAAGTAACCTTGTTGGTAGAGTAAACCCACACCCACCAGAGGTAATCCCAAATCACTAGCAGATTTGAGGTGATCCCCTGCCAGTACACCCAAACCGCCGGAATAAACGGGTAGACAATCTACCAAACCAAACTCAGCAGAGAAATAAGCGTAGCATTCTTTTGGATTCTGACCGCGTTGTTTGTGATACCAAGTGCGTTCTTGCAAATAATCTTCTAATTGACGCGCTGCACGATCCATTTGTGCGAGGAAGCCTTCATCTTCAACAACTTCCAATAGCCGTTCTTGGTTAATAGTTCCCAGCATCAAAACTGGGTTATGTCGGCTAGATTCCCACAAATCTGGGTCTAAACGACGAAATAAGTCTTTGCTCTCAACATTCCAATCAAAGTGTAGATTGTACGCTAGTTTCCGCAGTGGTTCTAGTCGTTGAGGGATGGAAGGAGAAACGTTAAATGTGCGAATTGGCTGCATAGTGTGGCAAAAGTTTAAATTCAGCTATGGTTATTGTTTACTGTTTTTACTTAATGTTGCCAATTCTTTATACTATGTTTGTGAATTTTTGATGACTTTATTAAGCATTAATAATGATTTTCTCATATTTGGCTAAACTTTACACCAAAAAATGTCTTTGGTCTATGGATTTCCATCACTTAGTTTACCAATTTTCGTAAGCTTTAATTTCTTATTGTTACTTATCCAGTCTATGTATTCACAAAACTTATAGTTATTATTATCAGCATTTTAGTCTAGAAATATTAGACTATCATATCAATTAATAAGCAAAATTTTAATTATTTCTTAATAGTTTATTGATATAAAGTTATACTGGCTTCTCTATATCTGGAGTGGTAGACTGTGACCAAAAGCTGTCGCTTCTACGTTTATTTTTAATTTCCAATAGAAGGCTGATCATGGGTATTATGTGACATGGTTAGAGCCATTGCAGCTGCAAAAGCCATCTCAGCGGCTATTTGATAAGCAATTTTGATGTTTGATGAAGCATACTTATCTGGAAAAGAAGCGTGATTTTTTTGATCCAGTGACTCCTGCTTAACTTTACCCGTGATCACGGCACGCTGTAAAATAATTAACCCATCTAGGTCATCTGAGTCATAATTGGTTTGCAGAAGTTTCTGAATCTGGTTTTGTGCTGTAGCACTCAAATAGCCAATAGTTAGAGCTTGTTGCACAATTTCTTTAATTGCAATCATATAATTTAACCATCCGTGTTACTTAAAAGACATATTCTACTATGTAAGTGGCTCTTTGTCCTGTAGGTAGAGGGTGCAAAGAAAAAAATAACTAATCTGTTGTTTATTAAGAATTTATCATGATTAGTTCCAAACAAACATCATCCTCTTGGCTCATCCAATGAGGTGATTTACAAATTCAAAGTTATAGGCATGAAAAAATACTTAGTTAAATAGAACAAGTCAAATATGTCATAAATTCAGTAATTTCCCATATAAATAATAGATAACCAATTAATCAAAAAAGTGGAAGTTCATGAATTATGTTGGCTTATGCTTCCGGATGAACTATCATAAATTATGAATTAATATGTTTATGATAGGCAAACTATTAAACCTCAAGCTTGACTGAAAAATCACAAATTATTGCAGTATAAAAATATCCGATATTGCAATTTTTACAGATACAAATCATAGAGAATAAACGGATTTTTTACTTAAAGTTGTCCATTGAAAATAAACTATGTTATGGTAAATATCAATTGTAATTAAAAACCGCTAATGTTATTAAAAGCGTGATTCTGTTAGTATATAAATCATTTGTTTGCAGCATGATTAGAGCAGCATACGCTACAAATTCGTTGCCAGACAACCGTCATAACAGTCGAGGAAGTGCTTACTTGTTTGCACCGATGGTCAACTTCAACGTCATGGCAGAAGTAGGTGATACTCCACCCTAGATTTTTATAATAAAAAAAACCTCAGCATTCAGGAATCAGTAAAGGTTTAGCAGTATGCTTTACCCTTAAACAAGCCAGGAGAAAAAAAGTAAGAATTCAGGTAAAGCGATAAGATCCCCAATCTCTTTTATTTATTGTGTCCATAAATGATCAATTGATCTGGTGAATTCGGGGATCTAGATATGAACGATTGCTATAGCTGAATACTTACGAATAAAGTACAGTTTTCGGATTTTCCCAAGTGGAGAAAGTGCCGTATAGCTAACGCCAAGCTATCAGAACAGTTGTAGAATCAGGAATCAAAAGATTCGAGATTTTATCAACAATATTCAGCATGATAGTAAAAGTTTTAGTCATTCTGTCTGCCCTGGTTTTTCTCAGGCTATGCTGGGTTCTGTATTCTGAATCTTAACAAAAACACTAATTATCTTTCCATAAAAATTACACTGTCTGTCAAGTCAAAAGGCAATTCTTTTCAACAAAAACTTGAGTAATAGATAGATGCGTGTCAATACTAAACTACAGGTAGTGTTTGTTGCCATCTGATTTTTTTAATTGGATTGGGGAAAAACTTAATGAATCAAGGTGAAAACTCGCCCTGGCGACTTGTCTTCATTTTTCTCCTTAACTGACAAGTATTAAAATATGCACAACTGTATCAATTTTGCATAAGAAAGCTTTTCTTTGAAGAAAATTCCAACTCTTCAAACAAAATTTATTAGAGAGATTCGTAACCATGATCAACCAACAATATTCTTCCAATTTACAACGATTACAAGAACTTTTTGCCACTACCTTATTAGGTGATTTGCCGACAATTCTTTTAGGTCCCCAATTGAGAAGATTAGTATATCGCCATCTTTTTGCAGCTATGGGTGATCAGGTGTACATTCAGAATGGTGTGGAGTTTCTGGGTACATCTTCTATTGAACTTGGTCAGGGGGTACACATCTTTAAAAATGTCCGGTTAGATGCCAAAGGACACCCAAATAATAGAATCCATTTAGAAAATAGAGTGGCCATTGAGCGCAACGTTGATATAGGCTGTCTGGAAGATACTTACATACACATTGATGAGGATACTTTCATCGGTGCAAATATCTCTATTGCTGGACCGGGAGATATTAGAATTGGTAAAAATTGCATGATCGCATCTCACACTGGGATCTATGCCAATAATCATAATTTTACCGATCCTTTGTCACCAATAAATCGGCAAGGCATTACTCGTCAAGGAATTGTCATTGGGGATGATTGCTGGTTAGGACATGGAGTAACTGTATTAGATGGGGTGACTATTGGTAAAGGTAGTGTCATTGGTGCGGGAGCAGTAGTTAGTAAAGATATTCCTCCATATTCTATTGCTGTGGGTATACCCGCAAAAGTGATTAAAAGCCGAAATGTAAAGGAACTGGTCTAATTTTTAACGGTTGGGTAAGGATGTTGCGGTGATGATAAATCTTTGAGCATTGCTCCCTACTATGAGTTCCTGGACAAAAACCCTATCTTTTTATATGAGGCAATGCCTCCAAAAAAAGACCAGATGTGAGTAAGATAGAAATTGCTGATAACTTTTTTTCTTACCCTTGGGAGATATTTCTATGGTGACTTTAAAAATCGCTGTTTATATTGTTGTTGCCTTGTTCGTAGGAATTTTTGTGTTTGGATTGTTGTCAAATGACCCTGCTCGTAACCCTGGCCGTCGGGATTTAGAATAAGAACACCATAAATCATCTGTAACTGCTAAAAGATGGAAGACACAAAAAGCCTGAAAACTGGCATAAATCTGGAACAATGATACAGTGTCCTCCTCTTGTTGGCTGGCTGCAAGTCAACCAAAAATGAAGGTCGGAAGGCAAATGTTGAATGAATCCTTCCGGCTTAATATCTGGCTGTTTATTAGCTCGATTGTCCTGAGATATGCTTCACCCAGTTTTACCACCTGACTCACTTCCTGTTCAAGAATACATACAACCTGCCAATCCTCTGTCTTCTACTCCTGTTGTAGAGGATGAAACTGGGAAGCAGGAATTTGTAATTCCAGGAAACATCGAGATTTCTGATGATCTAGCAACTCCTACCCAGACCAATCCATATAATTTAGTAGTTGTCAAGCCCTTATCTTCATCTCCTGTTCCAGAAACGTTACCTCCAGAATTTTCTCCCCTCACTGTTTCTAAAAGTGCATCGCTTTTAGGCACATCCTTAAAAGTTGCTAATTCCCAGATGGAAACTGTTGATGCTGATAATTCCCCAGCTGCTACAGTTCCCCAAATTTCTGGTGAAGTTGTCAACCACAAAAAATTATTATTGTCTGAGGCACCCGTTGTCATTGAAACACCAGCCCCAGTTCAACAGAAAAATTATGTAAATATACATAAATTAGATGGTAAAATTAATATTTCTGGAGAAACAGAGACGGGAAAAAATATACCCAGTTCTTTTCTAGTACAAAATATTATTGAGTTCAAGCCACGTAGTCCTGATAACCAACCATCAACTTCTACTACTGTAGAATTTCCCCCAACCCCAGAATCTACTTTACCCGCAGATCAACCGGCTGGGGATACTCCAGAGGTGAGAAAACGAATTGTGGAAGTAACTGCCGATCGCCAAGAGTATGATGAACAAAGGCGAATTGTTACTGCTGAAGGTAATGTAGTAGTACGATTTGATGGGGCGGTTATAGATGCCGATCGCCTACAGGTAAATTTAGATAATTTAATTGCTGTAGGTGAAGGTAATATTGCTCTGACTAGGGGTAATCAAATATTGCGGGGAGAACGCTTTACCTATAATTTTGTCCAGGATAGTGGGGATCTGGAAAATGGCAGAGGCGAAATTTACATCCCTTCAACTCAAACGGATTTTGCTTTGTCTCCTTCCGTAACTACAGATATTACAGCAGGAGGTGTACCTAGTCGCCCACCAAGCGATCGCATTCGCGCTAATCAGCCCGTGACTGGTGTGGGTAGTCCTGGGGGTATAAATGTTACCGTTGGTGGTCAAGCCGATGCTAGTAATATTCCCGGATCAAAAACTGGTGGTATTATTAAACGGATGCGATTTGAAGCCCAGCGCATTGATTTTAATCCCCGTGGTTGGCAAGCTGAGGATGTGCGGATTACCAATGATCCTTTTTCACCACCAGAATTAGAGTTACGAGCATCTAAAGTGACGTTGACGAAAGAAGCGCCTTTGGTAGATAGAATTACTACCCAAAATCAACGTTTAGTATTTGACCAAAATGTGAGTTTACCTATCCCCATTGATAATCAAAAAATTGACCGTCGGGAAAGGGACATTAATCCATTTATTGTCTCTCCTGGTTTTGATAATGGTAAACGGGGTGGTTTGTTTGTGGAGCGTAATTTGAGAGTAGTTAATACAGACAAAACCCGCTGGAATGTCACACCTCAATTTTTTGTGCAGAAAGCTTTTGAAGATGGCGGTAATTTTACTGATTTTCTTGGTGTAAAAACTAAACTGAATAGTGTTTTAGGTCCAAAAACTACAGTCGAAGGTAAGGGAGAATTAACAAGTCTGGATGTTAATAAAATAGAAGATGAGTTACGGGGAAGTTTACGGTTACGTCAGACATTGGGTGAGGTAAATCCCCATACATTGAATTTAGAATATAGCTATCGCGATCGCCTTTACAATGGTACTCTCGGTTTCCAAACTGTGCAGAGTAGTTTAGGTGCTGTGATCACTTCTCCGATTATTCCCTTGGGTAAAAGTGGCATTAATCTGAGTTATCAAGGCGGCACTCAGTATATTACTGCGAATACAGATCGCCCAGATTTACTGGAACCTCAACGCCAAAATGACCGCATTTCTTTAGGTCGGTTACAAGGTAGTGTTGCACTTGGTACTGGTTTCTTGTTATGGCAGGGAAAACCCTTAGCACCAACTGCGACAGAAGGATTAAAATATACACCAAATCCTGTAGTTCCTTACTTGCAAGCGATCGCTGGTGTTACAGGTACTACTAGTTATTACACTAGTGGCGATAATCAAAGTACCTTAATTGGTACAGTCGGCTTAGTCGGCCAGGTTGGTCATTTTTCTCGACCATTTTTTGACTACACAGCCTTTAATGTTAGTTATTCCCAAGGATTCAACAGTGGATTATCACCATTTTTGTTTGATCGTTCTGTTGATAATCGAGTCTTGAGTGCTGGTATTTCACAGCAAATATATGGACCATTTCGCTTAGGTTTACAAACATCAGTGAACTTAGATACAGGTCAGGAAAGTAGCACAGATTATATAATGGAATATAATCGCCGTACTTATGGTATTACCTTGCGTTACAATCCCGTCTTGGAATTAGGTGGTTTTACTATTCGTATTAGTGACTTTAACTGGACAGGTGGTACTGATCCGTTTTCTGATGGAGAAGTTAAACCAGTTGTCAATGGTGTACGTCAGGGTAATTAGGTAACAGAGAATAAGCATTCGGGCGATAATTTATCGGTTTTTTCCCAAGTAGGGGCGAAGCATTCGGGCGATAATTTATCGGTTTTTTCCCAAGTAGGGGCGAAGCATTCGGGCGATAATTTATCGGTTTT
>NZ_JAYGHA010000001.1:147840-161258 GCF_034931405.1 Anabaena sp. UHCC 0451 | reverse complement strand
CCCCTACACCGAATGCTTCGCCCTCACAACTGAATTTAACGGTAAAGTGACAGTAAATGTTGTCCCTTTGCCTAATTGACTGTTGATTTCAATTTGACCATTATGGGCATCAACACACTTTTTCACAATCACTAAACCTAGTCCATTACCATGAATTGATTGCACATTTGAAGCTCGATAAAAGGAATCAAAAATCTGCTTTTGATCTGTTTCAGGAATACCAATACCTTGGTCTTTAACTTGAAAAATAGCGGTTTCATTGACTAAATCTCCTGTGAGATTAAGTGCAATTTCCTTTTCGGGAGGAGAATATTTAGCGGCGTTAGAAAGCAGATTTATAAATAAATAATGTAATAATTTTTCATCCATCACAGCATCGGGATTGTGAAGATGACAATTGAAAACAATTTGATGGGAGCTATTTTTAATCAGAGAAAATTCTTCAATTAGCTCTCGACAAAATTTATCTAACTTGATTGGGGCTGGATTATAACCCAGATATCCAGCCTCAGCTTTACCCATAAAAAGCACATCTTCCATAAGTCTTTCCATTGATTGGATAGCACCATAAATTCGGCTTAAATAAGTGTTTCTTTTAGCTGCTGTTAACTTAGTTCCTTGCATTTCTATGAGTTCTACTGCTGTTTGAATCATAGCCAGAGGATTACGAAACTCATGGGAGACAGTAGAAATAAATAGAGATTTGAGACGATTTAGTTCTTGCTCTTTTTCCAAAGCTTGTTCTAGATACTCTTTTTGACGACGTTCGCTCAGATCCCAAAATACTACTACCGCGCCACTAATTGCATGAGGTTGTCGTCTCAGGGGTGAAGCACTATTACCAATTGGTATTCTTTTGCCATCTCTGGTAACTAAAGATGTAAATTCATCTAAATAAACAACCTGTTTTTCTTGCAAGACTTTAATCACAGGGTTCTCTCTTACCTGCTCTGTAGATTCATCAATAATCTGAAAAATATTGGAGATATCTTTTCCCAAGGACTCTGTTTGCTGCCAGCCAGTTATTTTTTCAGATGCGGGATTCATAAATGTTATAATTCCCTGATGATTTGTGGCAATTACAGCATCACTCATGCAGTTTAACAGAGTTGCTAATTGATCCCGATTTTCTCTTAATTCACGTTCTAATTTATGTTGTGATAAACCTATTTCAATAGCTATACGTAAATCTTTAATAGTAAATGGTTTGACGACATAACCAAAGGGCTGAGTAATTTTAGCCCGTTCTAAAGTCTGCTCATCGCCACAAGCAGTGAGAAAAATCACGGGTATATCTAACTGCTTACGAATAGCAGCAGCAGCATTAATCCCATCCATTTCGCCTTTGAGGATAATATCCATTAAGACTAGTTCTGGTTGAGTTTCTAACGCCTTAACAATGGCATTTTTCCCAGAAGAAGCTGTACCCGTAACAATGTACCCCAATTGATGTAATTGACTAGCAATAGTTCTAGCCACAATTATTTCATCTTCGACCACTAGAATTTTAGCTTGCTCCATTTGCTATTGATTTAAGTATGTGAACATAAAAATTTAAAGGTATGTGAAGAAAAGTAAAATCACCCAAAACTCTCTTCCTGTTCCCTGTTCCCTTGCCCCAAAGACAATTTTTAACGCCAACCTACTTATGTAAAGTTAATTGTGGAAATTGAATGTGGAATAATGTTCCCTGATTGCATTCTACAATAATATTACCTTCTAATTGTTCTGTAACCAAGTCATAAACTAATGAAAGACCTAAAGAATTAGTGTTTCTCCAATTTAAACCAGTTGGCAGACCAATCCCATTGTCTTGAATAATCAGTTCAATATTACTACTGTTAGTATATAAATGAATACTAATTTCCCCATTTTGGTTGTTTGGGAAGGCGTGTTTCAGAGAATTAGAAATTAGTTCATTAATAACTAAACCGCAAGCAATAGCTTCATCAACATTTAAATTAACTGAATCTATTTTAGTGTGAAGATTAATTGTATCAGGTTTTATTTGATAAGATATCAACAACCCTGCTGCTAGATTATTAATATAATCAGCAACATCAAGTTTGCCAATATTGGGCGCAGTATATAAGTTTTTATGAATCAGAGATATGGACTCAATCCGATTCTTACTTTCTTGGATAGCTTTGATAATTTCTGGGTCTTTGAGTGTTTGAGATTGGAGTTGTAATAAACTAGAAACAATCTGCAAATTATTTTTAACTCGATGATGAACTTCCTTTAAAAGCACTTCTTTTTCAGCTAATGCACTTCTGAGTTTTAGTTCTGCTTTTTGTCGTTGAGCAATTTCAATTTGAGCTTGTTGAAGAATGGTAGATTGTTGAATAGCGATCGCAATTTGTACTGTAAGTTGTTCCAATAAATCTAATTGATTTTCTTCCCAATCACGCGGTGCTGAACATTGATGAGCAATCAATAAACCCCAAAGACAAGAGATTGAAGATTCCCCACTTTTTTCTATGATAATCGGCACAATTAAATTAGCTTTTACTTCAAATTGCGTTAATAAATGAAGATGACAATCTGTAAGTCCTGCTGTATAAATATTAGGAATTGCTCGTTTTTTTCCTTGGTAATAACCCAATCCTGCACCTAATTGAAAACAAATATCGTTAATTTCAGCATCCAAAGAAACTGTCCAGCCAGGTGTTACTGATTCCGCCATAATTTTACCACTCATATCTGGTGCAAACTGATAAACTAGCACTCTATCAACCTGTAATAAATCTTGTACTTCTTTAACAGTTGCATTCAGAATATCTTGAAGATTCAGAGATTGGCGAATACGTTGAGAAACAGTCCGCATTAATTGTTCCCGTTCTGCTTGAGTCTGAAATGCTTGTTCAGTTTGCTTGCGGACTGTAATATCCTGGCCAATACCGAGAGTTTGACCATTGATAAGTCTCACATTAGTCCAAGATGTATCTAATATACTACCATTCTTTAATTGACATTTAAAGTCATGCCAAATCGGTTGTGCAGACTGCATAAAATCAATCACAGTCTGACGATATTCAGCATCAGGATATAATTCTGCAAGAACATTATGGGTTTGAAATTCTTGCAAATTCCAGCCTAGAGTTTCCTCCAAATTATAGTTCACCCACTGTACTTTACCATTGACATCATTAAGTGCAATCATTAAGGGTATACTCTGGAATACTAATTTTAGAAATTCATAATTTTCTTTGTTATTATTAGCTTTTTTCCAGTGTAAATCTAAATAATTAATTACTTGTTTTGCTAAAGCTTTTAGGGCTTTTTGCTCTTTAATACTTAAATTTCGTGGCTCAAAATCCATCACACTCAAACAGCCTAAGCTAAAACCACTAGAATTAATTAGAGGAACTCCTGCATAAAATCGAAAAAACGGATCTGAGATGATAAGAGGATGATCAATAAATCTTTGGTCTTGCAATATATCGGCAATAATAAATATTTCATTTTCCAGAATAGTATAACTACCAAAAGCTAAATTTCGAGGAACTTCTAAGATTGTGACACCAACTTTTGATTTAAACCATTCCCGTTCAGCATCAACTAAACTAATTAAAGCAACTGGTGTTTCACAAAAATCAGCAGCTAGTTGGGCTAAATCATCAAAAGTTTCTTCAGATTGTGTATCTAAAATTTGATATTCATATAGTATTTTTAGCCTTTCGCTTTCATTGGTAGGTAATTGCATCGTTTCAGATATTGTATTTATGATGTTGATTCAATTAAAATCTATGTAGTCATGAACAATTGAAGTTTAAATTTATGCAATCACACATTTCACCAAAACTAAAACGTCGGCAATTTTTAATACAAGCTGCCATAACTACTGGTAGTGTAATAGGGACAAACCTGTGGACAAAATCGGGTTTAGCGCAAACATCAGCCTTGATTACATTAGATAAAAATCGTCCTTCCATCCCTTACGGGATTGCTAGTGGGGATATTAACGGCAATAGCGCCGTAATTTGGAGTCAGAGCGATCGCAACTCCCGGATGATTATAGAATATGCTACTAACGAGAATTTCCGCAATAGTCGCCGAATTATAGGACAAGTTGCTGCGGAAAATACGGGTTTTACGGCTCGGACATATTTGAATAACTTACCATCTGGACAAGATATTTTTTACCGTGTTACTTTTCAAGATTTAGCGGATACTCATATTTACAGCGCCCCAATTATAGGACATTTGAAAACTGCACCCCAGGGAAAGGGAAAAGATATATTATTTGCTTGGTCTGGAGATACATCTGGTCAAGGTTGGGGAATTAATTCCGAATGGGGAGGGATGAAAATTTACGAATCCATTAGAAAACTGAATCCAGATTTTTTTATTCATTCTGGTGATTATATTTACGCTGATAATCCCATTAAATCGGAAGTAATGCTAGAGGATGGAAGTATCTGGAAAAACATTACTACAGAGGAAAAATCCAAAGTTGCAGAAACACTCAAAGAATTTCGCGGTAACTATATTTACAATCTGTTAGATGAAAATGTGCGTCGTTTTAATGCTCAAATTCCCCAACTGGTGCAATGGGATGATCATGAAGTTGTTAATAATTGGTATCCAGGACAAATATTAGATGATGAAAGATACAAAATCAAGGATGTTAATTTATTAGCATCGAGGGCAAGACAAGCATTTTTAGAATATACACCTATTCGGTTTGATAGTCAAGACCCAAAACGCATTTATCGTAATTTTAATTATGGTGAATTGCTAGAAATTTTCATGTTAGATAAAAGAAGTTATCGGGGTAAAAACTCTCCTAATAACCAAACAGTATTAAGCGCGGAAACTGCGTTTTTAGGTAATTCCCAATTACGTTGGTTAAAGAGTCAATTAAAAAACTCAAAATCTACTTGGAAAGTAATTGCTAGTGATATGCCAATTGGTTTGATAGTACGTGATGGTAAAACCAATTTTGAAAATGCTGCTAATGGTGATGGAAAACCATTAGGAAGAGAATTGGAATTTGCTGATTTATTCCGGTTTATTAAACAGAGTAATATCAAAAATGTAGTCTGGTTAACTGCTGATGTACATTATGCAGCAGCACATTATTATGATCCGAATAAAGCACAGTTTACAGACTTTAAACCTTTTTGGGAATTTGTCGCTGGTCCTCTGAATGCTGGCAATTTTGGACCCAACCAATTAGATAATACTTTTGGTCCAGAGGTGAGGTTTAAAACTGCATCACCTGAGATTAAATTAAATCAACCACCCAGTTCAGGATTACAATTTTTTGGGACTGTAAAAATTGATGGAAAAACGGAAGTTTTAACTGTGGCATTTCACAATTTGGAAGGTAAGAAAATTTATAGTTTAGATTTACAACCAGAGGTTTAGATTCTGATGTGAGGCAGAGCCTCTTATTACCAGCTAATGAACGGGGACATTTTCCGATTCCAGCTTTAGGAGTTGAGTTAGGAATTTGGCAAGGTGAATATCAAAATGTGGATTTACCTTGGTTACGTTGGTGGGATTTAGATGGTAATTTGTTGTTAAGTGGAGAAGAACGTGCAGAACGGGAACGCCTAAAAAATGAACGTTTAATTGCCCAATTGCGTGCTTTAGGTATTGAACCGGAAGTATAATTTTCAGGTAAGCTTTCAGCAGTCAGCTTTCACATAAATCACTAATTTTACATTACCCCGCCCCATGCTGTCAATTTCCAGGGTGGGGTAAATTTTTAGCAAATTCGCTTTTTTGTAATAATTCAGACGAGTCGATAAGATCCCCGACTTCTTTTGTGTATTGTAGCCACAAATTATAAATTGATGTCAGAAGTCGGGGATCTGGGTATGAACGAGTACCATAGCTCAATACTTACTTTTTTTTACAAATTGTTGCACAAAGATGTATGATTTCATGTTATAAAATAAATCAGTTATTTCCAGGGTACTGAATATGTCACAGAAATTAAATGAAATCGGTTTAGGTGAATTAATTAGTAAAGTTAAAGAAGAGTTAGCAAGCACTAACAAAGATAATCCTGTTTTTATAGTAGAAAGTGTTGAACTAGAACTACAGGTAGCTGTTTCTAAAGAGCAAGAAGTTAAAGTAGAGGGTAAAGCAAAAGCTGATTTAAAAATTAATGTTCTTTCTTTTGACTTTTTCAAGTTAGGAGAAGCTGAAGGAACTGTAAGCGGTAGCACAAAAACCAATAACGAAACTATTCATACTATTAGAATTACTTTAACTCCTGCTATTTTAAATGATGATTTAATGGCAAAGTTAACACCAGATTCCCGGAAGAAAGTTGAAAAAAATACTGAACTTATATTTCAAAGTTCTCATCAAGTAAGCCCTTATGATAATATTGACGAGAATAAATAAATGTCAACTCTCAAGCTAACCTTAATACCCAATCCAGAAAATCATCTGCTTTTTAACATCCATGCAGAAAATTACGGCACTGAAAATTCTAAACGACCCTTTTTTGATGAGCAAGGAAAATCCAATCTTGCTACTATTAACAAGAAGCTAGATTCTTTTCCAGATGATCTGAAAATATATGAAAATATTGGCAAACAACTTTACCAAGCTTTATTTCCAGGAAATATTAAAATAGCATTATATCAAGAACTTGGTAAAAACGAAGATTTACACATTCAAATCCAATACGATTTTAGAGTAACTAGCAACTCTAATTTATCATTATATCCTTGGAATTTAGTACATGATGGTAATGATTTTTTAGCAAAAAACAGAGTTACTTTTTCTTATCGCATACTTGATGGTTATTCACTACCATCAGGAAAACGTCAGATTGATAAACTCAAAGTTTTGGTAATCTCATCACAAGCATCTGAAACAGAGGAACATAGACTCCTGCATCAAGAATCATTAATTAATGATAGCTTACAAAAAGCTCAAAATGAGGGACGTGCTTGTTTATTATCTTGGTATGAACCACAAACACAAAAACCAACATATAAAACTTTACGAAATTATTTAACTGATAATCGTAAACAAGCTGATAAAATACCTGATATTATCCATTTTAATGGTCATGGAGTTTTCAAAGATGATTCAGGCTTTCTTTTATTTGAAAATGAACAAGGTAAACCGGAATATATTAGTGCTGAACATTTTTCACATTTAATTGAAATTTGCAATCCCAAACCACAATTAATAGTTCTTACTGCTTGTTATGGTGCATTAGCTCATAATAGTAATTCTGTATTTAATGGAGTCGCCCAGAAACTATTACAGAAAGTTCCCGCAGTGGTAGCTACACCATTTAGTATTAGTCAAGATAGTACCACAGATTTCATCGAACAGTTTTATCGGGTTTTAGGTAATAGTAAATCTTCCTTGTTGGACGCAGTGAAATTTGCTTCTCAAGCCATGAAATACAAGCAATATGAATGGTATCGTCTTGTACTTTTCTTGCGACATGATGGGGATAAGGATGGGTATTTGTTTGAGTTTGAGGAAACTTCACAAAATGCAGATGATCAAAAGAATAAAGAGTTGGACATATCAGAGATGGAAACATTGAAAGATTTGTTAAAACGTAGTGGTAAAATAACAAGTAACAGAATTGTTCGTAAAAATTTCTGTAAGTCCATAGGAATAAATATATATGATATTACTCCTGATAACTTAGATAATTTGAATGATGATATATTTATAGATGAACTCTTTGATTTTATAGACAGAAATGAGAATCAATTAGCTGTAGGTAAATTATTAGAAATACTTGAAAAGCATTTTCAAGGTTCACTAAAAATTTCTAGCCAAATAAAATGGATTAAAGGAAAATTGATGTAAAAAAAATGAACAAATTAGAAACATTAAATTCAGAATTATTGAACGATTTGGAAACATTGAAGAGGTTGTTAAAACTTAGCGGTAAAATAACAAGCGACAGAATTATTCGTGAAAAGTTCTGTCAGTCTATCGGGATAAATATAAATGATATTACTACTGATAACCTCAATAATTTGAATGATGATATATTTATAGATACACTTTTTGACTATTTGAGCAGAACTGATAATAAAGTAGGTTATTATAAAATAACTTCTATTCTTGAAAAGTGGTTTACTAATTCTTTGGAAAAAGTACCGACAATCAAAAAAATTAAGCGCAATTTACGCTTAGCAGAAATTCTGACAATACTGAAAATTAATAACTTTACTGATAGTCAAATATTCGATATCTGTAATTTATCCTATCAAAAATGCTTATTACATAAGGAGAATAAGATTAATATTAATAGCAAAAACCTAGATAAAGATTTGAATGAGTCAGTGGAAATGTTAGCAACTTTAAATAATTATCAAGCTGATGAAAATAATCGGTTTGTGTTATTAGATTTTTTTGTTTGCTATTTAAAAATGAATATTAATTATAATAATCAATTTGCTGATTTTTGGCAATCACTAAATACATGGATTGCAGATTATCAAAATAATGCAGATGAATTGATGAATTATATTCATCAAAAACAGCAAGCTTTTCGTGCAAGAGAAAATCATGTTCATTCTTTACTTATTGCTATAAAACCAGGTAATAATTTAACAATTGATTCATGGTTTATTGAAGATATAAATACATATCTTAATGATAAGAATTGCCGTAAAATTAATACTAACTTTCCCCAGGAATTAATTAAGAATTTAACATGGGATAATTTAGAACGTAAATTTACTCAACTGTTAGATATTGTGATAAATACGATTGATTCCACTAGCGAAATTAGAGATATACAATTATTCTTGCCATATCAATATATCATTCCTGTAGATAAATTTCTCATCACTAGGGAAGAGGAAGAATACTATTTTGGAGCTTATTATCAAATAAGTGTTAGATTATTAGAGCGTATTACTCCTTCTACCAGTAAAGACGAGAAAACCTATAAGGATAGATGGACAAAGAAGAGTAATTCTTTAAAGAATAACATACAACAACAAAGATATGATAATTTAAGTAATAGTTTTATTCCTTTGGATTTTTTGCAAAGAAGTAGTAAAGAATTAAAAAATGAGTTGAGAGAAGATGATAAATTAGCAGCAAGATTAACTTGTGTTCTGGAAAATCATCAAACAGCAGAATTTATGAAGATTTTATATTTTACTGGTATCCCTCTTGCTATATGGCTAAGAGAAAATATTAATAATATGGAAACAGATTTATATGGTATAATATCTGAGGCAGAATGTTTAAATACACTGTCAAAAGAAATTACAAAAAACCGTAAAGAAGCTGATGAACAAAGAGATAAACAGAATGATAATCACATCGGACATCATTTACATTTTTTGTGCGATGATGCTGATTTAGTTCCTCATGAAGAAGAAGTTAACCAGAAATTGTCAATACCTTAAAAAACTAAATTAAATGAATCCCTAATTAAATCAAATAAACAATAATATTAAATATCACCAAAAACTATGAATACAAATAACACAAACTGGTACATATTTAAAGGCAACAACACCGAACCCCATGAGGATATTATTGACCCAAAAAAATTCCCACCCCCACCCAGTTGGCGGCCTTTTGGTACAGAAATTAAACCAGGGGAAAATAGACGTAAACGCAGGGGTGAAACCTTCCAAGTGCGAGAAACAGAAATTAAAATGGTCAATGCTGCAATTTATCTGAGAAGACCATTATTAGTTACTGGTAAACCAGGAACAGGAAAATCATCTCTTGCTTATGCTGTCGCTAGGGAATTAAACTTAGGTGAAGTGCTTTATTGGCCAATTACAACTCGCACGACTTTAAAAGATGGACTTTACAGTTATGATGCTATTTCTCGACTGCAAGAAGCTCAACAACAACAGCAACAAAATTGGTCAGAATTATCAGAACAAGAATTGAATAAAGGACTGAAACAGAATCTTTTAAAATTATTAGCAAATGAAAGTGGTGAACAATTACAAAAAAAGCTTACAGAAGTTTTAGAACAAGAATCTCAAGCACGAAAAGTACAACATTTAAAAATTATTGAAAAATATATTACCCTCGGACCATTAGGAACGGCTTTTTTACCATCTAATAGACCCCGTGTATTATTAATTGATGAAATTGATAAAAGTGATATTGATTTACCTAATGATTTATTAGGTATTTTTGAAGAAGGTAGATTTATCATTCCTGAATTAGAAAGAATTAAAGAAAAAGTTCCTGTTGTCAATGTCCGTACAGCTTACAGTGATGACACAGAAGAAATAACTAAAAAAGATATTAAAACAGAAATTCAAAATGGCGTTGTTACCTGTAAAAACTTTCCTTTTGTAATTTTAACAAGTAACGGTGAAAGAGATTTTCCCGCGCCATTTTTGCGTCGTTGTTTGCGGTTAACAATGCAAAAACCCAGCAAGAATGATTTAGAAAATATAGTGAATGCTCATTTTAATGAAGGAACTGAAAAAACAGCTACAAAAACCACTAATAACCCAGAAGTAGACAAATTAATTACCAAGTTTTTACAAAATCAAGATGAAAAGACTTTAGCAACAGACCAATTATTAAATGCTATTTTTATGGTTGTCAACGGTCGGGATGGAATTTCTAGTGAAAACAAATTAATAGATAGATTATTAGAAGATTTGGGAGCAGAACCAGAAGAATAAGATGAATAATTCTCCCAATTATACCACGATTAAAAACCTAATCACCCGATTAGATAAATTAAAATTACCAGATGATTTAGCATTGGATGATGAAGACATTGCTGATATGATTTGGTTGGCTTTAAAAATGGGAGATGTAGAGCAACAAACATCTAATAATACAGAAGGTTCTATAGAATTTAGACCAATAGAAAGATTACCTGATGATAATAATATAAATGAAATAGATGATTCAAAACCAGAAGTTTTCAATGCTTATGTAAATGACAAAAAACCAGAAAATACAGAACAGATAACAGAACCAGTTAAAAAATCAGAAACAACACCGCAAACATCAGGTTTTCCCTTTCCTGTTGCTGCTGCACCAGCTATTGATAATAGTTTAGAAATTGCTCGTTCACTGCGTCCCCTGAAGCGAAAAGTAGCTGCTAAAAATAGATTTATTTTAGATGAAGAAGCAACTGTTAATAGAATTATTGAGCGTAATATTTGGACTCCTGTTACTAAACCAGCACCGGAAAGATGGTTATATTTAGAGTTAGTTGTCGAAGATTCTAAATCATCTTTTATTTGGCAGGGTTTAATAGATGAATTAGAACAAATATTAGAAAAACAAGGTGCTTTTAGAAATATTCGTTGTTGGATTATTCCTACAGAAAATAATCCTACTACCAATAAAAATAAACAGAATAAATTAGCTCTTTATCGTCGCTACAAAGGAGGTAAATTAGCACAACGTAAACATCAATATAAAGAATTAATTCATCCTGATAAACGGGGTTTAATTTTAATTGTTAGTGATTGTGTTTCTCCTTTGTGGGAAAATCACATATTTTATCAATGTTTAAAAGATTGGTCAACATCTCAACCTACTGCTATTTTACAATTTTTCCCTGAAAATTTATGGGATAGTACCCAATTATCATCAGGACGAAAAATATTTGCTAAATCATCTAAACCCGGTGTAGTAAATCAAAAATTAGAGTTAGAAAATTTACCATTTTGGGTGTCTGTTAATTGGCGTGAAAATTTAGTTTTACCAGTATTGAATTTAGAACCAGCAATATTAAACCTGTGGTCAAAAGTTGTTGCTGGTTTTGGTAATGGCAGAATTTCTACATATTTATTTGATTTAACATATTTACAAGAAAATCTTTCTCCAAACCTTTCTCCTACGAAAAAAGAGGCTTTAAATTCTGAGGGGTTAGGTGAAGTTGCAAATGACCTCTCTCCAAACCTCTCTCCTACGAGGAGAGAGGCTTTAAATTCCCCCCCTTCCCTTGTAGGGAAGGGGGATGGGGGGTTAGGTGAAGACGAAAAAGCGCAAAAAATTGTGAAAAATTTCCTCGCTACTGCATCACCCATCGCGCAAAGATTAGCAGGAATGATGGCAGCTTTACCTGTGGATATGGCTGTAGTTAATCTGCTGAGAAAAACCTGTTTAAAGGCAGCTAAAACGGTTCATGTGGCAGAATTTTATATGGCTGGTTTATTGGAAGATGTCACACCAAAAAATCACGAAGGAAAAGAGCGAGTTTATGATTTTATTCCTGGTGTGAGGAAGGTACTGAATAATGCAATGGCAATTAATGAAACGGAAAATGTTTTAGATGCTGTTTCTGCATATATTGGTGAAAGAATTGGTTTATCAGTTAACAGTTTTACGGCATTGATAGCTAATTTTCCTAAAAATCAAGATACTCAAGATAAACTTCTTCCCTTTGCCCATATTGCGGTAGATGTCTTTAAAAATATTGGTGGTGAATATGCTGAATTTGCTGATGCTATTAATAAATATATTCCTCCAAAAATAACTACACCACCACCACCACCTCCTCCTCCTCCAGAACCAGAATTAAAAACCTGTGAATTTGAAGTAGCGACTATTGAAATTATTAAACAGACTACTTTTAAATTTGTAGTAGCAACTTTAGAACGGAAATCAAAACAAACTAACTGGATAGTCAACCGTCAAGAAAAACAAGCTGTAGGTGTAATTGAGGAACTGGCTGAAGGGGTAAATTTAGAACTGATGGAAATACCAGGAGGAAAATTCCGCATGGGTTCACCAGAGGACGAAGAGAGAAGATATGATGATGAATCACCACAACATGAAGTAACAGTACCAAGATTTTATATGGGGAAATATCCCATCACCCAAAAGCAATGGCGGGTAGTAGCAGGATGGGAACAAATAGACAAAGAACTAAACCCAGACCCATCGAGATTTAAAGAAGACTACAAAGGAATAGAAAGATGGCAAAGACCAGTGGAAAATATCAGATGGTCAGATGCAAAAGAATTTTGTAACAGATTAAGTAAAAAAACAGGGTATGAATATCGCCTACCCACAGAAGCAGAATGGGAATACGCGTGTCGTGCAGGAACAAGCACACCATTTCATTTTGGGTCAACCATCACAGCAGAACTAGCAAATTATCGTGGTACAGATGTGTATGGAGAAGGAGTCAAAGGGGAATATAGAAAACAAACAACACCAGTGGGATATTTTAAAGTAGCGAATAATTTCGGGTTATATGATATGCACGGGAATGTGTGGGAATGGTGTGAAGATGACTGGCATGATAATTATGAAGGTGCGCCGACGGATGGTAGTGCATGGATAAGTAAACAAGCGAATAACAACAAGGTGCGTCGAGGCGGTTCTTGGAACAACGTTACTAGGAACTGTCGTTGTGCGACTCGCTACAATTTCGGCAACAACAACCTCAATGGCGGTTTTCGAGTTGTGCGTGTTCCCCCCAGGACAGATAGAATTTAGAATTTAGAATGAAGAAT
>NZ_JAYGHA010000001.1:146999-147774 GCF_034931405.1 Anabaena sp. UHCC 0451 | reverse complement strand
GAATGAAGAATGAAGAATGAAGAATTAATTTGGCTCTTCGGTAGGTGTTATGCTGAATTTTTCATTAAAATCCAGAAATTGCCTTTAAAATCAATGCTTACAGGCTTTTGTCTACTAAATTTCATAACCAAGCCGAAAACGTTAACAATAACGGCTGTTGTTCTTACGCAGTAAGGATTTTTATCTGATTTGTAGACATATCTAGCATAATATGTAATGAAGACCATTAATTTTTAGCCTTACTATTTTTAATGATTGCATGAAGAATCGAAATTAATTCATTAGATTCATTTAATAAAAGAAGTAATCTTGGTTCTAGTTTTTTCTCCGTTGCTATTAATATTTTTAACCAATAACTGGTTTCTCTTGCTTCCTTGAGAGAAATACTCATTTTATGAATAAAATCAGGTTTACTTTCTGCATTTTGTGCTTCCTCAACGTTTGCTCCAATGCTTGTTCCTGAGCGTATTAATTGTTTACTTAGATCATATCCTGTTCCACCATTTTTTCTCAAAAATTTACAAAGAGTAACTATTCTTATACTAAAATTTAGGGTTCTTTCTTGTATATCTTTATTAGCCATATTTGAGGAATTTAGAATTTAGAATGGAAAATGAAGAATAAGGATTGATTATAAAAAACCCTTATCCCGTAAGGATTATAAACGATAATGCCCATGTTTTCAATGAAATGCTCACATAATAAGGCTTTCAATGATTTTTAACCAGGATTTCCACAAAAATAACCGAAGAACCCCAAATTCCTAAATTCTTCA
>NZ_JAYGHA010000001.1:143704-146834 GCF_034931405.1 Anabaena sp. UHCC 0451 | reverse complement strand
AAATTCTATCTGTCCTGGGGGGAACACGCACAACTCGAAAACCGTTATTGTTGTTGTTGTTGTCGAAATTGTTGCGAGTCGCACAACGACAGTTCCTAGTATTGTTGTTCCAAGAACCGCCTCGTTTTTCAATGCCTACCCCATTTTTATGTTAACAGTAATTCCAGATCCCCGACTTCTAACATCAATTGATATTTATGGACACAATAAACAAAAGAAGTCGGGGATCTTAACTATAGGATGCTTCCAAATTCTAAATTCTAAATTCTAAATTCTAAATTACCTTGGTCTGCCCAAAGTCGTAATATAAAGAACAGCTTCATCAGCAGGAATACCCAAAACATCATTGACTTGATCATCAAAAAAGCCACCAATACCACTCACACCTAAATTGAGGCGAATGGCTGCTAAATTAAGCTTTTGTCCTAAATGACCAGCATCAAGATGTAAATAACGGTAAACTCTGTCCCCATATTGTCCTATAGCCGTTTTCAAATCAGCAGTATGAAATATTACTGCTCCTGCATCTCGTCCTAATTCTTGACCCAAACAAAGAAAATGTAACTCACTCCGAAAATTTTTAAAGCGAATTTGTCGTAATTCTTGAGCTTTAGGTGCGTAATAATAACAACCTGAATCAAGTCCTTTCACACCAGAAACAGCAATAAATGTTTCAATTAAATTCAGATCAAAGTAATCGGGAGAATTATCTAAACTTTGGTCAATATAATTTTGTGATTGGTAAGTAAAATCGAGTAAAGATTTAAGTTCATCAAAAGTTAAATTATCACCACTGTAAGCGCGAGTAGAACGGCGTTTATAGATAGTATTTTCCAAATCTGAAAGATTTTCACCCCAGTTAATTGGGGTCGTGATAGTAGAAATTTTGTCACAAAAAGGAAAATTATATTTATCCTCTAATGATTTTTCTGGTTTGACAGTTGGTAAATTTTGTTTTCCAGTTATGCCAGATTGAATTTGGGTATGAAAATGAAAATATTTTAACAATTCACCATCAGGAATTGATGGATAATTAGTTTCAGTTGTAGAAGGTAAAGCAGTTTTTCCTAAAGGCAAATTTTGTTTAACATCTAATAAATCTGCCAAAGCCATGACAACAGTTGCGCCTTCTTGTTCGGGATCAATATAAAGTAAATCATTGATAGCTTCATCTATAAAACCACCGATTAAATGAGGGCGATAATCAGTAATTGCGCCAGCTAATTCAATGTTACCTAAAAGATGTCCAGTATCTAAAAAAATCCGTCGGTAAGCCCGATCTTCATAACGCCATGCAGAACGATAAAAAACCGCAGTGGTAATAATAGCAAGTTGGGTATTTTCTAAACTGGGATGCCATAAACAAGCAGTTTGTAAAGCTTGCCAAACATCATTTTCCCAAAACTGCATCAGAGAATGAGTCCGACACTGATAATTGTAGAGTCCAGCAGGTAACAACGGTGTACCACGGGAAACTAAGTATACTTCAGATGGGTATAAACCTCCAGCACTGGGAGCAGAGCGCAAATATACAGCACTACCCATAGAAGGCATTTTCGCCGTAAGTCCGTAGCTATGGAAGAGCAGTTGCGAAAGTCTCCGCCACCATTGAGCATCTGGGTTATGAGCAAAAGTTTCTGGTTTTTCTTGCAGATAGGGTTTAAGGTCAAAATCAGAGCCAATTTTGTACTCTTTAAAGGGTACTGGCTGTTTAGACCAGTTTAGCATCTGACTTTTTGAGGCTAGTGTTTCCGGGTCATACTTAGTACGTTCGTGGTAATGTTGAGCAATTGATTGGTGTGTTTCTGGCATAGTATTTTTAATATCCTCAGAAAGTTCTATTCTTTGATCTTGACATTCATTTACCTCATTATTTCGTGTTAATGAGTACAATCTTTGGAAGAGTTAGGGACTGGGGTGATGGGGTGATGGGGTGATAGGGTGATGGGGTGATGGGGTGATGGGGAGTTGGGGAGTTGGGGAGTTGGGGAGTTGGGGAGTTGGGGAGTTGGGGAGTTGGGGAGTTGGGGAGTTGGGGAGAAAATTCTTTAGCTATTCCCTGTTCCCTGTTCCCTGTTCCCTGTTCCCTGTTCCCTGTTCCCTGTTCCCTGTTCCCTGTTCCCTGTTCCCTGTTCCCTGTTCCCTGTTCCCTGTTCCCTGTTCCCTTTTTACCAATTACCAATTACCAATTATCAAATGATACCTGTACGTAATAAACTATCAAAAGCTGATGTGGAAATTTCTTACCTGGAATGGAACCAAGGTCAAGAACCATTACTGTTATTACATGGTATGGCTGATAATTCCTTAGTTTGGTCTAGCTTGGGAGATTATTTAGCAGCAGACTACCACATAGTAGCCCCGGATATGCGTGGTCATGGAGAGAGTACTAAACCGGAGCAAGATTATAGTTTTGAGAGTGCGATCGCTGACCTAGAAGCATTAATGGATAAACTGGGATGGTCTGATGCTCATATTGTTAGTCACTCTTGGACAGGTAAATTAGCCGCTATTTGGGCTAGACAAAACCCAGCACGCTTAAAAAGTATTACCCTCATAGATCCCATTTTTATCTGGAAAATGCCCAGTTTGCTGAAATTAACCTTTCCTTTGTTGTACCGTGTTTTACCCTTTCTGAAAAGCATGGGACCATTTACCAGTTACGAAGAAGCAGAACAAAAAATTAAACAACTCGGTCAATTTCAAGATTGGAATTCTGTACAACAGCAAGTTTTTCAAGCCGGAATTGAACAAAAACCCGATGGAACTTGGGGTAGCAAATTTACCATAGCTGCCCGTGATGGCATTTTTGATGCAGTATTAGAAGTACCAGGTTTTATCACCCCAGTTGACACTCCTGCTTTATTTATTCAACCAGAAAAAGGAGTAAACCGCCAAGATTGGCAAATTCAACCTTACAAAACTAACCTGAAAAACCTCACTTTCAAAAAAGTTCCTGGAAATCATTGGCCATTTTTAACCAAACCAGAAGAATTTAATCAAACAATAGCCAAATTCTTAGCAGCACAAAAATGAGTTTGGTCATTAGTCATTGGTCATTAGCTAACAATTATCTTATTACTTATTATCTGTTCCCCAGTCCCCATTCTTCATTCTTCATTCTTCATTC
>NZ_JAYGHA010000001.1:90263-143639 GCF_034931405.1 Anabaena sp. UHCC 0451 | reverse complement strand
ATTCTTCATTCTAAATTCCCCAGTCACCTATTATGAGCCTTTGTATTAACCCAGTTTGTCCTCAAGCGAACCACCCAGACAACGATGAAAACCGCTTTTGTCAAAGTTGTGGTTCTCAATTGGAATTATTAGGACTTTATCGGGTGCTGCGTTTGTTGAGTGATAAAACTGGATTTAGTAAAGTTTATGAAGCCTACCAAAAAGACACACCAAAAATCCTCAAAATCCTTAAAGAAGAACTAGCAAACGATAGCAAAGCCGTCTCATTATTTCAGCAAGAAGTAAATATTTTAGAACAATTACATCATCCTGGTATTCCCCAAGCCGAAGGGTACTTTCAATATCAAACCAGAGCAGGTTTAACCCTGCATTGTATGGTGATGGAAAAAATCGAAGGACCGAATTTAGAACAATGGCTAAAACAACAACAAAACCGCCCCATTTCTGAAGGACAAGCTATAGCTTGGTTAAAAAAATTAGCCGAAATTTTATTATTAGTACATAACCAACAATATCTACATCGAGATATTAAACCATCAAATATAATGATTCGTCCAGATGGACAATTAGTATTAATTGATTTTGGCACAGCCAGGGAAATTACCAAAACCTATATAGCCAATAATGGCAGTATGACATCCATTTCCTCATCTGGTTATAGTCCCAGAGAACAAATGAATGGTCAAGCCTTACCCCAATCAGATTTTTTTGCTTTAGGACGCACTTTTGTATTTTTATTAACGGGATGCCAACCGGCTCAATTATATGATACTCATTTGGATGTTTTAAAATGGCGACATTTAGCAAATCATGTTTCACCATCGCTATTAAATTTTGTTGATTGGTTAATGGCAAATGAAGTTAATAAACGTCCTGAAAATGCCAGAGAAATATTAGATAAATTGACAGATTTAGAAAATCCATTGACAGTAAGTAACGCAGCAACAGTAAATGTAGTCGGTGGATTTTCCACAGAAATACTCAAACAACCAACCACCAACCAAACAGTTAAAGCACCTAAAAAACAACCTGAGAAATTACCATTATTAGCCTTGTTCACTGCGTTAATTGTTTCCTTATTATTACTGTGGACAGCAGCACTAGCAAACCGAAATAACAAATTTACTGTGCTTCCGGCTGACTATGGACAAGCACCAGTTAAAAAAGGCAACGTTGATTATTTTCCGTATGAAGAAGGGAAAGATAGTCAAGGGAGAGTAGCAGAATTTAATATAGCAGTTTTATCAGTAGAATATAAATGGCAATTAGGCAGCACCTATCAAATTAAATATAATGATGAAATTATTAACCTTGACTCTTTAAAATCCAAATTAGAAGAAGAAGGTATCCAGAGAATAATGGAAAACCCTAGCGAGATTATTTCTGTAGGAACAGCTTCCTGTGAAGGTGATGTAACAGCAGAACAAAATCGAGCTTTAGAACGTTCCAAGCAAATTCAACTTTTAGCCAAAAAGATATTTAGTAACACAACTAGCGTCAAAGGTTATCGCTTATTAAACCTGGGACAATTTCAGAGAAAAGATTGTCAAGCAAGTCAAGATTCAACCGCCTATCAACGCAGTATAATTATCATTGGAGTTAAGAAACAAGCTGAAGGAGTAATATTAGATGAAGCATTAAGAGATAGATTAGAAAAAAAGCCATTTGCTGATTTTAAATTAGAAGATTATTCTCTTGGTTCAGCAGATAGATTCAAGACAATTCCTAGTAACTTGTAACATCTCTCTTACTCTGCGTTCTCTGCGCCTCTGCGTGAAATAAATCTTATTAACCTTATGGTCAAAAAAGCAGATATTAGTACCAAAAAACTAATCAGCCTAGCCCCCGAAAATTGGGTAAAATGGGTGACACAAATACCCGACATTATCACCGGAGAAATCATCAATTCAGAATTTCAATGGATAAGCCGGGAAAGCGATGTATTAGTTAAAGCTAACAGTCCAAAATACGGTGAATTTCTGGTACTCAACGAGTTACAATTAAGATATAAGCCAGAAATTCCCAAACGAATGCGGGCTTATACAGCATTAGCGGAGGAAAAATATAATCTTCCCACCTACCCCGTATTAATTAACATTCTCAAAGAGAACGAAGAAGAAATTCCTACCCGCTACGAATCAGAATTTGCTGGTTTACAAGCGCGTCAAGACTACCGGGTGATAAATCTTTGGGAAGTAGATGTAGAAATAGCCTTGAGTCAACCTATTCCTTCACTACTTCCCTTTGTACCAATTCTCAAAGGTGGTGGTGAAGAAGCGATAGTCAGACAAGCATTACAAATGCTCCGTGCAGATGAACAATTAAGCCAATTAGAAACAGTCATGGCTTTTTTTGCTACCTTCGTATTAGATAGCGTTTTAGTTCAGCAAATCATGAGGTGGGATATGGTGGTATTAAGCGAGTCTCCCTGGTATCAGCAGATTTTAAAAGAAGGTGAAAAACGAGGTGAACAAAGAGGTGAAAAACGGGGTATAGTTTCAGGCATTGAACTAAGTTTAGAAATAAAATTCGGTCAAGAAGGTTTACAACTAATGCCGGAAATATCACAAATTTCTGATTTAGAGAAGTTGAAAATTATTCAAAGGGGCATTCTGACTGTAAATAATATTGATGAATTGCGGGAATTTATGGAGAGAAATTAAACTGCTAAAATTTCAGCACCAAGCCCAGGTGATTGGAAATCACTGCTATACAAACTAAGTCCGTCTGCACGGACTCACGGAAAATCAAGGGTTTGAAACCGACGCAGGTGGGTTTTGTATGTATAGCCGTGACTTCCAGTCGCCTGGTGCAAGATGTAAGATTGACCACCATAAAAAATAATCATAGTTATAAATTTTTCTTTTCGCAATCATGATGATGTAGCAAAATATGAGGAAGTTAGATTTAAATAAACTATCAGGTGGAGGATAATTGTGTTAGAAAAATCTTTCTTCTATCAAGAAATTATGCACAAGGGTAGAGAAGAAGGACGGCTAAAAGAAAGGCTGTCAGGAATTGAGTTGGCTTTAGATATTAAATTCGGTGCTGAAGGTTTGGAACTAATGCCAGAAATAGCACAAATTTATGATTTAGAAATTTTAAGAACTATTCAGAAAGGCGTTCTCACTGTAAATACTCTAGAGGAATTACAAGCAATAATTCAAAGTATTCAGATACCACCAAATGAAATCATTGAACCTGAAAACTCTTAATTATCAATTATTCATGCTCCCATTCCAGAATACTGCTTTAATCCTGCACGCCATAATAAGCGATTTGCACCTAAAAAGATGAGTAACCAACCTAGAATGGATAAAAATCCCCTGGTTAAATCTACTGGTAAACCCACCAAAATACTGGCAGGAAAATGAATTAAATAGGGAAATGGTGTAAACATAACCACGTTTCGCACAGCTTCTGGAAAGACTTCTAAAGGTGCAATCAGACCTGATAAAAACAGAAAAAACAATAACCAAAAATTTTCTAATGCTGTAGCTCTTTCTGTCCAAAAAGCGAACATAGCAAAGGTATACTGAATTAAAAATCTTAATGCAAAAGCCAGAAACGCAGCTAAGATAAATAAGAATAAATTAGATATACTCGGCAACCAAAAAGCTTGGGGATATAATAGAAAAAATAATCCTATTAATAGAAAGACAAAAGGTATCCGCGCAAATCTTTCAGATATGTGAGTAGCTAGATGATGAAATACTGGGTCTATAGGTTGTAATAGTCGGGGTGATAGTTTACCTTCTACTACCTCTTTTTCAAAATCATAAATCACCCACACAACGGTAAGTTGTCTAACCAGAAAAACAGCAAAAAAGTAACGAGCAAAATCTACAGGCTGAAGACCAAAGTCTCCCTCTTCTGACGCTTTTATCCATACACCCATGAGAATAATTGGTAAAGAACCAGATAAAACCCATAATATTAGTTCTGAGCGATATTCCAGCATATAGGCATAATATACTGTTAGTAAAGTCAGGATTTTTTTGAAAGTTTGTTTCATAGATAGATATTTTATTTAAATTTGACTATTTCCTATTCCCTTTTAAACAACACCAGATTGAAAAACTCTACCTATTACTTCTTCTACTGGTGGTTCAGTGACTGTTAAATCTACCACATCCAAATCAGCTAAAATTTGTGATACGGTGCTAGTTAGTGCTTCTCTCTGGACAATAAACCGCACTGAGCGACCTTCTAAAAGTTGAATATCACCATAGGACATCAGTTTTTCTGCGGGTAATGGTTGAGCTAATTCTACATAAATTTCTCGGTAGGGTGCGAAGTTTTCTAAGAGTCCATCTAGTCTACCATCATACATTAATTTTCCTTGGTGTATTACGAGGACACGTTGACACAAAGCTGTGATATCTGTCATGTAATGACTTGTTAATAATACCGTTGCTTGATAGAGTTGATTGTATTCTCGTAAAAAGTCCCTTACTCCTACTTGAGCATTAACATCTAGCCCTAAAGTTGGTTCATCTAAAAATAAAACTTGGGGACGGTGTAAAAGTGCAGCTAACAGTTCTGCTTTCATTCTTTCACCTAATGAAAGTTTTCGGACTGGTTGGTTAAGCTTACTTTCTAGAGATAGCATTTCTGTTAATTCACCAACTCGTCGATGAAATTCTTGATCAGAAATGTTGTAAACTGCGGCGTTGATTTTTAAGGAATCTATTGCTGGTAAGTCCCAAATTAATTGCTGTTTTTGTCCCATGATGAGGGTAATTTTTTGCAAGAATGCTTCTTGACGACGAAAGGGAATTTGTCCAGCAACTTTGACTTTTCCAGTAGAGGGATGAATTAAGCCTGTGAGCATTTTTAAAGTTGTGGTTTTACCAGCACCATTAGGCCCTAAAAATCCCACTACTTCCCCTGGTTCGATGCTAAAGGAAACATCCTGAACAGCATTAATATTGCGATATGTACGGCGAAAAAAGTGGTTGATAGTTCCACGAATGCCCGGATCTTTAATAGCTACTGGATAGGATTTACTGAGGTTTTCTGCTATGATTATTGACATAAAAAAATATTTCCTTCTACTTTCTGCTTTTGAGTTTCTACCTCCTACTTAAGGATCACACAGATGGCGATCAGAAAGCTTCTCTCTAGGGGAATCATTTTTTGCTAATTCTTGATTATTCTGTAAATAATCCCTGATCCAATTACAAGCATAATCTAATTCATTGAGGGCAAAAATTCGGGGTAAGTCCCAGATAATTGCGGTGCGATCGCTGCTGACAGAAACTAAACTTTTACCATCAGGACTAAAGGATAAGGAATACACCAGCCCACGATGGCCAAATAGGCTAATTATTGGTGTACCATCAAGATTCCAGAGATTGATTGTGTTATCTTCACTGGCAACAGCTATCATTCGTCCATCTGGACTAAATTTGAGCCTGTTCAATCTGGCTTTTGACTGGACTAATGTTTTTAAGAACCGACCATTACGTTGCCATAATTTGATAGTACGATCATCGCTTAACGATGCAATTAATTCACCATTGGGACTAAAGGCAACATCAAAAACTTGGTTATTATGTCCTTTTAAGGTATTTAGGAGTTTACCTTCCCTATTCCATAAACTTACTGTTTTATCTAAACTAGCAGTTGCTAACAACTTACCATCAGGACTAAAATGCACACCAAAAATAGGTTCTTTGTGTGCGGAAATTGTTTTTTGTAACTGAAAACTGAATGGTTTTTGATCATCTCTTTTCCACAGTCGCAGGGTTTGATCATTACCAACAGAAGCGAGAAGTTGACCATCAGGACTTAAGGCAATATTTTCGATTGGTGCAGTGTGTCCTGGTAGAGTTTCTATCAGAGTGCCATCTATGTTCCAGATTTTGATAGTTTTATCATAACTGGCAGTCGCTAAATACTCGCCATCAGGACTAAAGACAACAGAGGTAACTCCACTTTCGTGTCCTTTGAGACTTCTAAGTAATGTACCATTAGGTTGCCAAAGATTAATGACATAATCCCAACCTGTGGTAGCAATGATTTTACCATTAGGACTAATGGCAGCTTGTGTTAAGTTGAGTTGATGTCCTCTTAAAACGGTGATTAAAGGATTTTCTAACTGCCAAAGTTTAACACTACTATCTAAACTACCTGTGGCTAAAATTTTACCATCAGGACTCCACGCGATCGCCCAAATTGCTGCTTGATGTCTTTCCAAAGTTCCTAAATCTTTACCATCCAGACTCCACATTTTTACTACTTTATCCCAACTGGCAGCAGCAATAGTTTTCCCATCAGGATTAAAGGTAATAGCAATTACTGAATATTGTCCCTCAAAAGAGTTTATTTTTCTACCATCAAGACTCCAAATCTCCATCTTTTTATTATTACCACCTGTAGCTAAAAATTTACCATCAGGAGAAATTGCTAAACCTCTGACAGCATCTTTACCACGATTAAAGGTAACTAATTTTTTCCCGTTTCTACTCCAAAGTATTGCTGTGCCGTCAAAACTACCTGTGACTAATTCTTCACCATCAGGAGTAAATATTACTTTATAAATATTGAGTTTATGAGCTTTAATAATAGTCAGTTTTTCTGCTTCTAAATTCCACAATCCTAAGTTACCATCATTCATGCCAATTGCCAGCAGTTTACCATCAGGACTAAAAGCTATACTTTGAACTTGTGCATTAACAGAAATAGTTTTCAACTCTTGACCATTTAAAGACCAGAGTTTGATAGTTTTATCAATACTACCAGAAGCAATCATTTTACCATTAGGACTAAAAGCAACTGTCAAAACTGTGGAATTATGTCCTTTAAATGTACGGAGTAATTTGCCATTTTGCTGCCACAACCATACTTGATCCCGACTAGCAAGTGCTATTATCTGACTATCAGGACTCCAGGCTAAATCCCAAATAAAACTGAGATTATGACCTGAAAAACGATTCCATTCTTGCGCTCCATAACTTGCTTGACGCAAAACATTATTTGTTAGTTTTTCCAGGTCAGGATGATTAATTTTTAACTCCTTAAATTCTCTTTTGGCTTTAATTGCATCTTGTAAAGCTTCTAATCCTTGATGAGACTTAAATCGAGCTTCTGATGAAGATGTTAGTGCTTCAATTTCACTTATTTTTGCTAATCTTTCGCTCTGACGAGACTGACGATATAACCAGAAAGTTATCCCTCCTAAACCCACAGCCGTTAAAAAAGCTATACTAATTACTCCTAATAAAAATTTTTGTAAGCGAGCATTTTTTTGTTGTTCAAGCAGTTGAATTTCAATACTTTTGGCTCTTTCTGCTACTAAAATAAGTTGTTGTTCTCGGTGTTGTAATTCTGCACTTTTACCTAAAAATTGATGATCTAAATTTGTTAAACTTTTATCCCAAGCCCAAGCTTGAGCGTCTGCTAGTGCTTGTCCTCTCAATAAGCGAGATTCATCAGTTTGTTGGGAAGTTAACCAAGCATCAAAAGTTTGAGAGTAAGGACGTAAATTAGCTAATTGTTTTTCTACCCAATTGAAATTAAATACTTCAGCATAAATGCGATTTTTAACAGTTAACAATCCTGCTTTTTTGACTACTAAACCTGAAAGCAACAATTCTATTTGCTCTCTACTCTCATCAATTGGTACTTTGGCACCTTGCAAAATCTGCTGATATATTCCCAATAATTTACCAGCCAGTTGTTGATTATAAAGTATCCGATCTCGGATTGTTTTTAAATGTTCTGGTTCATCATGATATTCCCAATTTTGAATAATTTTATTATCAATAATATTCTCGATCCAAAATTCTTCACTACCTCCAATAAAATCAAGAAGTTTAGCTTCTGTTTTAAATTCTAGTCCAGTAATTAAATTACATATTTTTTGGGTTAGAAAAGGCTGTCCTTCTGTCCAAGATAAAACTTGTTTTATTATTGCTTTAGGATTAGGCGCAAATGCTTCTAAACCTCTAATTAAAGAATCTACATCTTCTATTTTAAATCCTGTTAATTCAATAGCCTTACCAATATTAAAAGGTGTTCTTTTAGGATCTTGAATTAAATCGGATGGGGTAGCAACTCCAAAAATTGCAAATGTCAACCGCTTGTATTCTGGTTCTATTGCTCTTTGATTATAGCAGTATCTAATTAGGGCAAAAAAATCATCTACCTGAAAATTTAAACTAAGAATACTGTCTATTTCATCTATAAAGATAATGAGTTGATCTTCTGGGAACTGAATTAATAACTCATCAAAAAACCTGCTTAAATTTTGCAATAAAGAAATATCATCTCCTGCTTGCCACCATAATTTTAAATTTAATTTACCTAATAGTTTAAAGCCTCTCCATAAATCGGCAACTATACCTTTATACCATTGACTTGGGGTAATATTCTCACTGCCAATATTAGTCATATCAACAGTTGTACATTTAAATCCTTCCTGTTCTAAACGATGTTTTGCTCTCACTAATAGAGATGATTTACCCATCTGACGACAGTTAAGAACATAGCAAAACTCCCCCTGTCTTAAAGCTTGATACAATTCTATATCAGCTTCTCTTTCTACATAACTAGGAGCGTTATTTGTAAGGCTACCACCAACTTGATAGGTATAATTATTCATAATACTAATATTTATGGTTCAGAATAGCCAAATTTAAATTTGGAACTTAAAATAGTGCGATCGCGTCCCAACTGCTTGGCTTGATATAGTGCTTGATCAGCCGCTTCAAAAAATTCCCTTAAAGAAAAATCTGCTAAAGGAATAACACAAGCAATTCCTAAGCTAATTGTGACTCTAGTTATATTTGTTTCTTGAACTTTTTTAGTTAAAAAAGGAATTTTAATTCTCAATGATTTTACCGTTTCTCTAATATCTTCAGCAATTATTATTGCTGCTGTTGCGTCTGTTTGTGGGAGAATTACAGCAAATTCTTCACCACCATAACGAGCGACTAAATCACCTGGACGTTTTATTAATGAAGCAATGGCTTGAGTAACTTGACGCAAACAATCATCTCCAGCTTGATGTCCGTAAGTGTCATTATAAAGTTTAAAGTTATCTATATCTGCTAATATTAAAGATATGGGTTCTTGGATTTTTTTCATCCTTGTCCATTCTAATTGGAAGCGATTATCAAAATACCTCCGGTTAGCAACTTGAGTCAGTGTATCAACATTTACTAATAATTTCAATTTTTCATTTTCTTGTTCTAGGTTTTGTAACCGCATATAATGATTTTTATTTATCTCTCCAATTAAATTCTCTTTTTGAAAAAATAAGCGATACATTTCACAAGCAGGTTTAATGTTTTCACATTCTAATTTAATCAGCCCTAAACTATCTAATTTATAAATTAAATTTGTAGATATGTGGGTAGATTGTTGGGAATTTATAATTTGATCATAAGCTTTAGATAATTCTGAATTACTGTGTAATCTCGTCAACAAACACCGTAAATGATTGCTATAAATGCCGTTATAACTAATAGCCGTTGCTAGGAGTTCTGGAAAAGAAATCTTTTGTTGCTGAAGATGATATAAACCTAAATGAATTAAATAAGGATGTCCACCTACAAGCTGCATTAATTGTTCGACAGCACTACTATCAAACCAATTCAGTTCGTTTCTTTGAGCAAATTCTGTTACTTGTTCCCCATTAAATTCGGGAATTTTTAAGGCTAACCCCACATTAAAGGGAGATTGATTGACATTTAAAGGAATATAAACTTCTGTAGAGTGAATTACTACCAGACGCAAATTTTGCCAAATTTCAGTTTGTTTAGCTTGTTCATGCCAACTTCTTAATAAAGGCAAAAAATCTTGAGCAATTTGCGGATGTTCAAAAATATAATTTACTTCATTTAACACCAAAATTAATGGACTCTGAATTTGTTCTAATAAATACCCCTCAAAATAAATTGAAGCACTAATTTTACTACCAATCTCCTCATCCCAATAATCATTTAGATTGGGTGCAAGGGACAACTGACGCGCAACATTAATACAAAACCAGCGCAAAAATTTGTTAAGACTCACAAAAATTTCGCTATCTGCCTGTTTAAAATCTATGGTAACTATTGAGTATCCTTGATTCATGGCTTGGTCAATTAACCGTAACATCAAGGAACTCTTGCCCATATTAGAAGATGCTTTAATGCGGAGTAACCCCCCAGGGTTGTTCAACTCTGTATAAGCATCGCTTTCAATTGGAGGACGTTCAATATAAAATCGGGAATTGGATGGCAGTGGATCACCTGGTAAAGGGATATTTTTCACCATCTGGAAAATAGTTGGTTGATTTAACATGAATATTTATTTTCTGACGTAAATTAATGTAATTACATTAATTGTTTAAGTATAATTATCTAAGTAATCTGCGGTTATGTTAAGCCTCTTGTGAAAATCAGATAGAAAAGTTAACAATTGCAATCTAGATCTGCTCACTTAGCTGAATTTATTTATTTACTTCAAACGTCCTGAGCGTAAAATACTAATAATTAACCATAGACCTAATAAACTAGCAGCAGCAAATAACACACTGCTCACATAAGATAATTGGGATGTTGTAGCTCTAGTAGAAATAATTGCTGCCCCCATGATCAGCGACCCTACTAAGATGCTAAAAGATAGACGGTTGGCAGCATCGTCCATTGTCCGGCGTACACCGTCTAAACCTCTTAATGATAAATTCCATTGTAGAGTTTCGGATGTTACACGGTCTAATAATAATTCAATTTGCCGGGGAGATTGTAAAGAGAGACTTTTGATATCTAACGCAGTACGGAGAAGTGAACGTACAGGACTATCTCCCAATAACTGACGACGAAACAAATCTGTAATTAATGGTTTAATTTCATCAAATAAATTAACTTCTGGGTTAAAGGTACGCGCTACCCCTTCTAAATTTGCTAAAGTTTTGGCATATAAACCCATATTGCTGGGTAAGCGAATTTTATTATTGCGGGCAATTTGTAAAATTTCATAAATTATTTGACTGAAATTGATCTCAGTCAGGCTGATATTATAATACTTTCGCAGCATTCGCTCATAATCATTTTCTAACCGAGATAAAATAACTGGTTGAGCAGAATCTGAGAGTTGCAAAGTTAACTGAGCGCATCTTTGAGCATCTAAATCAACAATTGCCAACAACATTTCTGTTAATATTTGCTGAGTGCGGGGATCAAGTCTACCCACCATGCCACAATCTAAAAGAGCAACACGTCCATCTGTGAGATAAAACAAATTTCCAGGATGGGGATCAGCATGAAAGAAACCATCAATATATAGTTGCTGAAAAAAGACCCGAAACAGTAAAGTAGTGACGGCTTTGCGTTTAGTGATCAGGTCTTGACCATTATCGTTAATACTTAAATCTGCGGTAAGCAAAGGTACTCCATCTAACCACTGCATCACCAGTAACTTTTCTGTAGTTAAATGCCAGTAAATTTCGGCAACGACAATTTGTGTCGTATCATACCAAGGACTCTGGGATAAATTACGGCGTAGTTGGTCGGTGTAGCCAGCTTCTCGTGTAAAATCTATTTCTGCTTCTAAGGCTTTAGTAAATTCCTCAGCAATAGATTTAATATCAAAAGTTTGTCCAAAATCTGTCCGTGCTACCAAATCGGCGAGACCTTGAATTAAAGCAATATCCTGGATAATAGTTTCATCAATTCCCGGACGTTGCACTTTCAGGGCTACTTCCCGTCCATCGGTTAAAGTAGCGCGATGGGTTTGGGCAATTGATCCCGCAGCTACTGGAATGTGATTAATTGTAATAAAAGTTTCTTCTAGTGAATGTTTTAGCTGTTTACGGATCACTACTTCTACTTCTGACCAAGGAACTGGTGGTACTTCGTCTTGTAAACTTGACAGTTCCTCAATGTAAGCCGCACTTAATAAATCTGGCCGAGTAGAAAGTAGCTGACCGAGTTTGACATAAACCGGACCCAAATCCACCAAAATATTTTTTAAGACCGCAGGTGTAGGTAGTTGGGGTTGATCAGTTTTGCCCCCAGTCAGTAACCTTCGCATATAGTCCCAACCATTGCGGAGGACTACTTCAATAATTTCACGTTGTCGAGGCACAGTTTGAGTTAAGAACATTTTGAGGATTGGGGATTGAGGATTGAGGATTGGGGATTGGGGATTGGGGATTGGGGATTGGGGATTGGGGATTAGGGATTAGGGATTAGGGATTAGGGATTAGGTGATTGGTAATTGGGGATTCGGTGATTGAGAAAAACTCCTCAGTCCCCAGTCCCCAGTCCCCAGTCCCCAGTCCCCAGTCCTCAGTCCTCAGTCCCTAGTCCCCAGTCCCCAGTCCCCAATCTCCAGTCCCCATCCTGGACTAAATACTGTTGATCAACCTAAATGTCACAGAATACAATTGGGCAGTCTAGTTATAATTGAAAACAGCACTGTTGAGCCTCTACCAAGGGTGTTAACTTTTACAGCAAGTCCGTAAATCGGGGATCATTTTGCAGGGTTTTAAGGATTTGCTTAATTTCTTGAGTACGTTCCTTTTTAACTACCAGGGTAACATTGCGATCGCGCACAATCACTACATCTTCTAACCCAATCGTCACAACTACATCATCTGCATTGGAGGCATAAACAATTGCCCCTTGGGTATCTAGCCCTACGTGGGTAGCTAATTCTACATTAGGATTATCTTCTTGTTTGAGTAGACGTTCAATCGCATTCCAGTCACCCAGATCATCCCAACCAAACTCCACTGGTAAAACGTATGCTAGACTTGTTTTTTCCATCAGAGCATAATCTATACTCTTCTTAGGCAACTGGGGGTAAACATCAGGGCCTTGTTGTTCTAAAGGTTCGATAATTTCTGGGGCATGGATACGTAGTTCTTCCAGAACCACCCCAGCCCGAAAGACGAACATACCACTGTTCCAGCTAAACCGTCCTGTTGATAAAAAAGTTTCAGCTGTTTCCAGATTGGGCTTTTCAGTAAAGCGGTTGACGTGATAAGCTGGCAAGTTATTAAAACTACCAATTTTTTCACCTTGTTCAATGTAGCCGTAACCAGTTGATGGAAAAGTAGGCTTGATCCCCAAAGTGACAATCGCTGCTGTGCTAGTCGCTAACTGCGTAGCCGCACTCAATGTATGTGCAAACACATCTTGATCTGCAATCCAGTGATCAGCGGGAAAAAAGCCAATGACAGCATCTTCTCCATAACGCTTTTTAATTTCTAAACTTGTCCAAGCCACGGCAGCAGCTGTATCTCTACCCTCTGATTCAATCAGCAAATTAAGCTCTGGCAGATCGGGTAATTGTTCTCGTACTCCTTGAGCGATTTGGCTAGAAGTTATCACCCATAAGTGATCCCAGCCACCTGCAAGTGTTAGCAACCGATCAGCGGTAGCTTGTAGTAGGCTTCTAGAACTGCCATCGAGACTTAAAAATTGCTTTGGTCTGTGCCGGCGACTGAGAGGCCAAAAACGCTCACCTTTACCGCCAGCCAGAATTACAGGGATCAGTAAATTGCTCATGTTGTTATATACACCTATTGCAGAACAGTACCAGTGTACATTCATTCAATTTGGGATTTTGGATCATAATTGAAAGATTAAAGGATTAACAAGATTAATTTGCAGATTACAGTAGCAGTCAGTGGTAAAACTTTCTTAGTACATAATCAAGAAAATTTATTTTGTACTTTATTTACCTGCAAGATGCTGTATTAATATTAATCCTGTATTCCTGACGTAAGTGTAAGCCATTTATTCGTTCATCTTGTTGAGATTTGGGATTTTGGATTGTCTCTACTGATAAATCACCATCCTTACAAATGTAAGATTTATGACTTAGTTTAAAGTAGAGAACAGCAATAGCTTAAAAATCTCAATAAAAATCTGGCAAAATTTGTAGCTTGCATTAACATACCTTTAGGGAGTGGTTGAGTGGGGAGATAATTGTGATAAAACAAGTTCAATGGTCGGAAAATCAAGTCATACCTCAACAAACAACAGCATTAGATCAAGAGGGAAAACCACAGCAATTTCAACGGGTAGAAAATCAGGTCATACCGACCCCAATACCAGCATCGGGAACAGAGGTTAAAGCAAAACAGCCAGCAAATAATCCGCTTAACGTCGTCGAGTCAGTAGGTGCTATTCCTAATGAACTCTATGATCGCTTAGGGTTAACAATGCCCCGCTGGCTATTGTGGATATTAACTTTTGTTGTGGGGATTATTTTATCTGGGTTACTAGTATCAACTTTGGCACTGTGGACTCCTCTGTGGAGTAATTTAGATCAAGCTAAAGATGATGATTTTGGATCTACTAGTAAAGACCAAGTAAAAGTACCAGGGGATTTATGGAATAAACTTTCTCAGTATCAACTATCAAAACCCATGAATATTTTAGTCATGGGAATTGAACCAGTTAAGGGTACTGTTGACGGTTCCCCAGAAAGTTTTGCTGGTAGCAGCGATACCATGTTGCTAGTCAGGCTAAATCCCAGCGATAAATCTATTCGTGTGCTTTCTATTCCCAGAGGGACAATGATTTCCCTGCCACAAGAAGGATTAACTAAGGTATCTGAAGCTAATACCAAAGGTGGTCCAGTATTAGCCGCACGGGTAGTTAGTCGTACTTTAAGCAATGCTCCCATAGATCGCTATATTCGTATTTCTACCAGCGGCTTGCGGCAATTAGTTGATCAATTAGGCGGGGTAGATGTATTTGTACCTCAAGCCATGAATTATCAAGATAATTCCGCTAGTTTATCGGCGAATTTAGTGAGCGGTTGGCAAACTTTGAACGGTGAACAAGCAGAATTGTTTGCCCGTTTCCGGGAATCCAATGTAGGCGATATACCAAGAGTGCAGCGCCAACAGGCACTAATCACAGCTTTGGTTCAACGCTTAAATAGTCCCACAGTTTTACCCAGGTTGCCCCAAATTACTCGCATTATGCGAAAGTATTTTGACACCAATCTGAAAATGGAAGAAATGATGGCATTAGCGAATTTTTCCGTGAATGTAGAACGGGATAATTTCCAAATGGCCATGCTACCTGGTACGTTTAGCAAATTTAGTAAAGACCCTGATAGCTATTGGTTGAATCTCACTGGACAACAAAGCTTATTGAATAATTATGTTGGGGTGAATATACCTGGGCTTAAACCAGATTTACGTCCTGTTTCTCGCCTCAAAGTTGCTATTCAAAATGCTTCCAATCAACCTCAGTTAACGGAAAAAGTTATTACCTATCTCAAAGAAAAAGGTTTTACAAATATTTACACTGTTCCCGATTGGCCTGATACCCAACGCCAAACGCAGATAATTGTTCAGAAAGGAAACCCACAACCAGGAGTAGAATTGCAAGAAGTTTTAGGATTAGGTCAAATTGACATTTCCGCAAATGGCGATTTAGAATCTGACCTCACAATTCGCATTGGTAAAGATTGGAAATAGTCATTAGTTATTAGTCATTAGTCATTAGTTAAAACATTAACCAATGACCAATGACCAATGACCAATGACCAACTATAAATTTATGAAAAAGATTTTGTTGAGATTTTTTAGTTTAATATTGATTTTGCTTCTAGCTTGGTTGTGGATAATTATCAATCCTAAACCTGCCTTCGCTCAAACCAACACTATTAACTATAACAACGCCTCTTTAGAAAATCGTGACTTTTCTAACATTGATTTAACAGGAGAAAATTTTGTAGCCGCAGAAATGCGCGGGGCAAACTTTCAAGGTGCGAATTTAACTAACGCCATATTAACGAAAGGTGTATTATTAAAGGCAAATTTACAAGATGCTAATTTAACAGGTGCTTTAGTTGATCGTGTTACCCTAGATGGTGCTAATCTCAAGAATACTATTTTCACAGAAGCTACTTTAACCCGTAGCCGCTTTTTTGATGCAGATATCACTGGTGCTGATTTTACAGATGCTTTAATTGACCGTTATCAGGTTTCGCTATTGTGTGAACGGGCTGATGGTGTTAATCCTGTAACTGGTGTTTCTACAAAAGATAGTTTGGGTTGTAGGTGAGTGAAAAGCTATTCTCCGAATACTTTTTTAATGTACGGGCGAAGCATTCAGAAAATAGCCTTGAGAAAAAATCGGTCATTTATCGCCTGAATGCTTCGCCCCTACGACTAATAACAATTGATAACTGATATTCGTGACACAACAAGATCAAAAACCCTCTCGTTCTTTCGCTGGTATTGCTGGTATTGTTGCCGCAGCCACATTAATTAGTAAAGTATTTGGTTTAATTAGACAACAAGCCATAGCGGCTGTTTTCGGTGTTGGTGCTGCTGCTACTGCATACAGTTACGCCTATATTATCCCTGGCTTTTTGTTAATTTTACTCGGTGGTGTCAATGGACCATTACATAGTGCCATTGTTAGCGTTTTAGCCAAACGTAAACGAGAAGAATCTGCACCTCTAGTAGAAACAGTAACAACCATAGTTGGTGGGTTACTGTTGTTAGTCACAATTGCTCAGATTTTTTTGGCAGCACCAATCATTGATATAGTTGGTTATGGTTTAGAACCTGCCACGAGAGAAATTGCCATTCGTCAACTGCAAATAATGGCTCCTATGGCCTTATTTTCCGGTTTAATTGGCATTGGTTTTGGTACTCTCAACGCAGCAAATCAATATTGGTTACTTTCAATTAGTCCGTTATTATCTAGCGTTACCGTAATTGCAGGTATTGGGATTTTGGCTTTGCAATATGGCAAAGATATCATCAAGCCAGAATTTGCTTTAATCGGTGGCATGGTATTAGCTTGGGGAACTTTAGCTGGTGCGATTTTGCAATGGTCAGTGCAATTAATTGTGCAGTGGCGGTTAGGTTTAGGAACATTAAGACTAAGATTTGATTTTAAATCTCCTGCTGTTCAAGAAGTCATTAAAATCATGACTCCGGCAACAATTTCTTCGGGAATGATGCCGATTAATGTCGCAACAGATTTATATTTTGCCAGTCCAATTAAAGGTGCAGCCGCAGGTTTTAACTATGCCAATTTATTAGTACAAACTCCATTAGGAATTATTTCTAATATTATTTTACTACCTTTATTACCTATATTTGCCAAATTAGCTGAACCAGAAAACTGGCCTGATTTAAAATTACGCATTCGTCAAGGACTGTTATTAACTGCGGTAACAATGCTACCTTTAGGGGCGTTAATGATAGCTTTATCTGAGCCAATTGTGCAGGTAGTTTATCAACGGGGAGCATTTAAACAAGAAGCTACAGAGTTAGTTTCTTCTTTATTAGTTGCCTATGGTATTGGGATGTTTGTTTATTTAGGGCGTGATGTTTTAGTAAGAGTATTTTATGCTTTAGGTGATGGACAAACACCTTTTAGAATTAGCACTTTTAATATTTTACTCAATGCTGTTTTAGATTTTATCTTAGTTAAACCTTTTGGTGCGCCTGGTTTGGTGTTAGCTACAGTTGGGGTAAATTGCAGTTCAATTTTAATGTTATTGTGGTTGTTAAATCGTAAATTGAACGGTTTACCTTTGCGGGAATGGAGTTTACCAATTCTGGGTTTAACTGCGGGTAGCGTTGTTGCTGGAGTTGCAAGTTATGGGACTTTGGTTGGTTGTCAGCAGGTTTTGGGAAATAAGGGTTTAGTTGTTTTAATAGTTGAGTTGTGTGTTTCTGGTGCAGTGGGAATTTTTGTATTTGCGGTTATTGCTGGGATGATGAGAATACCGGAGGTTAATAGTTTTGTGGTGAAGATGCGGCAGAAATTTCTGAAGAGGTAGATTTAGCTACAATGGGAATTCTATTTCTGGTTACGCCTTAAAAACCTGCTTGAATAGTATTTACATCTTCCAATAAATCAACTTCAGTATAATATCGTTCAATTTTTCTTGTTCCTAAAAGTCGCTGAAATTCCCAAACAGACAAATTAGCTAAACGTCGCGCTTGACCAAAAGTAAAGATATTTTGATCATACAATTGTAATGCCAATTTTTGACGAATAGCTTGCTCACCTTCGTTAATTAAATCAGATGATAATTGTGAATTAATGGAACTCATAAGCTATTACTATATTTTTAATATTGATCTAATTCTAAAAAAAGTTCTTCAGCATTCCACACTAAATCTTCATCAGATAAAGGTGGAAAGTCTAAATTTGTAACCCGTTTCAAAATTTCCCCAGCTATTTCTAGTCTTTCGGATTCTGGTAAACTATCAAATGTGCTTAATAATTCTTTCACTAAAGTATTCATATATTTCTTCCTTGAATTTTGAATTTTCAGAAGCACAAATTAAACTACTGTTATCCGTGCATTATTTCTAGATTTAGGTTTGACTGTAATTTCTACATCAATTCCCAATGTATTGAGAAATCTAAACATTCTTTCCAGAGAAAAACCTGTCAGTCTTCCTCTCATTAAAGCAGAAACTTTTGGCTGATCAATTCCTAATAATTCAGCCGCTTCTGCTTGGGTGATATGACGTGCAGTGATAGCATTACTGATTTTTCGTGCTAGTTCAGCTTTTACTAGCATTTCATCTGGGTTGGGTAAATCTAAATCTGCAAATACGTTACCGATACTGGTTTTGATTTCAATCTCTTCTGTCATGATTATTTTTTTATTACCAATTTGCGTGCTATATCCAAGAAACTGTTTGTAAATTTTCAACTTCCTGAAAATGAGCATCGCGTGTAACTAAAATTAGATTATATTGAAGACTTATTGCAGCTATCCAAATATCATTTTCAGGTAACGGACGACCTTTTAAACGTAGCTGATTTTTTATCTCACCGTATTTTCGTGATGTTTCTATATTACAGTCAATTACAGTATTATTAGCGATAAATTCTTCAATTCATTCTAGATTTTCTTTTGAACGTCCAGATTTTCTTGCACCATAACACAATTCCCCGACGGCAATACTGGGAATGAAAACTTCATTAGCTTGTGCAAAGTTATTTTTGACTGCTATTTCATCAGCAAAGAAAGCAATACCATTAGAACCGGCAATTATAACAACATCACCCAATTCTGTTAATGTCAGGGATGTGATGGCACGAAAGTTTTTGATTTTAAGTCTAGTAATACGCATTATTTAGTATTGTTAGATTTAACTGGTATTAATTATATATAATACAAAATTATCAGTATAAAAGTGAAATATATCTTAAGAAATTCCAGAATTTTACACAGTTACTTCCGGCTTTACACTTGACTCTTTCCATTATTGTAATTACAATGTAACTACCATTCTATCCCCAAACACATAAAATGGGTACAGCAAGAAAAACCCGAATAGTCAAAATCGGCAACTCGCAAGGGTTACGCATACCTAAAACCCTATTAGAACAAAGCGGTATTAACTCAGAAGTAGAAATAGAAGTTCAAGGAAATCATCTAATTATTCGCCCAGTTGAACAAGTAAGAAAAGGTTGGGAACAAGCATTTATAGAAATGGCTGAAAAAGGCGATGATATCTTATTAGATGACATCAATACAACAGAATGGGATGAAACAGAATGGCAATGGTAGTTAACAGATTTGATGTTTTCCTAGTTAATCTTAACCCTACCATTGGCAGTGAAATTAAAAAAACACGCCCTTGTTTAATAATCTCACCCCACGAAATCAACCATCATCTTTCCACCGTAATAGTTGCACCAATGACAACAAAAGGGCAACCATACCCCACAAGAGTAACCTGTCAATTTCAAGGAAAAGAAGGACAAATTGTACTTGACCAAATTCGCACAATAGATAAAACTCGACTAATCAAACTTCTAGGTCAAATTACCATAGAAGAACAAAAAGCAGTCTTGGATATCTTAGCGGAAATGTTCGCAGAATAAATTACTTTCCCTCCTCTTCCTCCTCTTCCTTCGCGCTCTTCGCTCCTTCGTGGTTCATTTCTCCTAAAACAAAAGACGCAGAAAACGACTCTCTGCGCCTCTGCGTCTCTGCGTGAAAAAAACCTTAAACCATCTCAGAAGTCTGCACAGTAGGCTGTGGCTGTGGCTGGAACATAAACAGCGAATAAACCACATCACGGCGGATATTCACCATCATATCCAAGAACAACTCATAACCCTCACTCTTATACTCAATCAGCGGGTCTTTTTGTCCATAACCACGCAAACCAACCGACTCACGCAAAGCATCCATTTGTTGCAGATGTTCCCGCCACAAAGTATCTATGCGTTGGAGAATAAAAAACCGTTCCGCTTGACGCATTAAACCCGGTTGAATTTGGTCAATTTGCGCCTCCTTCATATCATAGGCAATACGCGCTTGTTCATGGAGGAAAGCCTTAATTTCCGGTACTCCCATATCCTCCAACTGACTGGCCTGCATATCAGCCAACAGGTAAACAAACTCCTTCACCTTATCCACCAACTTTTCCAATTCCCATTCTTCCGAAGGTAAATCAGGGTTGATGTAATAATCAACGATGTCATCCATCGTTTTTTCCGCGTACTTAATTACCTGTTCTTTCAAATCTTGACCTTCCAACACCCGCCGACGTTCCGCGTAAATAGCACGACGTTGGTTATTCATTACCTCGTCATACTCAAACACCTGTTTACGGATGTCGTAGTAATAAGTTTCAACCTTTTTCTGTGCGCCTTCCAAACTGCGAGTCAACATACCCGACTCAATAGGCATATCTTCTTCTACTTGGAAAGCATTCATCAAGCCGGCAACGCGATCGCCCCCAAATATCCGTAATAGGTTATCCTCTAAACTGAGGAAAAATCTTGTCGTTCCAGGGTCGCCTTGTCTTCCCGCCCGTCCGCGTAACTGGTTATCAATCCGCCTTGATTCATGGCGTTCTGTACCAATCACGTGCAAACCGCCTCGATTTACCACATCATCATGTTCAGTGCTGGTAAACTCTTCATACTCATGCTTAATGCGCTGATAAGCTTCTCGCAACTTCTGAATTACAGGGTCATCTGTGGGTGCTTTTTCCGCTGCTACAGCTATTTTGTCTTCTGCTTCCAACTCAGGTAAACTGCGTTCACCGTAAGATTTTACCGCTACTTCCACCGCTTCTTTTAATAGCTGTTCTGTCTCCTTTGATATCTGAGTCGGGAAAATTTCCGGGGAAGCCCGCCAAGTTTTCACCTTTTTACCAGGAACAAAACCCTGTCCACCACCATGACCGGTTGGTAGTCCAGAAGCCCTTTGCATCCCAAAAGTATCTTCATCTTCAGGGCTAACAATACGGGGCATAAAATATTCCCGCAATTTCAACCGTGCCATATATTCAGAGTTACCACCCAGAATAATGTCCGTACCTCTACCCGCCATGTTAGTGGCTATAGTTACAGCCCCTCTGCGTCCGGCTTGGGCGACAATTTCCGCTTCCCGTTCTACATTTTCCGGTCTAGCGTTGAGTAACTCATGGGGAATTTCTATTTCCTTGAGGAGTCGGCTGAGAAGTTCAGATTTTTCGACACTGGTTGTACCCACTAACACAGGTCTACCATTTTCGTGCATTTCGGCACATTCTTTAGCGATCGCTCTCCATTTACCCAATTCCGTCTTAAACACCATATCAGACAGGTCTTCCCGTCTTCTGATGCGGTTAGTAGGAATAATCGCTACTTCGAGTTTGTATATCTTTTCAAACTCCACTTCTTCCGTTTTTGCAGTTCCCGTCATTCCCCCCAACTTGGGATAAAGCAAAAATAAGTTTTGATAGGTAATTGTCGCTAAAGTTTGAGTTTCTGGCTGAATTTCTACGTGTTCTTTAGCTTCAATAGCTTGGTGCAGACCATCACTCCAGCGTCTTCCTGGAAGTACCCGACCTGTAAATTCATCCACAATCACAACTTCATCATTGCGGACAATATAATTCACGTCCTTGAGGAACAATTCCTTAGCTTTAATCGCATTAAAGACAAAATGCGCCCAAGGATTTTCCGGGTCAAATAAATCTGTTACACCCAACAGATTTTCTGCTTCTGCAAAACCTTCATCAGTTAAAAGAACGTTACGATCCTTTTCATTAACTTCGTAATGTTCATCTTTTTGCAGAGTCAAAGCAATTTCCGCAGCTTGCAAATATTTTTCTGTTGGTCTTTCCACCTGTCCAGAAATAATCAGCGGTGTTCGTGCTTCATCAACTAGAATTGAATCTACTTCGTCAATGACGCAATAATTAAACGGACGTTGCACCACCTCAGCCATAGAGGTAGCCATGTTATCCCGCAGGTAGTCAAAACCGATCTCGCTGTTGGTGATATATGTAATATCACAGTCATAATTTTTCTTCCGTTCCGTTGGGGTCATTGTCGCTTGAATTAGACCCACACTCAAGCCCAAGAACCTGTGTACCTGCCCCATCCATTCTGCATCCCGACGGGCTAGATAATCGTTAACAGTAATGACGTGTACACCTTTACCTGTCAAGGCATTTAAATAACTTGGTAAAGTAGCCACCAAGGTTTTACCTTCACCAGTTTTCATTTCGGCAATTTGCCCAGTATGCAGAATCACTCCACCCAGTAATTGGACATCAAAGTGTCTCAATCCCAACACTCGCCGCGCTGCTTCCCGGACAACGGCAAAAGCCTCTGGCAAGATATCATTGAGAACTTCACCTTTAGCTAGACGTTGTTTAAACTCAGTAGTTTTACTTTTTAACTCATCATCGGAAAGTGCTTGAATTTCTTCCTCTAACAGGTTAATTTCTGTAATGTCAGGTTGGTATTTTTTAAGTTTACGAGCGTTGGGATCGCCCAACAAAAATTTTAGCATGGCAGTTTATGGAACTAAATCAAGAGGGATAGGATTAAAGGTTTAGCTAATAGCTATATGATTATAGACGTTTAACTCAACCCAGCCGTTTTGGTTATGGGTGGGTGGAAAATGAGAATTAACTCAAAAACGAAATGAAAACTTACCAATCACAGATTTAAATGATTGGTTTTAACTTATATATTAAAGTTAAACTTCTCTAATAGTATCATTTTGCCACTAGAAGAGGTGACTAGGGACTGGGGACTGGGGACTAGGGAGGAATAACTACCAATTACGAATTTACTGATCCCATTCTGCTGTCAGTTTACGGAAATTATAATCATTTACACCAGGATGACAGCTGACACAACTGCTTATTTGCACAGGTCTTGGTAATTTGACACCAGGATGTAAGGCTTGGAAATAACGGGACTCCTTGAGGCGATAGGGTGTTGAGTCATCTTGGAGGTGAAGACGAGAGAAAGTAGAAAGGTACTTCCACACTAAAAGGCGTTGCGGATCAACTAAAGGTTTAAGCTGTGCGCCATAGTGCTGGGAATCTTCTAGTAGATTTTTCCAAGTTTGGGTGGGAAATACTGCTGGTGGTATACCAATGTGACAGGTAGCACAGTTTTCTAGATATAATTCTTGCCCGAGTTGGTATTGTATCGGCACTACATCAACCGTACCAACTGAGGGGCTGGGGTTAGCTGCGTGGGTGCTGGTGGCTAAACCTAGTATAAATCCTATGGCTATACTCCAAGCGAAAATTACCAACATTACAATTAGAAGTTGGCGTTTGAGTCGGTGATGAGATGATTTGTGTTTAATCGTGTTTAACATAGAACTAGTTACTTTAGTGTAAATACTGTATGCTATTTTATCTATTAAATTAAAAACGTCATCATTGGGAAATCTGTGTATACCTCATATTTAGACATTTTTTATCAAAAATTGTGGCATGATATGTTATTCATTTACAAGTTTTATCATTTATTTTCAAAAGTGGAATCCATTTTTCTGTAAAAAATCTGTTGCCAATTTTATCCTCATAATTAAACACAACGAACGCTATAATTTCTGGGTGATGCTATTTGTCTTGACAACAAAAAGTATTAAAATTCAAAAATATCATTTTTTATTTGTAGAAAATTTATGTCAACCCCAATTCTGGGATCGAAATTTTGGTGGTGGGTATTTGCCACAACTATTGGCTTTGTTATTGGCTTTTTCCTGGGTTTGTTTTCTAGTTTACTGGCAATAAACACTTCTTTATCTGCAATTTCAGGTTTTTGGGGTGGTGGATTGGGTGGTTTATGTGTGGGTATTGCCCAAAAGTTGGTTTTACGGAATCAGGTATCTGCTAAATGGATATTAGCCACAACTGTTGGTTTCAGCATTGGTTGTGGCATAGGTGGACTAATACTTGTAATTACGTCTAATGCCATTATTAGCTCAATTTTAGGCATAGTCAGTGGCATAATTTCCCTAAGTTTTGCTCAAGCACTAACTATGGAATGGCAGAAAAATAAGACTCTTAAATGGTTAATTGCCAATTCTATTGGTGTTACAGTGGGCGCAGGTACGGGAGCATTAGCTTGTATTCTCGCTGGTGTTATTGCTCAGAATATATTTAGGGGCGGTTTAGAAACGCTGATTCCTGTTTTGGTTTCGGCTACACTAGCAGGTAGTATGGTAAGTGGATTAACTTACAGTGGCATTACTGGTTTATTTCTGATTAAATTATTGCCAAAGCTTCAGACTATGGGTGTAGATACTGAAAGTTTGTAAGTTTAAAAAAGGTTAATTCCAAATAATTCTGAATTATCTAAAATTCAGTATCTCATCTATAAAATATCCCGAATATATAGATGATAAAAATATTTTTTCAGCATTTTAAGAATATCCAATTTCTATCATGTGGAAAAAATCCTGCACTACTTCATCGGGATTGTTATCACACTCTAAATTTTTACCTTTCCAATTATTCCAAACTTTTACACCTTGCTTTAGTATCGCTAAATGCTCATCATTCGCCATAGTGTGGTTTTTATACCTAAAATCCTAATATTCGGATTTTAACCTAATTTTATTAAGTTAAGCATGGAATAAACAAGGTATTGATCCAAATAGCGCCTTGTTTACACAAAAATGCGATTTTAGGCTCAAGGGGAGAAGAAAGAGAGCGATTTTTGGGGATGATGGGGTGCGATCGCAGCTTAGCCAGCTAACGCCAACAAATTTGGACATATTAGACGAGTTAATGTTATGCTAGGCTTGTATGTTCCTGTACTAGTGACACCTTTAGAATTAATGGATAATGAATAATGATTACTATTGATGATTCCGTATTGCAACAAATTCGAGAAATTCGTCATCAAATTTCTGAAAATAATCAGCACGATCCACAGAAATTAATTAAATATTATATCGAATTACAAGAAAAATATAAACAAAGAAAAAATTAACCAGTCAATAAATTTCTAATTATTTAGGAACAAGTCCAGACTCTTTTTGGAGGTAGCGTACTAAAATATTAGTATCAAGTCCAATCACTTGCAGCCTCACTAATTGTTTGTTCCATTTCTTCTAAAGTTGCAGACTTCATCCCTTCTCTATGCAGAATCCCAGATAATTTTTTGATAGGTATATTCAAGGGAATAAGTTTAACTATGCCATTTTCATCAATCACAAAATCAACCTTACTTCCTGTATCCAAATTCAGATAATCCCTAATTTTTTTAGGTATAGTCACTTGTCCTTTTGTGGTAATTGTTGCGCTAGTCATGACTTAACCTCCTTACTTTAAGGATAACAAACCTCTCTGCGCCTCTGCGTGAGAATAAAAAAATTGGGGTACTTCCAGAAAACCCAGAAATACCCCAACCTTAAAAACTGATTAACTACTATGCAAAAGCAGCAGTTCTCACATCATTATTACCGAGAATTTCTTGCAATTCATCAGCGTCAACGGTTTCCTTATCAATCAACATTTGGGCGATTTGATCCAAAATGTGACGGTTATTTACTAACACTTCTTTCGCACGAATGTAAGCTACATCCACTAATTTACGGACTTCTTCATCAATTGCGGCGGCTGTTTCTTCGGAGAAGTCACGCTCAGACATAATATCTCTGCCTAAGAACATATTACCTTGCTGACGACCCAAAGCAACGGGACCCAAGCGATCGCTCATCCCAAACCGAGTTATCATCTGTTTAGCAACTCGTGCTACCTGTTGCAAATCATTAGAAGCACCTGTGGTAACTTCATCTTCACCAAAGATAATCTCTTCAGCTAAACGACCACCTAAAGCCACAGCCATCTGATTTTCCAAATATGCACGGCTATATAAACCAGTGTCCATGCGGTCTTCGCTAGGAGTAAACCAAGTCAAACCACCAGCACGACCACGGGGAATAATGCTAATCTTTTGTACAGGGTCATAGTCAGGCATCAACGCACCAACTAAAGCGTGACCAGCTTCGTGATAAGCAACCAAGGTTTTACGCTTTTCGCTCATGACGCGGTCTTTCTTCTCTGGACCAGCTAATACGCGATCAATAGCATCATTAATTTCATCCATCGCAATTTCGGTTAAGTTGCGACGTGCTGCTAAAATTGCGGCTTCGTTCAACAGGTTAGATAAATCTGCACCGGTGAAACCAGGGGTACGACGAGCAATTTTATCCAAGTCCACATCTTTGGATAAGGTTTTACCCCGTGCGTGAACTTTGAGAATTTCACTACGGCCAGCGTAGTCGGGACGGTCTACGACAACTTGACGGTCGAAACGACCAGGACGCAATAAAGCTGCATCTAGTACGTCAGGACGGTTGGTAGCAGCAATGATGATGATACCAGTGTTACCTTCAAATCCATCCATTTCGGTGAGTAACTGGTTGAGGGTTTGTTCCCGTTCATCGTTACCACCACCTAAACCTGCACCCCGTTGACGACCTACTGCGTCAATTTCATCAATGAAGACGATACAGGGAGCGTTGGTTTTAGCTTGTTCAAATAAGTCGCGGACGCGGGAAGCACCCACACCAACGAACATTTCCACAAATTCTGAACCGGAGATTGAGAAGAAGGGTACACCAGCTTCTCCAGCTACCGCACGTGCGAGGAGGGTTTTACCAGTACCAGGAGGTCCAACTAATAATACACCTTTAGGAATTTTTGCACCAACGGCGGTAAAGCGATCGGCGTTTTTCAAAAAGTCTACAACTTCGTTTAATTCCAACTTGGCTTGGTCAATACCCGCAACATCGCCAAAGGTTACTTGAGTTTGGGGTTCCATTTGCACTCTGGCTTTAGATTTACCAAAGTTCATGGCTTGGCTACCTGGTCCACTTTGAGCGCGACGGAGTAAGAAAAATAAACCAACTAGAAGTAATACAGGGAAAAATAAACTGCTGAGTGCTTTAAACCAAAATCCCTCGTCGGTTTGGGGTAATACAGCAATATCAACACCTTTAGTTGTCAGAGTATTGATTAAATCTGGATCGTTAACCAAAGTGACACGCTTTTTATTGGGGTCGTATTTTGGTGTAACTACTGCGGTGGAACGATCTGAACTCAGACTAACTCTTTCTACTTTGCCTTGATCAACTTGTTGAATAAATTCACTGTAGCGCCATGTTTCTACTTGGGGGGGTTGGTTATCGAAAAACGCAGTCCCTAAAGCGATAACAACAATAAAAAGCAGTGCATACAGCCCCGCATTTCTCCATCTTTTATTCACTGAGGTCTATCCTCCTGTATATTTTGGGCGTTAGTGTAAGGTCTCTAAAATAAGAGAGGGCTTTATGAGAATTATGTTAACTTATCTTAAGATATACCAAAATGGCGTTCCTGTCATGGTAGAAATAATCCTTTAAGTTCTAAAAAACAAGGATGCTTAGGATTATATTCTAACGAGCCTGTGGGCTGATGTACGGTATGGATGGGAATTATCTCGACAACGCTGTTAGTGTAGGCGATCGCTTCTAATTCTTTGACTCGCTGTGGTGTCCAAGGTTGTTGCTGAACGGTGATTTTTAGCTTTTGCAGATGGTTGATGATGTGCGATCGCTCTATTCCTGGCAATATTCCCACTGCTAATGGTGGTGTCCACCAACTGTCATCTTTCCAACCCCAAAGATTACCTGTACTGGTTTCTAGCCAATTTCCATCACTATCTATTAAAATCGCTTCTTCAGCTTTTGCAGCCTGGACAATATTTCTCGCTAACCAAGGACTCAAGTAATTGCCTGTTTTATGATGGGGGAGAGAACGAGCAAATTCTGATTTAGCAAGGGCAGCTATAATACCATTATTTTGTTTTTCTGTCAAGTTTTCTGGTAATAGTCTACCTGTGATCCATTCTCGACCATCGGGAAAAATAGTAATTCTGATCACGGTAAAATATTGTAAAAGAGTTTGTGCGCCATGGCGCACAAAATTCCAGTCTGGTTCTGTCCAACCAAAGGCTTGTAAACTTAATTGCAACCGTGAACAATGGGCTTTCCAGTTAGTTAAACTATGATCAAGGGAATGATCATATATTCTCAATGTTGTAAAAACTGTCGCCCCATAAATTAAACCTGGATCATTAATATCTAATTCCAGTGTTTGCGATTCGATTAATTTACCACAATACCAATACATAAAGGTGACTGGGGACTGGGGACTGGGGACTGGGGACTGGGGACTGGGGACTGGGGACTGGGGACTGGGGACTGGGGACTGGGGACTGGGTAATTAATTTAATTTTCACCAATTACCAATTACCAATTACCAATTACCAATTATCAATTACCAATTACCAATAAGCTTAATCTTTTTCAGGTAAAGTTATAGCAGGTACGCCATCATCATTAATAACGACTTTACCGCCTAGATTTTCAATTTCTTTAATTGCCCGTTTGCGAGTTTTGTCATCTACATTATTTTGTAAAACCATTGTCCAGGTAGCAATACGGGCAAACTTACTATCAGGGTTTCTCTTGAGGAATTTAGCAGTTGCTTGGGATATAGAGACTATATTTTTACTTTCTTGATCATCATATTTACCAGCCCATTCTGCTGCTGTGAGAAAAGACTTACTTGCAGCTTGGGAGTCACCTAAAAATAATAACTCATCTGTGCCTTTATAACGCCAGATGTAATAAGATTTTTTTGGTAGTTTAGGAGATAAGGATTTTAAACCTTTATCCATTAAAGCAATAGACCTTTCTGGCATTCCGGCATATAAAGAACTGCTGACAGAAAGACCAAGATAGGCTTCTAGAAATTTAGGATCATGTTTAAGTATAATTTCAAAAAATTCTGGACTTAACGAATAACCAATTTTTTCTCTAACTTCATTATCACCAAAGTATTGCAAAAAATCTATATATACCCAATCAGCAATCAAGTTATCATAACTAAAACTGGGCATCTGTTGGAGTAAACCCAGACGTAAACCTTCTTTTTGTTGGTCTTTTTCTAGGGTTTCTATAGACATAGATTTTTGGCTGCTAAGAAGTTCTTGCAATCGTGGAACTTGACTTAAACTAATTCCCAAGATGCAGAAACAAGCTACCAAAGGAGTGATCAGAAATTCACGAGATAACAACATATTAAAATAGTGAAAATTACATTTGTTAATTACGGTATATTTCGCGCTTAACGAGTGAAAAGATGGCTAAACAGCTTGTTTCATAAGGGATAGATCCTGAAAAATGCGTTGATAAAAGAGGCGTTTATGAGGCTTGAGAGCGATTAAGTTCACAGCTAAATCATGGTAACATTTTATTTTCTTTGGGGCTTCCTTGCCCCTATTTGTTTACCCCCTTATTTTCTTCTCAAATTATTGCCATATCTCAGCTTCAATACCCTTGTCACCCGTTAAGCAATTACATACATCTAGCTCGCACTGCTGTGGTTGCGGCTTCAGTGCGGTTTTCTACCCCTAATTTATGCAATATCTGTGTCACATGATGTCTAATAGTAGAAGGACTTAGTTTCAACTTTTGAGCGATCGCATCATTAGTTAATCCTACACTCAATAATGCTAACACTTCTTCCTGTCGTTTAGTCAATTTATAGACAGGTTGAGATAAAGATTTAGGTTGTTGAAATAATGCTCCAAGAGCCTCTGATGCTACTTTACACAAACCAGCAGCAGAAGATCGCACAGCATCCGCTAATTCATCAATTGATGCACCTTTGATCAAATAACCGTAATAGAAATTGCAATAGAGAGTAAACATACCTGAATGGATGGCGTTTGGTTTCAATCCCTAATAGGGAGTAATAGAAATTGCAATAATTTGCTGAAACCACAAATAATCCAGTTGCCAAAGGTTTCAATCCCTAATAGGGAGTAATAGAAATTGCAATCTAACTTTTTCAACTAATTTTGTGGGATTTGGTGTTTTGTTTCAATCCCTAATAGGGAGTAATAGAAATTGCAATAAAGATTATTACAGCGGCAATTTAAAGGCTATTCAGGTTTCAATCCCTAATAGGGAGTAATAGAAATTGCAATTCCCGGTGCTTATCGGTTCGCGCTGGCTGTACCTTTGGTTTCAATCCCTAATAGGGAGTAATAGAAATTGCAATAAGTACCTGTAGAGGTAATCAAAGAAGTTGAGTTTCAATCCCTAATAGGGAGTAATAGAAATTGCAATTCAATTGTTGAAACAATGATAACATTATTTAAATGATTTGTTTCAATCCCTAATAGGGAGTAATAGAAATTGCAATTCATTTCCTTGAGTTCTTTCTCTGACGATCCAATTAATCGTTTCAATCCCTAATAGGGAGTAATAGAAATTGCAATAATCTTCACCCCCGTCATCATCAGAAAAATCCTCGTTTCAATCCCTAATAGGGAGTAATAGAAATTGCAATGATTTGATGAGGCTTGCTTTATGTAGAGCGATCGCGTTTCAATCCCTAATAGGGAGTAATAGAAATTGCAATAAGTCGCCAAAGAACTGGGTATCAGCCCAGAAGGTGTTTCAATCCCTAATAGGGAGTAATAGAAATTGCAATTAAGAATATGCTGATCAGTTGGAAGCTACCTTTAGCGTTTCAATCCCTAATAGGGAGTAATAGAAATTGCAATGCTCAACAATTCCAAGTCAACCAAATTAATAGCGGGTTTCAATCCCTAATAGGGAGTAATAGAAATTGCAATTATCAGAGGATGTGAATTGTCTACCTTTGGCGTTGTTTCAATCCCTAATAGGGAGTAATAGAAATTGCAATTTTACAACTTTTGCATGAATACCTAGCGCCACGTTTGTTTCAATCCCTAATAGGGAGTAATAGAAATTGCAATTTTAGCTGATATGTTCCACCTTTACCAGCGAGATAAGATTGGTTTCAATCCCTAATAGGGAGTAATAGAAATTGCAATTAGCATTAGAAAAAATCACCGATTTAACAGAAGCCGTTTCAATCCCTAATAGGGAGTAATAGAAATTGCAATAAATGATTGCATTAGCCCTGACGTGATAAAGATTGAGTTTCAATCCCTAATAGGGAGTAATAGAAATTGCAATGTTATGCCTAGCGATGGGTTGCCGTCCTGGGGCGGGTTTCAATCCCTAATAGGGAGTAATAGAAATTGCAATGTAGTAGTCTCTCATCAAGTTACGGCTCAAGATTGTTTCAATCCCTAATAGGGAGTAATAGAAATTGCAATGCCATTGATTTTGCGGTGGAGACTTCCCCTTCAACTTTTTGGTTTCAATCCCTAATAGGGAGTAATAGAAATTGCAATTATCAATTTCCCGTTTTAGCTTGGCAGTGAAGGCAAATAGTTTCAATCCCTAATAGGGAGTAATAGAAATTGCAATATTATCTGTCTGTACAGTAACTCCAGTATCATTAGCGTTTCAATCCCTAATAGGGAGTAATAGAAATTGCAATCAGAGATTTACCGTAAGTTGATACGGGATTTGGGTTACGTTTCAATCCCTAATAGGGAGTAATAGAAATTGCAATCAATGGGGAAATAGTTTCTTTCCTTCTAGATGAAAGCGTTTCAATCCCTAATAGGGAGTAATAGAAATTGCAATAAGCAGGGCGATTTGAGAGCAAGCAGAGTAGTCTGTGTTTCAATCCCTAATAGGGAGTAATAGAAATTGCAATGTGCTGCCTAAATCTATTGCCGATGTTCTATTCCAGACGTTTCAATCCCTAATAGGGAGTAATAGAAATTGCAATCATAGGGAAAGCTAGCTTTCTTTCCTCCTGCCCGGTTCTTGTTTCAATCCCTAATAGGGAGTAATAGAAATTGCAATCACCCAGCCCAATCAAATGTAGAAATTTCTGAAGGTCGTGTTTCAATCCCTAATAGGGAGTAATAGAAATTGCAATAGGAGAAGAATATCTAGTAATCGCTTATCACATTTCGTTTCAATCCCTAATAGGGAGTAATAGAAATTGCAATAAGGTTTCTGGATGCCTTCTCGAACTCTAAGCCGTTTCAATCCCTAATAGGGAGTAATAGAAATTGCAATTCAGGTGCATCTACAGAATCCTGAATTTTTACAGGTTTCAATCCCTAATAGGGAGTAATAGAAATTGCAATCTTCTCGTATCGCCGAGCTAGAAGCAGAATTAAAGTTTCAATCCCTAATAGGGAGTAATAGAAATTGCAATTAATTCAATGGTGCGATCGCTCGCATCCTTCGAGTAGTTTCAATCCCTAATAGGGAGTAATAGAAATTGCAATTCGTTCGTACTATAAGGGGATGTTAGGAATTGATTTACCTGTTTCAATCCCTAATAGGGAGTAATAGAAATTGCAATAGACAAACTAAGCAGGTAGCAGACTATTACAGAGGTTTCAATCCCTAATAGGGAGTAATAGAAATTGCAATAGGCGATCGCTGATGCTTCAGTTGCTAGTTTTGTAGTTGTTTCAATCCCTAATAGGGAGTAATAGAAATTGCAATAGCGGGAGGCTGAAAGCCTATATATATGTAGTTTTCAAGGTTCAGTTGCGCGGATGGTTTGATCATAGTCCATTTCAGAAAAAGTGTCAAGAGATAAAATAGCTGAAACCCTTGCTGTGTAAGGTGCGCGGATAGGTGAACCTCATAAAATCCATGAAAGCTTTGTATAGAGATGATTTCAGGCATTTTTTGTTCACCTCGATTTTTTACACCCACCCATCCGCGCATTAAGCGAAGAAAATCGTCCCATCACGGGGCTGTTCACCACCAATTCTTTCTACTTTACCAAAACAGCAAGCACAAAGGAAGTAAAAGCGAATACTGTCCGTTTCCGGTTTAATGAGTTTATTAAGACGCGATCGCAGTTTAGCATATTGAGTATCAGTTAACTCACATTCAAAAATACTATACTGCACCCATTGACCATAGGACTTGAGAATACTATGGATTTTAGTCCGGCGTTTATCCTCAGAAATATCGTAAGAAACAATAACATTCATAAATTGGTAATTGGTAATTAGTAATGGGTGATAGGTGATAGGTAATTGGGAAAAATCAACTCTTATCTCTTACCTTCTTACTGTCACCTGTCACCTAAATAGCTATTTCAAAAACAAAGGAGGATATTTCTCAGTTGTTCCCATTAAATATTTAGCTAAAAATCTCGCTTGCAATTCAAAAGCTTCTCGATAACTACATTTACGCCCCATAACCGGATGTTTAAACTCCGATATTTTTTTCTTTTCGTACAAAGTCAAAAAAGTTTTGCGTCCTTCTGGAGTCAGAGAAACAGCACCGCTTAACGGTTCAGTGATAAAATCTGCCGGTGTTAATAATTGCTTATTCAAAATAGATAAAACCACAGCATCTACCACTAAAGGGCGAAATTCCTCCATCAAATCTAAAGCTAAAGAAGGTCGATTATAGCGATCAAAATGTAGGTATCCTAAATATGGATCAAAACCGACAATATTCACAGCAACTTGGACATCATGACGCAATAAAGAATAACCAAAACTGAGTAAAGAATTAACCGGATCAGTCGCAGGACGACGTACACGCTTAGTAAAAGAAAATTGGGAATTACGAATCAATTGATCAAAACAACCAAAATAAGCCGCACTACCAGAACCTTCTAAACCACGCAAAGAATTAATATTTTCAGTTGACTTAATCGAATCAATTACCTGTTCAATACGAGTAATATTTTTGGATAAATCAACATCATTGAATTCACGCTGATAACGCATCAAAGTTTGACGGTAATTCTTTAATTTTCCCCTAACAAAACCTTGAACAGCATGAATAGATTGAGGTGTTTCTCCTGCTGCTTGCCATTGTGCCTTGCGAACGAAAATATTACCAGTCATTTCTGGTTCTAACCGTCCCAAATAATGACCAATTTGACTGATAAAAGATAGAGGAATATGGCGTTCCATCAACTCAAAAACAACCGCTGGCGAAATAGTTGCTCGTCCTAAAACAACTACACCTTCAAGATGAATAAATGGAATATCCTGAAGTATTTTCTTTTCAAACTTCACATTAATCCGTTCATCAACCTTACCGATAAAAGCATCATCTTGTGTGATGTAAAGAGTACCCATGATTAAATCCTCAAAATAGGTGATAGTGGACAGGTGACAGTAAAAAGAGTTTTAGAAATGTTTTGGTTTTTTGCATCAATTAAAAACTGATCAATGTGCTTCTTGATAACGCCCAACTTTATCAACAGCTTGGGGTAAACATCGAGAATATAAACTACAACCATCACAGCGTTTTGTTTTTACAGCTTTAGGCATTGCACCTGTAAACAACAACATTTGTACAGCTTCAATAGTTGCAATCGTACTATTTCGTAAATCTGAGGTAATTTCTACTAATTTACGTTGATGAGTTTGAGCATAATAGATATAGCCAGTATTGATATTTTTCTCCGTCATTTCCTCCAAACACAAAGCTTGAGCGCAAACTTGTAACTCATCATTATCCCATTCTCCTTTACGTCCTCTTTTATATTCAATAGGGTAAAATTCACCATTTTCAAATTCAATCAAATCAGATTTACCAATTAATTGATATTGGTCTGACTTCAAATAAATAGCGCGTATCTGCCAAGTTTCATCCCGATTTACTTCCCCAACTGTGTGAACTCGTTCATGTAAACTTGTACCTTCAATCGTGTATTGATTATCAATGAATTCACCTGCACAATGAATTAACCAACAACGATGAGGACAGTAGGAATATTGGTTTAATGAGGCAATATTTACGTAATCTTCTGGATTGATATTTTGAGTCAACATAAGTTCTAAAAAATTGATTCATTTGTAGGTTGGGTTAAGCGACAGCGCAACCCAACAAAATCGTTAATAATCTGATTGATAACGTTGGGTTTCGTTCCTCAACCCAACCTACTTTCTTCTAACCATGCCCATTCCCATTGTTGTTTTACGTCCTATTCCTGCATATAAAGCAAAATCAGCCAAAGCATTAATTTGTTTAATTGCCGTTGCTTCTACATTGCCAAGAATGCGATAACTAATTTCACCTAAACAACCAATAAATTTATTTTCATAGTTGCTAATAACCTCAGTTTTGATATTGAAAGCACTAGGATAAATTGATTCAAGGGTAAGATTAGTTAATTCAATGCCGCTATATTTATTCCACCGACTCAGCAGACTATTAAATACAGATTCTCGTGTTGGAAGAACATTATCAAAAGCACCTTGACGAAAAGCTACAGGTGTAGAAAAGATGAAATTAAGATTACGTTCTTGTTCGCTTGCTTGTTGATAAAGTTGGTTGTAACTACAAGCATTAGCCCAAGGTTGGTTAATTTGAGGTGTACCTTGAATGCTAGTAATATATAAGTTAGCTGAACCCAAATGCCAAGGTTGTTCGGGGTTAATATTCAACCATAAAGGTGTGAGTTGACTGAATAAGTTGTCATTTAATAAGGAAATACGCCACCAACAGGAAGTACCTGCGGGAATAGGGTTTTGATGGGTATATTGCAAGGTATTAAATGGGGTTTTATGTTTGCTTTGTATCTGTAATGGTGAGAGGGTAAAAGCTTTATCCGCGTTTGATTCGTGGAGGTAGTCGCCTAATTTTTTATCAACAGAACTCACTAGGTTAAGGAATAAGGCGTGATAATGTCTACCGCTGAGGAAATTGGGGTAGATGGGAGATTGGGGGGTGATATTGAGGATGAGACTATGGGGCATATTTTTTACAGCGAGAGACAATTTGTAAAAGAAAAAATTGGTAATAATTTAGTAATATCATTATTTTTTTAATCAAAGACTTAAGCAATCCAAAATTCTGTTTTCTTTTCTAAAGCATAAAGGTACTTCTGAATTCTTGAACCGACCAAATATGAATTTGTACCGAGTATGCCTTTATAGTTAGCAGTTGTAGAGTCTGAAAAAGTTACCAAAATGGAGGGGAAGCGTATTTGCATATCTCTTGTTCTTCCTTGGATTTCTCCTGCACTTCCTCCTTGTTCTGGTACTAATAAACAGGTAATATATTTTTCCTGAATAGCTTCAGTCAGCTTTGGTGACAAAGGGAATATTGAACCATCAAGACGAGAAGCTATCATTTTAAATCCTTGAATAGCAAGAGGTTTATTACAATAACGTCGTTTAAAAAATTCTTGGTTAAGTTCAGTATTTAAACTGAAAGATATAATTAGATTTTCTGATTTATCTCTATGTCTATCTACTCGACAATATAAGTCAGCAGGTTGCAGTGGTGAAGAATTTATAACACCTGATTGAAAATCTTGAACTGATTTATACCAAGTCAGATCATAATACTTGAGTAGATGAAATAGTTCATAATATATAATATTATTATTATCAGTAATAATATGGTATGGGTCATAAATAGCACAGTTTAAGGATTGAAATGAATCTCTAAAGCTAAACAAACTAGATAACGCATGAAATTCTTCTAAAACGTATTTTTTTATGGCTTCCTGAGACTTATTATTTCCCAATGCTAGGCTTTTCTTAAATGTAGAAAAAGTATTTTCATCAATGTCAATATCTTCATTAGAAGTGTACCAATAATTAGCTACATTGAGGAATTCTCGGATAATCATATCTGTATAATCTCCTTTCTTAGAATCCTTGAAGGAAGAAATAGATGCTTGCAGAGAATTAAATCTAGATAATTGATAAAGATAGTGGCGATAGCTCTTTTTACTATTTGGAGCAAATAATTGTCGCACGAGTTCAAAAACCTCTTCTATCCGTTCAGGATGCCGCATTTGTTTTCTGAGTTCATATAAAGGACGGAAAGATTCCAGAATTGCGTATGAGCTTATGTATTCATGTAAAAATGGTTTTTGAGGAAAAGCATGAGAATTTAAAATTATATCTCTTAACTGTTCTCTGTTGATTTGATTTGAATATCCAGATACATAATCCTTGATTTTCAAAAATGTTTCTGTACTTACTAAAGCAATAGCTTCAGATATAAAATTTTCCTGTTTTTTACCTAAAACTCTTCCACTTCTACCTAATCTTTGCCAAAAGTCATCAGTATAACTAGCAGTGAAGATAATAAAATCAATATTTTGACGATTCTTTGCTTGTTTGTTAAAGTTATAACCAATATCTACTGTTGGTGTAGCAATAATTAACTGCTTTTTCGCAGAAGATTTACGTTCTTTTGATGAAATAGCTCCAGTAATACGACCAAAATCTTTATCTGCTGTTAAACCAATTGATCTTAGATTAGTAATTGTTCTGTTAACATCAATTAAAGAATTAGTGATTAATGCTCCATCTAGTAAATTTTCAAGCCTTAATTTAATCTCATCAGCTTTTTCTTGTGTATATTGAGCTAATAAATCTGTTGGTTCACTACATCCTATAAAAGTTAGTTTTATAGGTGCTAAAGTTCTGACTGCACGGGGATGATTGGCTTTTACAAACTCAGGTTCAATTGATTTCCACTTTAAGCCTTGTGATGCTACACGTTCAAGATATTTATATACTTGTGCATCTGGTGTTGCTGACAACAAACATACCTTGCGCTTTTCATCTTGAAAGTAACCAAATTCTAGTGAAAAAGCTATAAAAAACAAAAAATTGGCTAATTGTTTTGCATTATAGTAGTGAAACTCATCAATAATAATGTATTGAAAAAAGGCGAAAATTGCCTCAAATACATTACGCCTATCCAGATTATTATAACAATAATAGATAGCGTAGTAAAATAAATCAGGGTTAGTAATGATAATTACAGGACAGCGATAATTACGCTTATTTTCTGGAATTCCTAATTGTTCAGCAAATTCCAATGGATTCTTCATTAAACGATAAAACCTTTCTCCTTGTCGAAAAAGATTATTATCTGGATCAATCCCACGCAGAAGATGGGCGTTCACTTCGCATACAATATGAGGTAAATTTGCAGCTTTAACAAACTCTTCTACATCTTCTCTGTGTTGATTAATTAATTCGTTAGTAGGTGCAATAAATAAAGTATTGACATCTCGGTTATCTAACAAATACAGCAAAGTTGCTTTTGTTTTACCAGTTCCTGTAGGAAAAGTATTGAGAATTAGGTCATATTTTTTTTGTAACTGGTAAGTCTGTATTTGATGCTCAAGTGGCTTGGGAATTACTTGCAAAATTTCATTCGGTACTATAGACAGATCAGCCAAAATTTCATAATGAGGTTCTAAATCTATTGTTATTGATTCCATGATTTTAAATTCCTTTTGATGGTTGCAGAAAATCCACACCAAATCTCATACCAATTGGCAGATATACATCATTGCTCAAGTCTATAAATTCTCCAGTTAGAATAGCGTTACGAATTAACGGTACTGGATGAATATTATACGTATCAAAGCTCATAATTTGAACTTCTTTTGGTAAGTCTAGAGGATTGAGTAAATATCCTATTTTTTGATACTGGCGGCTGACTACCAAAGGATTTCGGTTGAGAGTAACGGTTAGTTTGGCTTTACTCATAAATTTTCCTAACCGTAGATATCGAGGTAAAGATAAATCCTCGTTAGACACAACAAAAAAGTTTAGTGTTGTGCCAATACCCATCATTTTGATAAATCCAATTTGGGGATAATTAACGGCTTTTTCTTTTTTTCTTTTACCTGTTTTTCTATCAACTATGTACCAAATCTTATTCTTGGTGTCATACTCAGAATCAAAACCATCTGGTCTTTGAACTAAACAATTTTTTCCCATTGCATACCAATAACCATCAGGAATAGAATTGAACTGAGAAAATGAAAATTTAGGTTCTTCTCCTTCTGGTATTGTAGCTGGTGTAATATAAATTTCTTTCTCATTTAGTTGGCTCAAATGCTCGTAATAATAGATTTCTCCTCTATTTTTGTAGGGTGATTGAGCTAAACCGAGTGCATAGGCCAAAGCATAATTACCAATCAGAGGTTCTGTTAAGTAGAGGTCATTGATTTCCCTACTACTAAAAAATGTATTTTCCCAGAGCGTTAGTTGGCATCGGTAAACCAACATAGGTCAACCTCCTTTATATGAGTTAGCAAGACGCTGTAGGAACTCGGCTGGTTTTCGGTAAATATTCCTGACCTCTTCAATTAATGAATTTTGGTCGGTATCTGTCATTAGTTCATACTGACCAATTATTTGTTTTATTAATTCTTCAGATGAATTTTTGACCGTTGCTAGTAGTTGATCATCTGCTAAAGGAAAATCTAATTCTGTGTCTTTATCGTTTCCAAGTAAAGCATCATAGACGTGCTGAGTTAGTTCCAATGTACTAAATATTTCAGTATCGCTGAAAACAACTTGAGCAACAGTATTTTTTACTTTTCCAATTCGGGAAGAAACAGCACCATAGCGACTACTACGTAGAATATTACCCAAGACATAGAACAATTCATCAGGTGTAACATCTTTGAGGGTTTCAATGTCTAAAAAATGAGTTTCGGGACGTACATACTCACTATTAAATAAACTTTCTGATTGTTTTCCCTGAGCATCTCGCATTGTTCCTGTTTCAAAAAGAGCATTAGATGTACGAGTATCTACAACCTGACTAGTAGTTAAAACAGAAAACGCATCTTCTGTGATGACACGAGACTTTTGTGCGCCACCTTGTCCAACGGCATAACCGTAGATATAGCCATCTATTGAATCTGGATGTATAGCACCATCATCAGTCAGACACAGTAAATTTTGCTTACGTAAATCCTCTCTACCTGTACGTCTTTCAACTGCGGTTTGCTTTCTTTTTGTAATGACAACTCTTTGAATTGGGTCAGTTTTACATTTTTGTAACCCAGCATTAACAAACTCGCGGCATAAAGGTTCTCCACTTCCTTCTGTGCGGAAAATAGCTTCTGATTCTGTTTTCCGAATCAAAATTAAATTAACATATTTTCCTTGAGGATATTCATGATAACGATCCAGTAAAAAATTAGCGTATTTTCCATTTGTCAAAATACTCATCATTCAGACTCCTCTTTTTCTTCTTTTGGTGTAATTTCATTTCTGATATAAAACAGGTAAGCAGCTTTGATATCTTTTTCGTCTATCATTAAACGTGTAAGTTTACCTTGATAAATTTTGTAGAGTATTTTGTTAAAAAAAAGATCTACAAATAGCTCTACTTGCTCACGCTTTTCTCTACCTGGAGGTCGAAAATTAGGATTAGCAGTGCGTTCCAAATATGTAAATATTTCTGTAATTGTAGCTGCTCTAAGTGTTTCTAGATCAGGTATTTGTTGTTGCCGTCTTAACTTATCAAATATCTTATTTAACGGCATCATCAAGGAACTTCTAACAAGTGCTTTACCTTTGATTTTTGCTTTCCAGCCTATTTTAGCTAACTCCTTGAGAACTTCAGATACAATCAGATTTTCTGAACTCATACATAACTCCTAACACTATTAATTCGTTCCATGTGGTCTTTGAGTTGTTTAGTTAATCTTAATGCAACACTATCCTTGTCTATTTTTTTCTGCTTATTTTTCTTACTCATAAACTGTGCCTTTTTCTCAATTAAACGGTCAACTACAAAAAAGATGTGATTTTCTGATCGCGTAAATGATGTAGCCATAGCTACTAATTCGTTTTCTTTAGAATCAGTCCATAATAGATCATACATTCCACGAATCCCTAAAAGTCTTTCCCACAAAATATCCCCCGTATCTCTAGCTTCTTTATCGCAGTTACGTCGAAAACGTATTTTTTCAGACGGAATCAATCCACGCAAGCTTGAAGGTACTCCATCTAAAAAAATATCAATTTCGCTGTATTCAGTTAGGTTTAAAATAGGAATTGAAGATTCACTTAACAAAACTTTCACTCCAAAATGTTTATGAATCATGAGAACGTATTCGATAGTATTTAGGTATTTTTCTGTTTTATTATCTCCTATCATACTTACAGGAAGAGAGATTACATTACCAATTACCTCTGAAAAATTAGGAACTAAAATACCATTAGTATTCCCTCTCTTGATAGGAAGTACATAATATTGGTGTTTATTAAAAAAATCCATACATTCCTTTAAAGAAAGACTAATTGCTGATGTATCTTCTGTCCTTAACTTTTGAAAAATACTTTTCATACTTTCAATAAAGGGAGCAGTCATAAACGAATATGGCATGATGTGTAAATATAAAAATTTATCTCCTCCAGATTTATAGTTTAATTTTTCAATAGAAAATTGCTGTTGAACAATTGGATCAATATATCTTTTAGGTTCACTTTGACTTCCTCCCGTTAGACGATTAGAAAATTGTTGTACTTTAATACCTTTAGGTACATAACCAGACTCCCATTTTGAAGAAGGATATGGAGAACTGGCATAACAAGACTGTTGATGATTTCTCTGGCAGTATTGACTTAGGTAATCAATAAATTTCGTGTTTGAAAAAGCACAAAAATCAAATGTAATATTATTCGTGACATAAGAGGTTATGGGGCTGATTTGAATATTTGATATATTAGCTGTTTTTTCTTCTTCTTTTATGGGTAATAATTGATTAGATTTATCTATGATAAGAACTAATAATTCGTCATAAATTAAAGTACAAAGTTTTGCTATTACATAGGCTCTATCATACCTTGCATCTAAAGGTTCATATTGTTCATAGTCTTTAATATCTAATATTTGATAAAGGTATAACCAAGGGTCATTTTTGCCTTTATTTACTCCTGGCATTAACTTTTTACAGTGATCACTTAGAAAAATATAAAAAGTCTTTAACAGTTCACCTAAGCGCATCATATCCTGGCTATTTGGCATGATTCGTGACTGGTCTATCCAATATTGAATTGCTGATTCGGAGTTTTTTTCCAGCATTTTTTTTCGTAATTCTTTTTCTTTTTCATCTAATTTATATTGCTTTTTCTGAATTAACGTATTAATGTGTCCGAAAATTTCTGAATATGAAATTCCCAATTTAAGTATTTCTTGTTTTATTTTTATACCTTGATTCCCATTTTCAATAAACTTACTCCATTCCTCAGACTTCATTTGTATAATTTTTTGTTCAACTAATTGACCTATCTTCACAATGTCACTTTCTTCTAAATTCAAGTTTTTATTCACAGGGACTAAATAATGAGTACCTTGTGGGTACAAAAATACTGGTGAAGCTTGAAATTTTGTAGCTAAAAAATCTGCTACCTGATTATGGATAATATTCGTAAAAATTCCTCGTTGCTCTGATACTTGATGTGCTATTAAACAATATTGTCGTTGAGTAAAACTATTGATATGACTCAAAAAATCTTGTTTATGTTTGCGTTCCGAATATCCCTGAGATAAATCAGCAACATCCGCAGCACGAATAATTTTACATAGTTCTATAAGTCTTGCTTTACTAAGCTGTGTATTATCGGAACGTCTATCTAAAGAATCTCCACGAACACTGTTATGTCCCGAATGACCACGAATTATTTCTGTAATGTCTTCAACATAATCACGCCAATCCGAGAAAAAGCTATCATATCCAATTTTTTCGATTTCTTTGACTACATTCTCTGGTACTGCAATTTTACCGTAGCTTGTTTCTGTACCTCCATAGCTTTTGTTTAAATCATGAATACAAAAAGCAATAGTTAAAACTTTTAATTCCTCTGTAGATAGTTGAAGGATTTTTTCCAAAGAGTGAATTAGAAAAACACCTGATACAACATGATTGTAGAGTGATTGTCCCTGATGTCCTCCCCATTGAATTATTTGTTGGTATTGTTGAAGTCCTTTATTTGCAACCTCTTCAATAAATAGAGTTAAAATTGATTGATCTTCTAGTCCTAAAAATTGTAGATATTCTGACATAGTTTTGCTTTTATGACCTCGTTTTATATAACAATGCTAGTATCTAGCAGTATTTTCATCTTGGAGACTCTATCAATAAAGGTTCAACTCTTTCATGACCAACTAATCTCCGTGCATAGATTAAACAGGCTTGTACATCTTCCCGTTCTAACCAGGGATATGCTTCCAATAAAGTTTCGATAGTATCTCCTGCTGCTAACATTCCTAAAATATGTTCAACAGCTAGACGACGACCACGAATTATTGGTTTACCGCCAAAAATTTGGGGGTTAAATGTGATTCTTTCTAGTAATATTTGTTCGTTCATTATTCCTGCTCCCTATTTACCCCTTTTTACTATTCTATATTCGGTTATTGATTTAAAAACTGTCCGTAACTCGTTGCTAAAATCTATAATGACATTGAAAATAAAAGTTGACAAGAGAAAACAAGTATAAAGTGTCCGTACAAAATGAGTCGCAAAGGTCAATCTATTACCCTGTCAGTATCAGAACGGGACAAAGCCGAACTAGAAGCGATCGCTCTCGAATTCGGTATGATGTGGGGAGAAGATCCCAATATCTCCAAACTCATCAAAGCCATAGCTCAACGTCAGTTAATTGTTGGTAAAAATCATGACTGGCAAGATTCCCGTATCCGTGCCTTACATCGTTGTATAGCTGCATTAACAGACATTGGACAAATTGAACAAGCGGAAATCATCGCCAATTTGTTACTTGAGCGTAGTGAATTATCCGTACCTTTACGCAAGGAAATTGAAGCTTTTCTCAATAATTCTCCCTCATCTTGGCGGTTACAACTAGATCACTATATTTTGCGTCAACAGCCATTTCAACTGGCTTATCAAGATGCTTCCGAACAAGTATTTAATTTTACAATTAGATATGCAAAAATTGCTCTCCATGAAAAGCGTCAATATCTTGATTGCTGGTGTCAAGAAACAAGAGATAATCATGATGTCCCAGAATTAAAACATAACTGGTGTTTCCGTTTAGACAGAATTAATGAAGCGGCAGTTACGGAAACTACGGGAAAATGGCTTAATAACTTAGATCAAATAGATGTGGAAATGCACCTATTAAACAACTTAGCTTTTGCCTATCAAACTAAACCAGAAGATAAAAAAGTGGAATGGATACCAGATAAACCAAAAGTGAAGCGAGTAATTAGGAGCGTATCAAATACATTTTGGTTTATCAGAGAAATCATGCAATATTCCTCTGATTGTATTGTAGTTTCACCGGAAACCGTGCGATCGCAAATCAAAGAAAAACTCATCAACATGAGTCAAAATTATGACTTGACCCCATTATCCACAAATTAATATCAATATAAGCTGTTGAGGTGAGGTTGGGATGGGTAAAAATACCGCACTCAATACAACCGTAAACAATCACGTCCTTGAGCTTTAGCCAGATAAAGAGCCTCATCAGCAGCAGTAATTAAAGCCGCAGGACAAGAATTAGCATCGGGAATAATACTAGCAACTCCTAAACTGAGAGTCACATACTGACTAACAAGAGACTTTTCGTGAGTAATTTGTAAAGCTTTCACCTCAAAGCGAATGCGTTCTGCTACTTGCAGCGCCCCTAATGCAGAGGTATTAGGTAGCACAATTACAAACTCTTCACCGCCATAACGAGCCACTAAATCATCAGGACGATTTCCGGCTTTGTTGATAGCAGCAGCAACTTGGCGCAAACAATCATCACCAGCCGGATGTCCATAAGTATCATTGTAAAATTTGAAAAAATCGATATCGCAGAGAATGATTGATAGAGGTGCTTGTATATCTTCCATCTGCTGCCAAACTTCATGGAAGTATTCATCAAAGCGGCGACGGTTAGAAATTTGGGTTAAGCCATCGACTGTCGCCTGACGTTGCACCTGTTGATATAATTCAGATTGTTTAATAGCGATCGCCACCTGAGTAGCCAACTGACTCAACAAGCTAACTTCCAGTTGTCGCCAATGACGCGGACCACTGCAATGATGGGCAATTAGTAGCCCCCATAACTCTTCACCTTGAACAATCGGTACTACCAAATTAGCTCTAACCTGAAACTCAGCCAGTAAATCCAAATGGCATTTATTAATCCCGGCAGTATAAATATCATCAATCGCTCGCACCCGTCCTTGGCGATACTGAGGCACATAAACATTTCTAAAGCATGGCTCATCAATCAAACTACGGAGAATTGGCTTAAAGCCATTGGCCACAGATTCCATTGCTACCACACCAGTCCAGTCTGGTTTAAAGCGGTAAATAATTACGCGGTCAGTGTGCAAAAATTGCCGTACTTCCTTCACAGTCGTATTCATAATCTCATCGAGATCCAAAGACTGAAGGATGCGTTGAGTAATACTGGCTACTAATCTTTCCCGTTGATTTTGTAGTCTCACTAACTCCTCCGTGTGTTTGTGTTCTACACAACGGGCAATATCATTAGCAATAGCAGCTAATTGAGCTATAGACCCCTGGGATAGCGGTTGACGGCTAAATACTGTCATCACCCCGACTACAGAATCATCTATCACTAAAGGGTAGCCAGCAAAAGCCTGTAACTGTTCTCGCTGTAACCATTCCCTATCCCTCAAATCTGATTCGTTGAGTATCTGATTAGTCTGGAATAACTGAGAGTTTTGAGCAATCCAACTTACTTTAAACTCACTGATAGGAAGACGATGAGAGGAATCAACCGCATAAAAATATACAGATGATCCGGCACTAGCTGCTAAATCCATAGTCTTGCTGACTGGATTTTGCAACCAAATGCCGGCATAGGCAATATCCAAATATTGCGTCAGGATTGCTGTACACTTTTGCAACAGCGCCGATAACTTTTGATGTTGACCGACAATATTGGCGATATGAGAAGCTAACTGGGCTAAATTGAGGCGCTCAAGTAATTCCTTTTCTTTTTGCTGGTATCCGGTGATTGTTTTTGCTAATTCTTGTTGCCGTCCTTCCAATTCATGAGCGTCATCTAACTGCTGTTTTAAATGGCATTTTTCAATTTGGTGCCGGTGCAATTCCAACTTATTCATGACTTGAATAGCCAGAATTTGTAGTGTCTCTTGCTGTTCCGGGTTTAATTCCCTGGGTATATAATCTGCAACACAGAGAGTACCCAAGACAAAACCATCATTTGTCACCAAGGGCGCACCGGCATAAAAACGCAATTTGGGATGAGATGTTACTAGAGGATTAGTTGCAAATCGCGGATCAGCTAAAGCATCAGGGACGATTAAAAAATCATTTTGACAGATGGTGTGGGCGCAAAATGCGATCGCTCTCGGAGTTTCCGTAATATTTAACCCCAGTTTAGACTTAAACCATTGTCTTTCTTCATCTATTAAACTGATAAAAGCAATGGGAGTTTGACACATCCTTGCCGCCAAGCGGGTGATATCATCAAAGGTTGCATCGTCGGGAGTATCCAGAATTTGATATTTTTTGAGTGCGGCTAACCGCTGCGTTTCGTTGCTGGGGACGGGATTAACGGGAGGAGAGTCAACACTAGGACTAAGAAGATGTTTGGTATTTGGGGGGAATTTTTCCAAGAGAAATTTGGTAGCGGCTTCCCCACTCAGGGGTTTACTTAATAGAAAGCCTTGGACGGTATCACAGTTAGCCAGACGCAAAAATTCTAATTCTTCTAAAGTTTCTACTCCTTCAGCCACCAAAGTTAAATTAAGTCCATGTCCCAGGGAAATTACAGAAGTGATAATTGCGGCGTTGCTGGAACTTTTGGTTAAGTTGCGGATGAAAGACTGGTCTATTTTCAAACTACTCAGAGGAAAATACATCAGCAAACTCAGGGAAGAATAACCAGTCCCGAAATCATCCATAGAAATGTGAATTCCTAAAGCCTGGAGTTCTCGCAAAGCCGCAACAGTAAAATCCACATCTTGCATTAACAGACTTTCCGTAATTTCCAGTTCTAGATATTGGGGTTCTAGTTGAGTTTCCTGTAAAATCTGGGTAATGGTTTTCACCAAGTTGGGTTGCTGGAACTGACGAGCAGAAAGATTAACCGCCACCCGTAGCGGTGGGAGTCCAGCTAACTGCCAGAGGCGATTTTGAATACAAGCAGAGCGCAATACCCACTCACCAATATCACAGATCAATCCAGTTTCTTCGGCGATGGGGATAAATTGGGCTGGGGAAATTAGCCCCATATCTGGATGATGCCAACGCAGTAAGGCTTCCATGCCTGTAATTTGACCAGTTTTTAAGTCTATTTGCGGTTGGTAGTGCAGGAGTAATTCTTGTCTACCCAGGGCTTTATAAAGGTTATTCCCTAACACCAATCGCTCGAAAGAGGTGGCGTTCATGGTAGCTGTATACAGCAGGTAATTATTTTTTCCCTGTTGTTTGGCGCGGTTAAGAGTAGTATCTGCGTGTTTGAGGAGGGTTTCGGCTTCTTCGCCGTCGTAGGGTGCTAGGGCAATACCAATACTGGCGCTGATATGCAGTTCTTGTTTATCTATTTGTAAGGGTTGGGCAATGACATCTAATAGCTTTTCAGCAATTTTGGTAGCATCATCGGCACAGTTAATGTGTGGTAGGAGTAAGGTAAACTCGTCATCTCCCCAACGAGCTACTGTATCTTCTGGTCGCAAACAAGTTTTGATGCGTTCGGCTACGGTTTGCAAGAGCAAATCCCCTACTGCATGACCTAAACTATCATTAATTCTTTTGAATCGATCCAAATCTAAACATAGCACTGCTAACATTCCCCCCCGTTGGTGAATATTCACCAGTGACAAAGCCAGCAGTTCGTCAAATAATAGCCGATTTGGTAAGCCTGTGAGGAGATCGCAGGAGGTGTGATGGCGCAGCAAATTTTCTACCCGTTGCTGCATGACGGCAATATACAAATGTAGTCCAAAGGATTGAGCTAATTTGATTTCGCTTGCACTCCAAGGTTGTACCTGTCCGGTTTTGATTTCTCGCCAAGCTGCAAAGGACTCACGGGGGCGTAAATTGCGATCATCGGGGTGAGAACGTCCTGCCCATAAGGTTTCTGTCTCAATCTCCGGGCGGAAAAGTGTTAAGCAACCTAAATACTGCTGCTGATATTGCAAGGGTACAATCAGCAAGGATTTGATTTGAGTATTTTCAAAAGCAGTAACTAGGGCTTTGAGTCGGGTATCTTGGTAGAAGTCAGCGATGCTGTAGGAATAGACTGCACCAGGTTGATTGATGGAACACTCGGTTTTTTCCCAGGTTCTCATGACTTCTGAAGGTTGCCGATGACTGAATGCTAGTACACCCTGCCATCCCATTAAGTTTTGCCAAACATTGCTCTCTTCAATTAAGTTATGATTTGGTTGTTCTCCCCAAATGTATGTCTGCGCTGGACGTTCAGCCATATCCGCTCTGATGTAGAGTCTACCTCCATTAGCACCCAAGGTGGTGACAATGTGTTTGAGGACTGATTGCCGGATTTCTTCTTTGTCTAAGGAAGCACCCAGCCAGTTTTTAATTTGGCTAATAGCTGTTTCTTGCAGTGCTTGTTGTCGGGCTTGTGTAAATAGGTTTGATTGAGCGATCGCAATTAATAATTGGTCTACTAAAAGTTGTGTAATCTGTAATTCTTGTTCTGTAAAGGGTCTAGGCTGGCTATGGTGTGCTACCATTAAACCCCACAGGTGATTTTGGTACAAAATTGGCATGGATAGGGAAGCTGCCACACCCATTGTTTTCAAATATTGCAGGTGACAAGTATCTACTGGTTTGTAGCGAATATCTTCCTGTTTATGAATTTCTAGATATCCTGGTGATTTGATCCGGCTGGTGGTTTTTCGCTCAGATGCCACGTCTACAATTATCCGCTGACGGGCTGTAATTAACATTTCTCTTGCTTGCGGTGGAATATCGCTGGCGGGAAAGTGTAATCCTAGTAAGGAAGGTAGGCGGTCTGCATTTATGGATTCGGCAACTACTTCACCACTACCATCAACTTCAAAACGATAAATTTTAACTCTATCTATACTTAAAAAGCTACGTATTTCTGCCGCAGTTGTCGCTAAAAGATCTGGCAGTTCTAAGGTTTGAGAAATGCGCTCAGTGATGTGACTGAGCAGGTCGCCTTGATACACTGCTTGTTGAGAAGGCAATTGATTTTTCATCTGTTCTTCCACCCACTCTACTCAGTTTCAGGGCTTAACTCTTTCTTAATTATATTTTTAATTTGTTATTTTTAGTCTTGAATGTAACAAAAAATTCACGTTAAATGATTCAATTAATATAATAATAATCTAAGTAAATTAAGGTAGGCAGTGTCATAGCACAGCAAGAATTCAGGTGAGGATAAAATCCCCGACTTCTTTTTATTTATTATCTCCATAAACGATAAATTGATCTGGTGAAGTCGGGGTTATGGGTATCAACAAGTGCTATAGCTGAATACTTACATATCACATTTTAATTAATGGTGGTTAAGTTTCAAAAATCAATAACTTCAATAAATAGCACAATAGAAAGCATTATGAATTCTCAAGAGACGTTCCCCGGAACACCTCTACTGACTCCTGACATTGATTCATTAATCTGAGCAAAAGTTCCATGTCACAAGACAAACGACGGAAACCAAAGAATGAGCAAACAATGCCACCTTCCCCACCACCCTACCAGAAAACTCCACCAATTTGGAAAGTAACAATTATTCAATTTTTGCGGGGAACAATTGGGGTTTTAGAAAATACTGTAGTCAAACTAGAGACAGCACCACCACCTACTACTGAGAAAAAGCCTAATTTTTTAGAAAGGCTTTTATTGGGATGGGATAGATTTTTGCAGACATTACGCTTGTTTTTACCATCAAATGTTTCTAATAATATATCAGATTCAGTTTTAACGGGAATTCTAGTTGTAGTTGCAGTGGTAATAGTTGGGACATCTACATTTATATTTACTTCTAAACCTATTGAGGTAGCAATTCTTCCCCCAGTGGAGGAAGTTCCTATACTTACACCCAGTTTAACTACACTACCAGAAGCAATACCCACACCAGAACCAGAAATAATCCCAGAACCGCAACCAATACCCACAACAGAAATAATACCAGAACCAGAAATAATCCCAGAACCGCAACCAATACCCACACCAGAACCAGAACTAACACCAGAACAAGCTTTAATTGCGTCTATTGAAAATCAACTGGGGGAAATTACTGTTCCCTTAAAGTCTAACGGAGATAAAAATATTTCTGCTAACCTGATAAAATCTATTAAAGCCAATTTGCGTAGCAGTGATTTAATAATTACAATTAGTGATGATTGGTACACTCTAGAATCATCTCAACAACAACAATTAGCAGCGGATATATTACAACGTTCTCAAGAACTAGATTTCACTCATTTACAACTTGTTGATTCTCAAAATAGGTTAATTGCACGTAGTCCAGTTGTTGGTAATGAAATGGTGATTTTTAGGAGTCAAGACTCATCATCATCAGGATTTGTAATCAACAGTAATATCATAAATTGACACCAATCTAGACCTAGAAACTGATTTGAAATCCAAAAGTTAAGATCCAAAATTGTATAATCGTTTGTAAAAATAGTATATTATCAGATAAAATAAATCATTTAATTGATCCGTTGGAAGACTCTGCTGTTATATATGTCTAACACTTACACCGTTGAAATTGACCACCAAGGTACAACTTATACCTTACAAGTTCCCGATACCGAAACTATCCTCTCAGTTGCTCAAAAAGCTGGTTTAGATTTGCCAACTTCTTGTGGTGCTGGTGTTTGTACTACTTGTGCTGGTCAGCTTATTTATGGAACTGTAGACCAAACTGATGGTATGGGTGTAAGTACAGAATTGCAAAAACAAGGTTATGTCTTACTTTGTGTAGCTAAACCCCGTTCTGATTTAAAAGTTGAGACAGAAAAAGAAGACATAGTTTATCAGAAGCAATTTGGTAAAGATTAGTAAATTGGCTAATGGGTAATGGGGTAAGAATTCAGGTAAGGCATTAAGATCCCCGACTTCTTTTATTTATTGTGTCCATAAATGATAAATTGATCTGGTGAAGTCGGGGATCTGGGTATGAACGATTGCTATAGCTGAATACTTACGTAATGGGTAATCAATTTTTCTCAATCACCAATTACCAATTATCAAAAAATAGCTGTATTCTAGAAATCACCCATACTATAGATTTTACCATCATGACTACTCATTTTATTACTGCCGAAATCGACTTACAAGAAACACCCACAGAATTACAAAAAGCCATTGAAGCTGAACTGAAAAAACAAGGTGAACCCCTGCGCTGGGCTGTTACTTCTGTTGATACAGCACAGAAAAAAGCCACAGTAGAAGCTGTAGTAACTACAGGAAATGCTGAATAATTGCTAAATCCTCAAAACTAAGGCGTTGCTAAATGAGCATAAAAGAAATTAAAAATTTGCAACTTTGCGCCTTTGCTACTTTATGCCTTTGCGCGTGCCTCTTTCAGAGGAACTTCGTTAACGTGCAGCGTGCCGTAGGCATAATATAATTTATACTGCCATGATGCAACGCCCATATACAGCAATTTTAATTATCCCAACCGGCATTGGTGCAGCCATTGGCGGTTATGCCGGTGATGCATTACCTGTAGCTAGAGTTATATCACAAGTATGCGATCGCCTAATTACTCATCCCAACGTCCTCAACGGAGCAAGTTTATACTGGAATATTCCTAACTCCTTCTATGTGGAAGGATATGGTTTGGATAAATTTGCCGATGGGGAATGGGGTTTACGACCTGTGCATAGTAACCGAGTAGGTTTACTTTTAGACCAAGGAATAGAACCAGAATTAATGCTGCGACACCTACAAGCCGCAGATGCAGCCAGAGCCACATTAGGATTAAATATTACAAATCATGTAATTACCGATGCCCCATTAAACGTAGAATTACGTATGTCATCATCTGGCGCAAGTTGGGGAACAATTGGCAACCCAGATAGTTTATTGCGAGCAGCGAAAATATTGATTAAAAAAGAGCAAGCAGAGGCGATCGCAGTTGTTGCCCGTTTCCCCGATAATATAGATGAACAAGCAACGCAAAATTACCGTCATGGTCAAGGAGTAGACCCCCTAGCAGGTGCAGAAGCCGTAATTAGCCATCTATTAGTGCGAAACTTTCAAATTCCTTGCGCCCATGCTCCCGCCCTGGCCGCAGCATCCCCAGATCCCCATTTATCCCCCCGTTCCGCCGCCGAAGAATTAGGTTATACTTTTTTACCATGCGTCCTTGTCGGTTTAAGCCGCGCTCCCCAGTTTATCGTCAACAGAGAATTGATCAATTCTTTACCAGCAGATATCTGGGCAGATCAAGTTGATGCTGTTATAGTACCTGCAAACGCTTGTGGTAGCAGCACTTTATTGAGTTTAAGCCAGAAGCAATGCCAAATAATTACAGTTGCAGAAAATAAAACTTTAATCCAAGTTCCAGCCCCAGCGTTAGGAATCAAATCTATACAGGTAAACTCTTATGTAGAAGCAGTAGGTATATTAGTCGCTCACAAAGCAGGTATTAATCCTTGGTCATTAGTCAGAGAATAGGCAAAAGGCAAAAGGCAAAAGGCAAAAGGCAGGAGTTGATGAATTTTACCCAATCCCCAGCCCCCAGTCCCCAATCCCCAATCCCCAATCCCCAATCCCCAATCCCCAATCCCCAATCCCCAGTCCCCAGTCACCAGTCCCCAGTCCCCATTATTGAAACGCCTGTGGTTGAACAACAAAAACAAGAACCAGAAATTCCTCAACTCTCACGCACTCAAGTATTAGTAGCTATGGGTGCGACAGCGATTATTTTATGGATAGCCGCCAAGCTGTGGTTGCGCTTTGGTAACTTTCCCCTGTTTAAGTTGTATTGGTATCCTCAAGATTTATTTTTAGGAGTAGGATTAGGGATAATTATTACTGTTTTCAGTGGTTTAGCTTATCGCTTTTCCCCTCGCTATCGTAAAAGCGCAGATTATTACCTAGAACTTGTACTCAAGCCTTTAGTGTTACCAGATTTGATCTGGCTAGGGTTATTACCTGGGTTAAGTGAAGAATTGTTATTTCGCGGTGTCATGCTACCAGCTTTAGGTGCGGATCATGTAGCCGTTCTTGTTACCAGCCTTTGTTTTGGAGTTTTACACCTCAGTGGTGCCGAACAATGGCCTTATGTAATTTGGGCAACAATTATCGGGATCATCTTGGGATATAGCGCCCTATTGAGTGGCAACTTGTTAGTGCCAATAATAGCTCATATCCTCACAAATTGGTTATCTAGCTATTTGTGGAAAACTCGGCAATTGTAGTAGGTGTGTAGTAGGTGACAGTAAAGATGGGGAGATGGGAAGAAATAAATATTTACCTCCTGACTCCTG
>NZ_JAYGHA010000001.1:81160-90001 GCF_034931405.1 Anabaena sp. UHCC 0451 | reverse complement strand
AATATTACACCCAGAAATTGTTGTCAACTTCTGGGTGTAACCAACAAACTTCTCACACTTACCGATCTTTCGAGTAAAAACGCTTAATAACTGGCTTTTTCCTTAGAAATCATCAACCAAAGAACTCAAGCGACTGATTACAGGGTCAACCTCTTGGGGAGGCGTGGGATCGGGAATAAAAACAGGATTGTTAATTACCTCTACCGTTGGTACTGATGAAGTTGCAGGATGAATAGACACTGCTTGATTGAATATGATGGACAGTTGTGCAACTTGTTGACTAAGTTGTAATATCTGGCTTTCCATCGTCTGCAAACGATTGGATTCCTTAGCAAAAAAACGTTCCTCAAGTCCAGCTATTTGTCGTTGCAACTCACCGATTTGTTGTTCCATTGGCAGTGCTGCTGTATTTGGAGAAGGTCGTACAGAGTCCGGTACACATAAAGCTTGCCAAAGAGCATCCTTACACAGATCACTAAAAGTCTTTTCGGGCTGTGCCTCCAAGTAACTTTCTATTTGTGCTAACAAGCTCTCATCACCAATTTCTGGATTGAAAGTGACTGATTTAACTACCTTTTTTGACCATTGGAACATCAGTTTTATTACCTAGCAGCGCGAACAGCAGACAATTGCGCCTCTCCGTAAAGATACTGCCCTAAAGCGTTAGCTTGGCGCGATGGTGCGGCCAAATGGGCATTAATCTGGGCTTCTTTGAGCAAACGTTGTACATCTTCCCAGAAGAACTCACCACCACCACCAGTGATAATCACATCAGTCACACGCTCAGGCAACCAAGCTAACACACGAGAGCAAATTTCCCGTGAAAACTGCTCTGTGAGGTTAGGGAGAAAATCATCTAGGTTAGTGGGCTTGCTGACACCTTTGGGACGGTAAAAACGCTCACCCTTGGGCTTATTAACAGCAGAAATCAAAGGCAGAGATTGACTATCAGCCCCTTGTATCTCTTGTGCCACCATTTCATAAAACTTATTCATGCCAAATTCTTCACTCTTGGAAGCACCTCTAGCAAACCGGAAGTTATCCACCATCAGGAAATCAATGGTTTGATGGCCAATATCGACAATTGCCACGGATATTTTGGTAAAATCAGGAGATGAGGGTGCTTTATTAGGTTGAGCTTCAGACCACAGCAGACTGCCGTAACCTTCTGGCATTACCCAAACCTTAGTTATATTTAACGACAAAGCTTCCCCACGGAAATTTAAGACATGGGGACCTGTCACTAAGCTAGTTAACTGTGCTTTTTCCTTTTCAAATTGTTCTAAGGAAAGGAAAGGCAGACCCAATACAACCGAAATTTCATCTTTGAGTTTAAAGTAGCCAGCAGCTGCCAACACTTTTACCAGTGCATCATCTACCTTAGATTGTCCGACTCCTAGATTTGCGCCAAAGTCTGCTGCTAACTGCCCTACAGCATAACCACTGCCTTGATATTCCAGCCATAAATCCATTAAAGGATCAGTTGCCCTAGATTCAAATACTCCACCTCGTACTTGTTCAATTGACATTTGCTTGACATTGGCAGGGATGAAGGCCACATTACCAGGTTCGCGGCTGACACAAGTTTTGGTAGAGGTTCTACCCAAGTCAACACTGAGAATATTTTTCCCTGAAACACCAACTGGCTTATTAACGTTGTTTATAGGGGTTGATGCCGATACTCGGTTCATGGGTATAGCTGCGGCATTCATTGGATTAGCTATGGGAGGTTGGTCTGTCATGAAATCTCCTATGTGGTAACTTAACTGTAAAAAGTTATCATGCCTATCTTACAAAAATGCAAGATCAGAAAAATTTTCAGTTGGGTCAAGTGTAGCTAGAAATACGTCAAAATTTATTGTAGTCGATGGAAAATTTAGCATTATTTTGTACTAGAAATATTCTTTGTCTTTGACCGAACTAAATTTATCTCCGATTTTCCTGGCGTTTGCGCTTGAGTACCCAAAATAGGAATACCAGAATTAGACTACCCAGCACAATTTTAGATACAGGGGCAAAGTATTTGTCCACAAGTTCATACTGAGTTCCTAACAAGTATCCTGCATAAGTGAGCAAGGCAACCCAGGCAGCACTACCAAGGGTGGTGTAGAATAAGAAAGGCAGCAAGGGCATATTGCTCATACCTGCGGGAACAGAGATTAAGGTACGGATTCCCGGCACAAGACGACCAATTAATACTGCTTTCCCACCTTGTCTGTTGAACCAGCTTTTAGCCTTATCAATATCTTCGCTAGATATAGCCAGCCACTTACCGTACTTGTTGGCTAGTTTCTTTAAGCGTCGTTCTTCCAAGAATTTACCTGGATAGTACCAGATCAGTGCGCCCGCTACTGAACCCAAAAGTCCTGATAACAATACGCCCAATATATTTAGTTTTGCACCTCCTGGTTGGTAAGGACTGGCTGTAAATCCTGCCAGCGGCATAATCAATTCAGAAGGTATGGGGGGAAATACATTCTCCAAGAACATCAGTAGAGCGATTCCTGCATATCCCAAAGAGTTGATGGTGTTAGTTATCCATTCGAGCATATTAGGGATTGGGGATTGGGGATTGGGGATTAGGGATTGGGGATTGGGGATTGGGGATTGGGGATTGGGGATTGGGGATTGGGGACTGGGAATAGAAAAAAGTTATTCTCCCCTGCTCCCCTGCTCCCCTGCTCCCTTTCCTCTTCACTGTCACCTGTCACCTGTCACCTGTCACCTGTCACCTCTTTTAGACAGTTGGCGTTAATGACTGTACTCTCGATTCAGATTGCCATTCTAATGGGTTCCAAACCCGCTCTTCCACAGCCATCTGCTCAATTAAACTAGCCAATCTCAGAGCTTTTAAAGCTTGTTCGCCACCCACAGAAGGCTGATTGCCACCATGCACACAGTTGACAAAATGCTCTAACTCTGCACTTAGTGGTTGAATGTTACTAGTATAGACTTTTTCTATCAAACCATCTTGCTTGTAAAGTACCTGGCGATGGTCGTTGTGAGGGCTGGTATTAGTTTGGCGATGAATCAAAATTTCATTCTTGAGAAAATCGGCTTCAGTGAATGAATTTTTGCAATGGGCAACTATGCGGCGAATTTTCCGGTGAGTGACTTTACTGGCGGTGAGAGTGGCGACAATCCCATTGGCAAAGCCCAAGGTGGCAGTCACATAATCTAAATAACCAGAGTCTAGGGAACGAGTACCATTAGCTGTCAATTTCACCACGGGAGAACCAGCTAATTCTAAAAGTAGGTCAATGTCATGGATCATTAAATCCAGCACTACTGAAACATCATTTGCTCTAGCTGAATAGGGACTCATGCGATGAGCTTCTAAAGCTAAGACTTCCTCTGTTTTCAGGACTTGATTGAGTTCTCTAAAGGCTGGATTAAAACGTTCAATGTGGCCTACTTGCAAAATACATTGAGATTCAGCAGCAGCGTTGACGAGAGATTCAGCTTCAGCAATACTCGCAGCAATTGGCTTTTCAATCAGAACATGAATTCCCGCTAACAGACAGTTGATGCCTACGGCATAATGTAAGCGGGTGGGGACAGCAATACAAACTGCGTCTATATGGGGTAGCAGGTCGCAGTAATCCTCAAAAAACCGGACTTTGTATTTACTGGCGGTTTCTAAGCCTCGTTCAACGTTAATATCGGAAACGCCTACTAGTTCAACATCTTTCATTGAACTCAATACGCGGGTGTGATGTTGTCCCATGTTACCCACCCCAATCACGCCTATGCGGATTGCTCGTGGCTGGTTGCGCTGTGAATATAGATTTGGTTCTGCCACTGACATGCTATTCTGCACTATTATTTTCTCCTCAACCACCAAATTTAGAGCCGCTACGGTCGTTGGACTTTATACTTAAGCGCCAAGTGCGATCCGTCTAAAACCATCCAGATGGTAACATAGTGGTTCTATTTATGAAGAATTTCAAAGTTTATGTTCAGTTCCCACTATCTTGCTAACTTTTGGATAGTTAGTTATTAATTGCAGCATTGTTTGTAATTAACACAAAGGAAAATGTGTTGTTTTGTTGACTTAACAATCCCTGTAATCCCTAAGTTATAGTTCTCAGGTGACAGTTAGGCAATTAATAACTCAGATAACTACTTGATGTTCAAACGGATAAATTGATTACATTTATGTTTCGGTAAAGTTAGCAATATGTGTGATTTTTAGCAAGATTGTTTGTAAAAATGTTGTCATTGATACCGTAAATTATTTTTTGCATTTTGAATTTAATTTTTTCTTTGTTGCATTTTGTTGATTGTCTCACCTTTTGGGGGAAATTGGTGTTAGTGATTTTTTGGGGTTATTTTGAATCATGAAAGCTGTAATTCTGTTGTCTGGGGGATTAGATTCTTCTACGGTTCTCTACCAAGCTAAGGTTGATGGTTGTGAATGTTACGCGATTTCCTTTGATTACCAGCAGCGACACCGCCGAGAATTGCAATCAGCTATGTTTGTAGCCGAATCTGTAGGAGTAGTTCAACATCAGGTAGTGAATTTTGATTTACGGCTATGGGGTGGTTCAGCTTTGACGGATAATGCGATCGCTTTACCTCGACAACGTTCTCTAGATGAAATGTCACAAAATATTCCTGTGACTTATGTCCCTGCCCGGAATACTATTTTTTTAAGTTTTGCTTTGGGCTATGCGGAAACTATCGGCGCAGAACGGGTATACATTGGTGTGAATGCTTTAGATTATTCTGGTTATCCTGATTGTCGTCCTGATTATATCCAAGCCATGCAAGAAGTTTTTCGCTTGGGAACTAAACAAGGCCGCGTTGGACAACCTATTCAAATTATTACACCACTAATTAATTTAAAGAAAACTGAAATTATCCAACTTGGCAATCAGTTAGGTGTACCTTGGAATTTAACTTGGTCTTGTTATGCTGGTGGTGATAAAGCTTGTGGAGTTTGTGATTCTTGTCAGTTGCGGTTAGCTGCTTTTGCCCAGTTGGGTTTAGAAGATACTGTTGATTATGTGTAGCTTATAATTTGTTTTAATCTGAAGATTCATCTGAAATTCTTTTAATTTGAATTTGGTGCAACCGGGGTCCAATAACTGATACTACAGTAAATTCCAGATTGTCATAGTGAACAATTTCACCTTTAATGGGGATTCTTTGTAACTGATAAAGTAAAAAGCCTCCCAAGGTTTGATAGTCTCGTGTCAAGGGTAAATTAAGATGTAAAACTTCATTAAGTTCTTCTAGGTTTATCTGTGCTTGGACTAAAAATTTTTGCTTATCTAACATTTCGATGAGCAAGTCATCAATCATTCCTGCTTCACCGGCATTACCAATGATTTCAGCAATGACATCTTGAATTGTCACCAGTCCCACAGTAGCGCCAAATTCATTAACAACAATTACCATAGCTGGTTTTTCTTGCTGCATCATTGGCAATAATTCACTCAAAAGTGTCTGTTCTGGGACAAATCGGGGGGGACGTATCCAAGGTTGAATTTGTGTCTCTAAAGTTAGTTTTCCAGTCGCTAAAGGTTTAGCTAAATCTTGAAAATAAACAATACCACGAATATCGTCTAAGGATTCACCAATAACAGGATAACGGGAATGACCAACAGAGGCTATTTCGTCAAGTAATGACTGGAAGCTGGCATTTTCTGGTAAAGCAATAATGTTGGTACGGGGAATCATCACATCCTGGGCGGTGATTTCTCCAAACTCAAAGACATTATTAAGTAATTCTCGTTCTGATAATTCTAAACCTGTTGATTCCCGTTCTGTGGATATAATCAGTTGCAATTCTTCAGGAGTAACTGGTGGTCTCCAACTTTGACCTGTGTATTCAATGCCAAATAATCGCAATAGATAACGAGTGGATTGATTGAGAATCCAAATCACGGGGCTGAAAAAACGAACTATGGCTTTAACTGCAGGACCCAAAAACCTGGCTAGTTGTTCTGAATAAAGCATTGCTACTGATTTAGGAAATAATTCCCCTAAAACAATTTGCAAATAAGCAATTAAGAAAAAGGTAATGGGAACTGATAGAGAATGAGCGAGAAAATTACTCAAACTTCCAGGTAAAGGCCAGGATTTTAACCATGCTTCCATCAGCACCACAATGGTAGTTTCTCCAATCCAACCTAGTGCCAAACTAGAGAGAGTAATACCTAATTGAGCAGTAGATAGCAACCTGTCAATACTACGTTGTAATATTTCTACGGACATAGCCGGTATATCACCAGCTTGAACCAGCTGATGGATACGTGTGCGCCGCACTGTCACCATTGAAAATTCCGCTGTCACAAAAAAGGCGTTAATTGCTATCAGCAGTAGCACTGACAACAATTTCAACCCTATATCTGTCCAAATTAACTGGGAAAAACCGCTCACCGCTAAAGTTCGTGTAAAAATTACGTCGATACTAAAAAGCTAACAATAGCATTTCTATTTTTCCACAGGAATATCAGATAACTGTAATTTCAGTTTTTGAGCGGGATAATCTGTTAGTGCTAGTGATATGTTGCTCACATCATCAAGTAAAGCTGTGGGAATACTGATTGTCCCCGTAAATGTGGTACTCTTACCCGGTAATTCGGCTGGCAATCCTTCTGTAATGGCGCTTAGTGTTCTATCTTTATCATCAGTAACATCCAGAAAACTATATAGAAAGCGTACAGAATCAGCACTTTTATTTTGCATTTTGACTTTTAGTAATAAATCACCACCAGAGTAGCGCACTGATTGTACAGACATGGTTACACCTTCACTCTCAGCCACAACCGGAAATCCTGGGTCTAGTTTTTCTGCCGTCACTTCTTCCGGCTTTTCCTCTGGTTCAGGCTTCTGAGCTTTGATTTCTTCTTCGTCTTCTTCACGCTTGTTTATTTGGTTAGCGGTTTTATTATCTTGAATTCTCCCTTTGACAGTCTTGAGAATATCCTCCTCTTTCAAGAGGGCTACTTCCGTCGATTGAGCGTTATTATTCTTATTACTGGCAAATTTAGATGCGGGACGACCATCTGGTGATGTCACACCCTTGAGAGCAGAACTTCCCATTGAAAACCCCAAGAATGCGCTCACAGAACCTGCACCCAACATCAGGGTTAACAAAATCAACGTCAGAATTACAGTGGAATTTATTTTCATCGCTGACAATCTATTACAGAAAAAACCGATTTTATTTACCAAAATTGAGGCGTTTAACCCCAATTATTACAAAAACTTAATCAATATTAGTCAAGAAAGACAGGGATTGGGGACTAGGGACTAGGGACTGGGGATTGGGTAATTAATGTTATTTTTCCTAATTACCAATTACTGATCACCTATTACCTGGGTAAACTAGAAATTTTTTTTAAAATTTTGCATCAGGTTGTAAAATCATGCTATAGTTATGGATGTGCGTTTGTCTAAAAGCTAAAAATCATTGACTCAAGCTCAAATAATAGCAAAGAGTTAGCATGAAAGCTTAGGTAGACAAAACTAAAATCTAGCACAACAAGCGCCTTTGGCCGATTGGGGAGGCAACGAACTCATAATTCGTCTTCAGGCTGGTTCGATTCCAGCAGGGCGCATTTTTTAAGCTAATAAATCTCAGACTTAGATTTATTTTTCAGGGTACAGCACAGCCTTAAGCCTTTTGATAAATAGGGCTTGCTGTTCGCGGAGCGTGCCGTCAGGCATATAAATGTAAAACCTAGATAAATCAAGGGACTCAGGGGTAAAAAAGGTTAAGAAGGTGCAAGGAATAGACATTAAACCCATCAAAAACTTATCACTTTCCCCAAAGCAACTATTCAAAAGCTGCTTCTAATTCTGACTCCTGACTCCTGACTCCTGACTCCTGACTCCTGACTCCTAACCCTTAACGGAAAGACTTTTATGCCTACGGCACGCTACACAAACAGCAAACCCTAAATATTTATTTTATATATTCATAATTGAACTTAATTATACTTGTTGCAGAATAAGACAAAGTAACATTTTTAGCTGATAACCGCTGGCAACAATAACAACATTACCATATAGATTTTGTGAAATCAATATCTTCAATAGGTGCAAACTTTATCATTACTGGCAGGTTAACTGAGGTGGATATATTTTTCACAGTAGGAGGAATAGGAATAGCAAGAAGCTTTGGTGCAATTAAATCTACATTCTCAGTATATTTTATAAAGTACAAATGAAGACTCCTGGCTATCTGTTAAAAATTACATGAAATCTCTGATCATCTCAGTATTTTTATCCGTATATCATTTATAGTAATTCCATAGCAATCAACCAAATTCCAGATTAATGACTCAGGGAAAAAAATCCATGCAAGTTCTCAACCAAAGTATTTCTCAGAATTCAAACCAAGTTTCTACTGATAACCATAATGCTGAACAAGATCAACCCAGTGTTTATACTTTAGAGAATTTGATTCAAACCTTAGAAGAGGTAGCTAACTACCTGACAGATAAGTAATATTGTGGTATTATTAGTGGCTACACAAAGAGCGATCGCTCCTGGTAACTTTCGGATTATGATGCAAATAATCCTGCAATAATCCACATCTGCGTTTTCATAACATATCCAACTTAATATCTGACAGGTTGCGTAAAATTACTGTTCCATTACCACTACCCGCAGCCAGAGTTTTACCATCAGGACTGAAACTAACACTGGTTAACTCATCAATCTTTTAACTCATCGCTGTTATTTTCAATGTCATAGTTTAATTTAAATCCCATATCTCCACCATATATTATCATAGAATTCTCGCTCATTTATTTTTAGCTTTGTTTTGTATTTATAGTAATTACCAATGATCTATAGGACTCATATTTGAATTTTGAAAAAATC
>NZ_JAYGHA010000001.1:34316-81080 GCF_034931405.1 Anabaena sp. UHCC 0451 | reverse complement strand
ATCCCTATAGGAGTTACGTATACCTGAACGCAAACAATCCTCAGTAGCTATCATGATAAATCAACCACAGGTTTGAGATTATGCACTTTTTAAGTTTTGAGTTTTGACATCCGCATAGCAGTATTAGCTACCCAAGACGTGATAAATAAATTAACGGTTTCATACTTAGTTTGCGTAGTTATTCCTTGAAAGATGTCTTATAACTCACTTATGCAGACGCAACATCATACAACCGGAAAATTTTTTCAAAACTTGAAAAACCTCCATTGCTAGTCGCTCAGGCAGATAAAATAGTTAAGGAATGTTGCTGATAAATTAACTCATGACACCTTTACCAGAAGTAGATACTATTAATTCTCCTAATTCTCCCGATGCAGTTAATTCCCTAGATGACTTACCAGATGAGCTAGAAATGTCTTTTTCTGACCATTTGGAAGAATTGCGGTGGCGAATTTTTTACGCTTTAATCGCTGTAGTAGTGGGTATAATTGGCTGTTTTATCGTCGTTAAACCCTTAGTGCAGTTATTGGAAATCCCAGCGCGGGGGATAAAATTTCTGCAACTAGCACCGGGAGAATATTTCTTTGTCTCCATCAAAGTTGCTGGTTACAGCGGTTTGGTGCTTGCTAGTCCTTTTATTCTCTACCAAATTATCCAGTTTGTACTTCCCGGTTTGACTCGTCGTGAGCGTCGTTTGTTAGGTCCTGTGGTTTTGGGATCGAGTGTACTTTTTGTGGGGGGGTTAGTATTTGCTTATTTGCTGCTGATTCCCGCAGCTTTGCAATTCTTCATCAACTATGGTGCAGATGTGGTAGAACAACTGTGGTCAATTGAAAAGTATTTTGAGTTTGTCTTGTTGCTTTTATTTAGCACGGGTTTAGCATTTCAAATTCCGATTATTCAATTATTGCTAAGTAATTTAGGTATTGTTTCTTCAGTGCAAATGTTAGCTGGTTGGCGGTTTGTAATTATGTTTGCAGTGGTTTTGGGAGCTATTCTTACACCTTCTACTGATCCTTTAACTCAAAGTCTTTTAGCAGGAGCAGTTTTAGGTCTTTATTTTGGTGGTGTTGGTTTAGTGAAACTCACAGGGAAGTAATAGCAATTTATCTGTTAAGAGTTCCCTGTTCCCTCTCCTAAATGTACAATTTATTTTGCCCGACTACTTACCACAGATTGCGACTAAAGAAGATTTAAATTTATCAGGAATGATGACTAATAACTGAATATGAGTATTAATCATAGAAATGATTGGCTAAAAATAATGAAATTCCTGCCCCTATTGGTGGGAGTTTTATTTTTAATAATATTTACCATCCTCTGGCAACAACTTTTACAAGAAGAGGAAAACCATATTCAACAGCTAATTCAACAGCAAGCGATCGCCATCAAAACTGAATTAACTAACGAACTGAATAGTAGAATTGTAGCACTAGAGCGCATGGGGCAACGCTGGGAAAATAGCGGTGGTACTCCCAAACAGCAATGGGAAGCAGATGCGAAAAACTACATCCAAGATTTTCACGGTTATCAAGCTATTGGATGGGTAGATTCATCATATCAAATGCGCTGGATTGTACCAAAGTCGGGAAATAAAGCGGCACAAAATATTGATTTTAGCCCAGAAACTAAACAAAGACAGATATTAGAAACTGCACGTAAATTGGATAAAATTACATTTACACATTCAGTTAATCTTGTTCAAGGTGATAGAGAATTCTTAGCTTACATACCTCTATTTCTACAAGAAAATAAATTTGATGGATTCATCTTAGGAGTTTGGCAAAATAAACAACTTTTAGATGCTATTTTAAAGATACCGAATGGTTATCAAATCCAGATTTTTGACGAGCAAGAATTAATTTATAGTCATGGTGGAGAAATGACAAAATCCCCTTGGCAGCAAAACATCAACATTAACTCTTATAACCTGAACTGGCAAATTATCGTTTCTCCTACCTCAGCACTATTAACAGAATTACGCACACCCACATTAGTATTAATTGTTGGTATTCTCCTGGGAGGAACAATAACATTATTAACCTATTTTGCTCAAGCCATTCTGTTAAATCAACAGCACATAGCAGAAATTAACCAAGAACTAACTCAAAAAATATCTCAACATAGACAAACAGAACTCGATCTCCGCAATAGTGAAAATCGTTTGCGGCAATTATTAGAAACAGCTAGAGTTATTCCTTGGGAACTGGATATAAAAACCTGGCGATTTACTTATGTTGGATCTCAAGCAGAAGCCTTGTTAGGTTATCCAATTGAAGAATGGTATGAAGAAAACTTTTGGGTAAATCATCTGCATCCAGATGATCGAGAAAAGACTCTTAATCTTTGCCAAAAAGCAACCAGAAAAAGCGAAAATCATCAATTGGAATATAGAATATTTGCCGCAGACGGAAGCATTATTTGGTTGCGAGATATAGTGAATGTAGTTCTAGCAGATGAGACTCCAGTAATGCTGCGGGGTTTTATGTTTGATATTACTGATCTCAAGCTATTTGAAGAAACCTTAAAATTAATGGAAAGGGCTGTTGCTAGTACCAACAATGGAATTGTCATTACTGACGCTAAACACCCTCATCATCCAGTTATTTATGTTAACCCAGCTTTTGAGAAAATAACAGGCTATACCTCTAGTGAAATTATAGGAGAAAATTGTCGATTTTTGCAAAATAAAGAAGTTAATCAACCAGGGTTAGATGAGCTAAGAACAGCAATTAAAACTGGCACAAGTTGCACTATAATCCTGCGTAACTATCGCAAAGATGGGACATTATTTTGGAATGAATTAAGTATTTCGCCCATTTATGATGACAACGGACAGTTAAAACATTTTATTGGCATTCAAAATGATATTACCGAACGGCAAGAAGCAGAAGCAGAACTCAAAGAAAAAGAAGAACGTTGGCAACTAGCACTACAAGGAAATAATGATGGCATTTGGGATTGGAACTTAAAAACTAACGAAGTTTTCTTTTCTGCTCACTGGAAAGAAATGTTAGGCTATGAAGATCATGAGATTAGTAATAATATTGATGAATGGTCTAAGCGAGTTCACCCTGATGAAATAGATTCAGTTATACAGGTGGTTCAAAATCACTTGGCGAAGAAAACCTCTTTTTACAGCAGTGAGCATCGAGTTTTGTGTAAAGACGGTAGTTATAAATGGATATTAGATCGGGGACAAGCACTTTGGGATGAACAAGGAAATCCTGTGCGGATGGTGGGATCACACACAGACATTACTGAACGAGTAAAAGTACAAGAAGCACTGCAACAACAATTACAACGAACCTTAATTCTCAAAAAAATTATTGGAGAAATCCGGCAAACTCTCAATATTCAAGAAATATTTCAAACATCAGCCAATGAAATTGGGCAAGCCTTAAAAGTAGATCGCTGTCTAATTCATTCTTATATTGGTGAACCTATACCCCGCATTCCCTTAGTAGCAGAATATGTAATCTCCGGTTACTCCTCTATGCTACATCTGGAAATTCCTATTGTGGGAAATCCCCACGCTGCAACCATGATTGCACAGGATCAAGCGATCGCCTCCTCAGACGTGTACATTGATCCCTTACTTGAGGCAATGCAACCCTTCTGCCGAGAAATTGGACTCAAGTCTATTTTAACAATTCGCACCTCCTTTCAAGGGCAACCCAATGGAGTAATTTGTTTACATCAGTGCAGTTATTTTCGTCAGTGGACTACGGAAGAAATTGAATTAATAGAAGTAGTTGCGACTCAATTGGGTATTGCTTTAGCCCAAGCTCAACTATTAGAACAAGAAACTCATCAACGAGCCGAACTAACTATCAAAAACTTGGCTCTAGAGCAGGCCAAGCACTCAGCCGAAGCCGCCAATCGCGCAAAAAGCGAATTTTTAGCGATGATGAGTCACGAAATTCGTACTCCCATGAATGCTGTGATTGGTATGACGGGAGTGCTGTTAGATACTAAGCTCACGCCCCAACAGCAGGACTTTGTAGAAACAATTCGCTCCAGTGGAGAAGCCTTACTTACCATCATCAACGATATTCTGGATTTCTCTAAAATCGAATCCGGTAAGTTAGAACTAGAAGAACAATCTTTTGATTTGAGAAATTGTCTGGAGCGAGTGCTGGATATCTTAGCCCCAAAAGCCGAGGAAAAAGATATTGAACTAGCTTATCTGATTCATCCTCAAGTTCCAGCCCGCATCATTGGTGATGTAACTCGTGTGCGTCAGATACTGATGAACATTTTAGGTAATGCCATTAAATTTACCAAAATAGGAGAAGTGATACTTTCTGTCAACGCCAAGCTAATTTCAGAGACAGCTTACGAAATTTTATTTGCAATTAAAGACACAGGTATTGGCATTCCCGCAGATAAAATGGAGCGATTATTTCAACCTTTCTCCCAAGCTGATACTTCCACTACTCGACAATATGGTGGTACAGGATTAGGCTTGGTAATTAGCAAGCGATTAAGTGAAATGATGGGCGGTACTCTTTGGGTGGAAAGTCGGGGGTTTGTAGGTGGTAGTCCTCATCCCCAATGGCAAAATGAATCGCTCATTGCATCTTTGCAGTCTGTACAAGGGGCAACATTTTATTTTACTGTGACTGTACCAGTAGATACTGATTTTCCCTTGGAGAAATTATCACTTGATGCGGTGCAGTTGGCGGGAAAAAACTTGTTAATCGTAGATGACAATCTTGCTTACCGCAAAATTCTCAAGCTCACGGCCGAGTCTTGGAATATGCAAACTTATACCGCTGCTTCAGCACAGGAGGCTTTAGAACAAATCCGTCTGGGTATGAAATTTGATCTCGCCATTTTAGATATTCGGATGCCAGAAATGGATGGAATCACCTTAGCCCATGAAATTCGCAAACAATCAAACTGTCAAAACATCCCTCTGGTAATTCTCACTTCTTTAGCTCAAGCAGAAACCAGCAAAGAATGTGCTGATCTCCAAATTGCTGCTTATTTAACTAAACCTGTGAAACAATCTCAACTTTATGAGACCTTGTGTGAGATTTTGATGAATCAGCCAATTAAAGCTTATATTTCCCAACCAAAAGTAGCAGAAATTGATTTTCATTTAGCAGAAAAATTACCGTTGCGGATTCTGTTGGCAGAGGATACGGTCGTTAATCAGAAAGTTGCTTTATTAATGTTGAAAAAAATTGGTTATCGGGCAGATGTCGCAGCTAATGGACTGGAAGTTCTCGCAGCTTTGCATCGTCAGTCTTATGATATTGTTTTTATGGATGTACAAATGCCAGAAATGGATGGACTGGAAACAACTCAAAGAATCTGTCAACAATGGGAATCTCATCAACGTCCTTATATTATTGCGATGACGGCTAATGCTATGCGAGGCGATCGCGAAATTTGTCTGGCTGCTGGCATGGATGACTATATTAGTAAACCTGTTCAGAGTTTAGATTTATTTCAAGCCCTCAGTCGATATGGTGACAAGCACAAAGTTAGGAGAATTTAAGGCATGAATGAGAAAAAATCTGACATTTTTGAGGCTTCATTTGCCATCAATCCCCAAATTCTTGACTCTTTACGAATTATGTTGGGAAATGATGAAATAGTATTTACCCAAGTAGTTAAATGTTATTTATCAGAATCTTCTCAGCTGCTTCAAGACATTAACGCATTTCTGAAAAATCAAAATGCTCAAATGATTGAGCAAACAGCCCACAAGCTCAAATCTAGTAGTGCTTCTATGGGAGCGGTTACTCTCTCTCAGCTTTGCTTACAGATGGAAATTATGGGACAAAGTGGCAATTTAGCAAGCAGTATAGATGTATTTTCTCAACTTGAACAAGAGTATCAAAAAGTAGAAATGACTTTGCAAAAAACAATCAGTAACAATTGATAAATGTCAAATCTCAATTGTAAAAATTGCCCCTTGTGGTTGATTGCTTTCTACTTTAATTTTTCCACCATGTGCTTCTACCGTCATTTTGCAGAAAGCTAGACCTAAACCAATCTGAGATGTGGCTTTGTTGATAGTTCCAATTTCGTATTTCTCAAAAATGACTTGACGTAATTCTTCCCTGACTCCTGGACCTGAATCAACTACCTGAATTTTAACTTTTCCTGGTGCTAGATAATCAGCGTGTAAAATAATTTGACTATTTGGCTCAGTAAATTTAATCGCATTAGAAAGCAGATTATCAATCACTCGACGGAACAAACTTAGATCCAGCTTAATACTATTACCGGGTTTAGGTAAATCACTAATTATTTCTATATTTTTATGCATTATGGCTGGCTGAATATCTGATATTGCTAAGGAACAAAGTTCATAGATATCAACATCCGTGAGTTGAATAATCAGCTTGCCAGATTCTAATTTAGCCATTAATAACAAACTATCAATCATGGCTTGCAATTGTTGTCCAGATGCAATGATCTGATTACTTTTTTGAAACTGACGTTCAGTTGATAAATTACCAACTTTTAACATTTCTGCGGCTAAAATAATTGAAGTTAAAGGATTTCGCAAATCATGAACAATCATATTAGAAAGGTCTTCCCTCAAGTGGAGAATTTCTTGCAAAGAATCATATTGTTGCTTAATGCGTAACATGGATCTCACTCGCGCCCTCAATTCCATGCCATTGACGGGTTTACTGATAAAATCATCAGCCCCTATAGCTATACATTTGGTTAAATCTTCGTTGGAATTCAAAGCTGTTACCATAATTACTGGAATATGTTTCCATTGCATATTTGATTTAAATTTTTCACAGAATTGAATGCCATTCATTTGCGGCATCATCACATCTAGCAAAATTACATCGGGTTGAAAAGCAGCCAGAAGATCCAAGGCTTGCAGTCCATTCGCTACATAACTTAAGTCATAACCTTCACTATCTAATAGTGCATCAATAACATCAAAGTTATCAGGTTCATCATCAATAATTAAAATTTTTGCTGGTGTTTCCATTATCAGTTATCAGTTATCGGTTTTCCCTATTCCCTCTTAGAGGATGTTTGAAAAGTTTTGGGCGAATATAAAGATGCCTCCGGCTCCCGTTAGGGATACGCTACTACACAAGCGAAGTCCACCTATTCCTACGGTCCCGTAAGGGATACGTGGACTAATGAAAAATCAAGGGTTTGAAACCCACGGAGGTGGGTTTTGTCTGTGTAGCCGCGACTTCTAGTCGCTTTTCAAACTTTTCAAACTTTTCAAACTGTCACCTGTCACCTGTCACCTGTCACCTGATTTAATAGTTGTTGAATTTTCTCAACTAGAAATTTCAACTTGACTGGTTTAGTTAAATAATCATTAGCTCCAGATGCAATACACTTTTCTTTATCCCCTGGCATGGCTAATGCTGTCAAGGCGATAATTGGTGTATGTGTGAACTGGTGATCGGCACGAATGAGACGCATGGCTTCTAATCCATCCATACCGGGCATTTGGATATCCATAAGAATCAAATTAGGATGTTGTTCTTTAGTGAGAGTAACAGCTTCTTGACCATTTTTTGCCATAATTAAACTATATCCCCTAGCACCCAGATAGTTGGAGATGGTGGCAATATTGGCTTCGTTGTCTTCTGCAAGTAGGATTAAAGCTGGGGATATTGGTTCAATTGATGCTGCAACTGGGGTAGTTGTGGGAATAATCAGTTCATTTGTTGGGGAATTATTTGGTGCTTGGAGTTTATTTATTGCTTGAGACATTTGTTCGCGACTAATAGGTTTAACTAAGTAATCAGTTGCACCTAAAGATAATGCTTGCGATCGCTCATCAACTACCGAAATCACAATTACAGGAATACTTTGAGTGTCTGAATGTGCTTTGAGTTGTTTGAGAACTTCCCATCCAGACAAGTTGGGTAATTGAATATCCAAAAATATTAGCATCGGACTAATACGGATGGCTTCATTAATAGCTCCGTCACCTCTGGTATAGATGGTAGTTTGCAGATTTAGTTCATGCAAATATCTGGCTATCTGTTCGGCTGCAACCATCGAATCTTCGATAATCAGCACTTGAGAAGTTGGGGATTGATGATGCGGTAATAGTTGATAAGTGGCTGGTAATAGAGTTTTTTTCTCATCTGCTGATTTCTCTATACAGGGTATGCGAACTGTAAAACAGCTACCCTGATTTATTTGACTAGTTACTGTTATTTGACCACCATGTAGGTCTACCAGTCGCTGTACCAAAGCTAAACCTAATCCTGTACCATTATGTTGACGATTTAGACTGCTGTCAATCTGCACAAAAGGTTGAAATAGTTTATCTAATTCCTCTTTAGCAATACCAATTCCGGTATCAATTACTGAAAAACAAATCCATTGATTTGGGGATTGGGGATTGGGGATTGGGGACTGGGGACTGGGGATTGGGGATTGGGGATTGGGGACTGGGGACTGGGGACTGGGGATTGGGGATTGGGGATTGGGGACTGGGAATAGAAAAAAGTTATTCTCCCCTGCTCCCCTGCACCCTATCTCCTGGTGTACAACTAACTTAACGCTGCCACCGTTGGGAGTGAATTTAACGGCATTGTTGAGCAAATTAATGAGCATTTGACGCATCCGACGCTCATCAACAATTAAATCTGGTAGATGGGGGGGAATTTCTATAGATAGCTGAATATTTTTTTTCAATGCCTGTTGTTTAACAAATGTCAAACTAGAATCACAAAGATAGCTACAAGTAACAGGAGCAAGTTGCAGTTCTAGTTTACCGGCTTCAACTTTGGAGAGATCAAGAATATCATTAATTAATTCTAGTAAGTGTTTACCACTGCGTTCGATAGTTTTGATGGCTTGTTTTTGGCGATCGCTAGTTTCCCCAAATACTTCTTCTAGTAATCCTTCTGACATTCCCAAAATCGCATTCAAAGGGGTCCGTAATTCGTGACTCATATTCGCTAGAAATTCATCTTTGAGGCGAGTTGCACGGGCAAGTTCGGCATTAGTTTGACGTAATTCTGCCTCCATTTGTTTACGTTCTGTCATTTCTAAAGCTGCACCAATAATTTGTTTAGGTTGATTTTCAACATCACGACTAAATACAGTATCATGACTAATAAACCAGTGCCAGTTGCCTTGGCGATCGCGCATCCGATATTCAATTTCTCTGATATCTTCATCATTAGCTGTAGCAAACCGAGCAAGATAATCAGACATTTTGGGCAGATCATCAGGATGGGCGATTTGCGGCAGAAATTCTGCTCCCATACTTTGTATTTGTGCGGGAGAATAGTCTAGCAATCTGGCAATTTCTCGGTTAGTGTAAACGTTGCATTTTTCTTGCAAATCGTAAATATAAAGAATATCTGGACTGGCTTCGGTGATCCGTTGAATTAAATACTGACTTTCTTTTAAAGCCATTTCTGCTTTTTTGCGGTCAGTGATATCTAGAGCTGCACAAGTTACACCTTCTATTTCACCATTGCGATCGCGCAGAGGATCTATTGTTAACACATAACAAATAAAATTATCTTCTGTACCAATGACAATTTCCTCTCTCATTCCTTGACCTGTTTTTATCACCTGACGTTTCCAAGTTTCTAATTTTTCAGCATCTTTGGCTAGGAAGATATCAGTATCAAACCGACCAACCACTTCTTCAACTTTATAGCCCATAGCAGGGTTATAAATCCATGTATAGCGCAGATCAAGGTCTTGGTTAAATACGACAATAGGCGAATTATTTAAAGCAATGCGGAATCTTTCTTCACTGTAGCGCAAGGCTTCTTCCGCACTACGTCGGCTGGTAATATCTTCATAAGTTACCAGAACGCCAATAATATGACCGTCAACATCTCGCAATGGTACTTTGTTAGTTTCTATCCACATTAAAGAACCATCAGGTTTATGCATAGTTTCTTTAATGTGCATTTGTGATTCACCAGTAGTCATGATATGGCGATCGCATTCTAAATAAAAATCAACTTCTTCACAAGTTGCAGATATATCATAAGGATCAGAGCCAATAATTTTTTCTGGGGTTTGACCCACATCTTCTGCAAAAATGCGGTTACAACCTCTAATCACTGATTGATCATCTTTCCAGAATACACGCTGCGGAATAGTATCTAGTACCAATTGCAGCATAGCCTGTGATTCTTGTAAAGCAGTAGTCCGTTGCTCAACTCTAGCTTCTAGTTCCTCATTAAGTTGCTGTAATTCTGCTTCTGCTTCCTTGCGTTCGGTAACATCTTCAGCAAAACCAGCTATACGGTAAACTAGACCCTGATCATTGGCGATGGGAAAAGCGCGATCGCGAATCCAGCGCACTGTACCATCAGGTTGAATAACCCTATACTCTTCATCATATTCACCGGGTGTAATTTGATTTGGTATTGCTTTTATAACCCGTTCTCGATCATCTTCATGAATAGCAGTAACCCAGGTTATCGGTTGCTGGCAAAGATTTTCCAGCGTCCGACCCCAAATTTTTTCATATTGGCGACTGACAAAAATTATTTCTGACTTTTCTATATTGGTCATCCAAATTACTTCCGGCAAATTCTCTGCAATTTGTCGAAACCGTTCTTCACTGTTTCTCAGGGCAATTTCCGCCTGTTTAAGTTCTTTTAATGCGGCTTGTCGTTCACTAATATCAACAAATGTGACTACTACTTGTTTTAAAATTCCATCGTTATTAAATTCAGGAAAAGCATTTACCAATAACCAAATTTGGGTTTTACTTTCGGGTCTATGCACCCCAGCTACATAGTTTGTCAGAGGTTGCAGTGTACAAATCACCTGATTGATGGGATATTCTGAATGTGGCATCACTGTTTCATCTTCCCTCAAAAAATGCCAATCTGGATCTAGGGAAGTTTTTCCCTGCATTTGAGAGATATTAAGTTCTAAAAGTTCACAGGCTTTAGCATTACAAGTGATAATAGTAGTATCAACGGCGTGAACAACCAAACCCACAGGTAGATTTTCCACCAACAGCCGATATTTAGCTTCACTTTGACGCAATAATTCTTCTGTTTGTTTTAATTCGGTGATGTCCGAAAGTGACATCAAAAAAGCATTTTGTCCTTCCCAATCAATGGACGCAGCTTGCATATTTACAGTGCGTCGCTGACCAGATGCTTGCAATACTTCAATTTCTTCTACCCGATGACTATCATAATCATAAGGAAGGGCAAAGGGCCAGCCGCAGAGAATTTCCATCTCTCTACCAAACATCCTCGCAGCAGCAGGGTTGACGAATACTATGCTACCTTGACGATCCACGGTAACAAGACCACTAGCACTGGTTTCGACTATGGTTCGCAAACGTTTTTCACTATCTTGTAATGCTTTTTCTACTTGTTTGCGTTCAGTGATGTTGCGACAGGAATACAGATGAGTACCTTCACCAATTGTTACTTGCTTAACATTCACTAGGACTGTATGTGTCCTACCTTGTTGATCAATAATATCGCGTTCGATGTTGGCAATTTCACCACATAATACCAACTCCTGTGAATCAAATAAATCTTCACCCAGTAGAACTTGAATGTTGCCCATCTCCGCAATATCTTCTACTGAATAGCCAAAGAGAATATCTATGTTAGGACAGACAAAAGTAAATTTACCCTGGTTATCGGTAACAAATACAGCATCAGAAATCTTGCTCAAGGTGGTGCGGTAAAGTTTTTCAGATGCGGCTAAAGCAGCTTCGGCACGTTGTCTTTCTTGAAGTTCTAGCTGTACGCGATGATACAAATCTGCTTGCTGGATGGCAATGGCTACATGAACAGACAACTGTTGCAGTAATTCAGTTTCTTCTGGTTGCCAAATTCGGGAAGTATCGTTTTGACAAGCTAACATTAATCCCCAGAGTTGATCACCAACAGCAATAGGAACTAAAATTTTAGCTCTGATTTGCAGACTGTCTAATAGTTGCCGATTACAGAGACTTATATCATCTGTAGTAATATCATCAACAACTTGTATCCTGCCATTAATATACTGTTCTATCCAATCGGGTATATAACAAGGGTCACTGACTGATTGCCCCAGTAAAGATAACCATCCTGGTTTCACGTCTTCAGCAATAATTATACCATTGCCATTTTCATGACATTTATAGACAATCACGCGATCGCAATTCAAAAATTGTCGCACTTCAATTGCGATCGCATTTAAGGTTGCCTGCAAGTCCAATGATATCCTGATGCGGCTAGTAATTCCACTCAACAGCCTTTCCCGTTCCGCTTGCGCTTGCAACTCTGCGGTGCGTTTTTTTACTTCTTGCTCTAGTTGTGCATTTCTAATTTGTAATAACTCCAATTTTTCTACTTCTAACTGTGATACCTTCTGCTTGAGATTATCTACCAAACTATAAATATCCAGAGGATTCAAGGCTTGTAGCAAGGTAGTTTGGGTGACAATACCTAGTAATTCTCCTTGTTCCCCTGTAATTACTACCCGATTGATGCGCCTGGATTGCATCAGCATTAATACTGTCCATAGTGTTTCTTTTGGTGACAAAGAAAAAACCGGACTACTCATAACTGTTTGCGCCTGAATGCTCTGCAAATCCAGCCCTAAAGCCTGAAACTGCACAATATCACGTTCAGTCATAATCCCTACTGGTATCAGAAGAGAACTTTGCTCTTCAACAATGATCACCGAACTGACATTATCCCGTGCCATTAATTTGGTGATATCTAACACCGAAGTTTGTGGCGCAGCTTTAACAATACGACTGCTCATAACTTCCGATACTAGACGTAAGCGCAACAAATCCACAGGACGCAACAGTTGCCGTAAGCTTTCGTGGGTAAGCAGTCCCGCTATTTGTCCATGATCATCAAGAATCGGTAGATGACGAATCCGGTGGCGTTGAAAGAGATTGAGAGCCACAAAAATATCCGTAAATTCCGAGAGTTGCATAGTGATCACACAGCGAGTCATCACATCAGCGATCGCCACTCCGGCAATTTTTCGCCCCTCCGCACTCAATCTCACCACATCTCGCTCTGTGAAAATTCCTAGTAACTCAGTTCTATCCATTACCAATACACAACTGGCACGGCAATCACTCAATAGGTAACTGGTATCCTCTTCCGGTAATGTACAACTTCCCCTAGCGTTACTCATGAGGGCGATCGCATCAGTTGCTAGTGTATCAGCTGTCACAACTAATGGAGTATCAGCCACTGCCTGTTCTAGATTATTGACTTCTATCAAGGAAGAGAATAACATTGTTATCTAACAAGCCTTTACGTAGATGTGGGGTGTAGAGCAATACTCAATTATAACTAATCAATCACACAGAATCCCATAAACATGAAATATATAATAAATCCCCAACTTTCTGAAGAAATCGGGGATCTAAATTGTTCATTTAAAATTGTCAGGACTTACGCAACTGGAACATTGGTAGGGTGCGTCAGACTGCATAAATCCTGTAAATAAACAGATTGTTGATATCTGACGCACCCTACAACAGATTTTTGGTGTGACACGCAGCTTTAGTCCTAATTGTTATCAATTAAACAACAATATAAGGTGAATTAAGCGCTGCTACACGACCAGCATCAAGTAAAGCTTGATACACCATCACAGCCACCTCAGCCCTTGTTGCATCACGGGTAGGGTTGAGTAATTTCGCTGTGGGATAATTAACAATCATTCGCTTTTGTGTGGCAATTATCACTTCATCCTTACCATAGCTAGGGATTTTTGCTTGGTCATCAAAAGATACATTGCTGGCTGTGGAACTTGCAGATAACCCCAGTCCATTTACCAAAGAAACAATCACTTGTACTCGTTGGATATTTTGATTAGGAGCAAAGGTATTATTAGGATAACCAGACAAAAATTGCCCTTGATATGCTTGCTGAATAACTTGGAATGCCCAAAAACTCGCTGACACATCCTTGAAGTTAATAGCAGCACGTTTATTGGGTGGATTGAAAGCTTTTACCAGTAATGCAGCATATTGCGCTCTTGTCATGGTTGCATTAGGTTTAAATGTGCGGTCTGGATAACCTTTGATAATATCGAGTCTGACTAGTTCCTGAATAAACGCAGATGCCCAATGATTACCAATATCAGTTAATGTATTGGTTGGAGTTGGAGTTGGTGCAGGTGTTGGAGTTGGTACAGGTATCGGTATCGGTATCTGTACAGGTGTTGGAGTTGGAATTGGAGTTGGAGTTGGTGCAGGTGTTGGAGTTGGAGTTGGAGTTGGTGCAGGTGTTGGAGTTGGAGTTGGAGTTGCACTCCCAACAAACTGAATATTTCCCTTAACTTTAGCCGCATCTATTTGATTTCCCAAAGAAACCAGAGTGTTGGTACTGGCATTTTGGACATCGAATTTACCGTTATTACGGAAAATATTACCACCAGGATTATTGGTACTGCCGATATCAGGTAAGGCATTAGAAATTATTGTTAAACCATCATCAGTGTTTTTCTCACTGAGATTATTCCGTAATATAGGACGTGAACTACCAGAAACTACTATCCCAGAACGGTTTTCATAAATCTTATTATCTGTAAGCGTGGGTGATGTAGTATCACTGATAGCAAAACCAAAACCAGTGTTAACACAGATATTACCCTGAAATTGACCTTGAGAATTTTTGGCAATGGAAATACCATTAGCCGCATTTTCACTGAAAATATTATTTTGAATTACAGGGTTAGCATCACCTGTGGCAAAAACTCCTTCACGCTTGCATTTGGTGAAGGTGCTATTAGCAACCGTAGGCGTACTTGATTCAATCCAGACAGCAGTACCACGACTAGCAGAATTAGTTACAGTCACTCCTCGGAGTTCTGCATTGTTCAATAACACAAAGGTGACATTTTGACCAGCAAAAGTACGACTCAGATAGTTACCACTACCTTCAATGAAAACGCCGTTACCTTTGTTAGCTTCATTACCTACTAATATTACGCCAACGGGTACAGTAAGAGGAAAAATTTCACCACTACCTGCATTGTAATTACCATCTGCAAGTTGAATTTTATTGGTGATTGTGGCTTGTTGTAAAGCTTTAGAAATGCTTTTGAATGGTGCTTGTTGACTACCAGGATTAGTATCAGCACCCGTAACAGGATTTACATAAAATGTTTGGGTCATAATTATACTCTTAAACAAGACATAGACATAGTAACCTAATGATTGAGTTTTGATGTGAGGGGTGGTAAACCCATAACAAAATGTTGCAAAGGAGATTTTAAGTCATCATCCTTGTAAATCAATATTTTCCTCCTTAATTTACGTTTCTTACAGGCAACTTAGTACCGCATATTTTACAAAACTCAGCATCTGTATCATGAAAACTTAGACCACAATTTGAACAAACATTTTCTACTTGATTAGCTGTTTTGACTAATCGTTTAATTAAATCTCCTACTTGCCAAGGAATCAAGGCTATCCCTGTTAAAATCATCAATACGGTTAGTAACCGCCCTAGTTCAGAAATGGGAGTTAAATCACCAAATCCTACAGTCGTCATTGTCACAACTGAAAAATAAAAGGCATCTAAAAAAGTGCCAAAGTTTTGTGGATTAACTGGATGCTCAACTTGATAAATTAAGCCAGAATAAACAAAAATAATAGCAAATAATGTAAATAATATTCGTGTAAAAATTACGCTATCTTCACTGCTGATACTCTTAAATAAAAATCTACTATCTATAAATCTGATTAATCGCAAAATTCTAAACCATCGCAACAAACGGATAAATCTAATATCTACAAAACCAATTAAAGATGGTAATATAGCCATTAAATCAATAATTGAATAAAAACTAAAAATATATTTAAGTTTATTTTCTGCACTCCATAAGCGCAGTAAATATTCGATAGCAAAAACTATTAATATGCAAGTATCTAATGCCCTTATTTCTAAACGAGCATCATTAGAAATATTATAAGTTTCCGCCACAAAAATTCCTGATGATAATAAAACTAGCGAGGCAATTGTTAAATTAATTGCTTTACCAATTGGCGTTTCTAAGTCTGTTAAGTAAAATTCTATTTTTGCTCGGTTTAGTAATATCATATCCCAAAAAAATTCACAAATTCACAACAATGACAGTAAAAATGCCCTATTATGAGAAAGAAATTAAGTAAGTCGGCTTGAAAAAAACGAGGTATGTTACAAAATGTAAAATCCCTCAAAGTCTCTTCCCTCTTGCCTTTTGCCTCTTGCCTCTTGCCTTGCCTCAACGATAAATTTCAACGCCTACCTACTTATCCTATTTAAATATCCTGTGAAAATGAACCAAGAATATTTTATGCGTCTAGCCATAGAAGAAGCAAAAAAAGGAGATACACCCTATGGTGCTGTGATAGTTAAAGATAATCAAGTAGTTGCAGCCGCTTATAATACTGTGAGACTAAACAGTGACCCATCAGCCCATGCAGAAATTAATGTCATACGCAATTTTACCGCTAAACTCAAAAATCCTACTTTAGAAGGCTATTGTATATATACCACAGGTGAACCCTGTCCGATGTGCGCTACTGCTTGTGTATGGACAGGAATATCAGAAATCATCTATGGCGCTTCAATTGCAGATTTAATTTCGATTAATCAGGCACAAATTAATATATCTTGTGAAGAAGTAGTCAGTAAATCATTTAGAAAAATCAAAATAACTAAAGGAATTTTAAGCAAAGAATGTCTAGATTTATTCGCATAAATTTTACATAAAAAAAGCCCCGGTAATATCCCAGGGCGGTTGAATTTTTTGAATTTATGGAGGCAAAAAGTTATAGAAAAATAAGCACCAGAAATTTTATTAAATTAATCTGATTAACTTTCCAAACTTGCGCTTACATAGAGGATGCACCAGTGGCAATAAGTCGTTTGAATAAGGCTTCTGACCAACCAGTTTCTCTAAGTACCGCAGTTGAGGAAACTTCTACATAAGCTTGCTCAATAAAAGCTAAATCAATCATGCAAATTCGACCCAATGCTTCTTTTAATTCTTCTGATTTGGCATCAACTCTTAATTGTTTACCAACTTCATGAACGACTACTGCCATAGCTGGAACTACGTGCTGAGGGGCAATTCCAATTTTGACATGGACAAGTCCAATATGCCAACGTATTTTAGCATATTTTTCGCTCCAATCATCCACTCCTGTAAACATTTGGTGAAACCATTCAATAAATGTTTCATGGAGGCGGTGCATTCGTCCCTCTTGTGCATTTAAAATGGCATTCATTTCTTCATCACGTCCTAAATAAGCATAGAAATGATCAGCCATTTTTGCAGCATTGTCTTTACCCCAGTCGGCGTTGGATTTAAGAATAGATTTATCTTCAGCAGTAAATCCAATTCTGGTTTCCATCTTGGTCATGAAAGCGGTAGGTTCGATAGTCATCATTAATCCTTAAAAAAAATAGATGTGAGTAAATTAGTTAATTGTTATCAGCTATCAGTTGTCAGTGGTTATTCTCTTAACCTGTTGGTTGAACTAATTTCTTTGTATACTCTGTAAAAGATTATATGACTGTTTTTTATCTTTTACCAGAGTTAGAAAATTATGCACCTTGTCTTATTCATTTTTGCCTAAATGTTACACCAAAATTGCCTTTTTAATTATGAGGTTTTACTACGAAGAAAACCAACTAAATTTTTGAGGAATGATTGACTAACAGCGGGCTTTTCTGGAGACTTTTCTATGAGTCTACTTGCAGGTACAGTTTCCGGTACTGGTTCTGGAAAAGTGATTGTGGGAGTAGGAGTAGAAAAAGATTCATCCAGAGTTAAGGTAGGTGTAGCCGCAACCATGAAATACTCTTCTGCTAAACCAACTACGATGAGTCGGAAAGCAATTTGTTGTACATTTACTATCGGTAGATTGAGTTGATTAGCAATATACTGTAAAGAAACCTGTCCATTTACAAATTCCCACACTTGCCATTCTTGAGCATTTAGCTGTAGTTTGGGCTGTTTGACCATCAAACCGGATAAACCAGAAGTAGGGTCTGGGAGTTTTTCTTCTAAAGCTCTCCAATCTCGTAACGCACGCAGTCCAATTAATATGACCTCAGTTGCAGACATACTCAAGCCAGTCATTTCCCCTAAAGGTAATGTTGGTGTTGGCTCAAATCTAAATAGAGCATCTTTGACTTGGAATAAGCCACATACTGGACGTAAAACTTGGCTATTAAATAGTAGTTTTAGTTGTTCTGGTTGTAGTAGTCCTTGAGATTTTAGACACAACCCTAGTGGCGAGTTGACAAAACAAGCGGAAATTTGAGTTACTCTAGAAATTACTCGCTCGCTTATCCATCCCCTTTGAGCAATCATTAATGTTAAAGCTTGTTGATCTAAACGATCAGCAGCAGCAACTACACGGCCTTGGTGTAACCAGATATAATAGACTTGCTTTTTCTTTTTATCATTGTCCTCAGCTAAAAACTCAATGTAAAGTATTCCGGTTTTTTTTCCTTGATCTAAAAACTGAAGGAGTTCGGGTAAGGAAAAATCTGCAAAGTTACCAGTAATAGTCATAATCCACCTCCCCCCAGGGGGAATAAAAATAGTTAACTAATCAGAATAATTTTCTACAAAAATGATTTGACTGCTGACTGCTGCGGTAAATTAAACTGCACAACTTTCCATTAAATGCTGCACTAGAACAATTACTGCTTCAGCTACAGAATCTCCTTGATTAGGGTTGACTCTAACCATAGGAGGTCGTTGGGCTTCATCAACATATCCCAGAGCAAGATATACATCTTCTTCAGACCAAGCTCCAGTACAATCTGTATGTGTGAGACCAAGAATCATGGGAATGTCAGCGCGTTCTTGCATAAAGTTGAGAATTTTACGTACATAACGAAATTCTCTAGCTCGATGTGCTGCTATCAGTACGATATAAGCATGAGCTTTGCGAATTAAAATATCCCACATGAAATCAAAACGAGACTGACCAGGTGTACCATAAAGGTGTAAAGCCATGTCGGGTCCAAATTGCAGCCGACCAAAGTCAAAGGCGACTGTGGTTCTTTGTTTCAGTAATGCTGTTTCATCTGTGGCACGGGTATCTGTATCTACAACTTCAATTTCACTGACGGAGCGGATAAAGGTGGACTTTCCCGCGCCTACAGATCCCGTCACCATCAAGCGCATAATCTCCATGTTTATTTACTCCATAAATAAACAATTAATAATTCATTATTCACTAGTTTGACTAAGCTCCTAAATGTTATTTACAGCTTTTTGGTATTAGATAAAAAGTTCCCTCACTTAATTTGATATTTATTTAGGAGGGAACTTAGAATTGAGTGACTTTTGATATAGATCATCTAGACCAAAACTAGCTTGAGTTCTGCAAGAACACGTTTAATTTCTAGCATTAATACCCCCTGTTTAGCTGTTTCACTAGCTAAAACTAGGAAGACTGCATCTTCACCACAACCTGTTAAGATACCAAAGCCTTTCTTTCCTTCTACAAAGATCCGATCAACTGTACCTCTAGCTAACTCAATACCTATTCTTTCACCTAAAGACAGCATAGATGCTGACATTGCTGATACCCGTTCTTCGTCCATTGCACCGGGTAAACTTGTGGCTAAAGGTAAACCATCTGGGGTAACAAGTGCTGCTCCTTGAACATCTGTTGTAGCAGCTACAAAGTTTTGCAAAATCAGACCCAATTTTTCTGTGTTAATTGCCATAATAATTTATTCTCCAGGTTGCTTCAAATTTGGTCGTGAGTAGGAAATTTATTCCTGATTAAATAAAGTCTTGATCTGTGATTTAAAATTACAGATTTTTTAGTCGCGGTTTGTAAATTCAAATACGTCGTGAGTACCGCTTTTGAGGACTGATTCAGTATGCACTCCCCGTAAACGTTTGTTAAGTATTTCTTCTAATGCTCCCCAAACAGCGCCCAATGTAAAGGTACACTTGCGTTCTGAACCCTGTAGTTCACCTGCTGAACAAACTGTTTCAGATATGTATACTTTAATGGTATCACCATCTCTAACAATTTTATCAATTATGCAAAGTCTGGTTCCGTCTTTACCTACGGCTAGGGCTAATTTTGCTTGTGCTACATCCAAGGAGTCTACAGATCCTGATAAACCCAAACTTGCAGCTATTTGTTTGCCCCGTGCGCGTCCAGCTGTCGTTAGGGCAATGGCTGTGGCTTTTTCTCCTAAAGCTTCTTCCATGCCGATAATTACTGCTTTGAAACATACTATGCTGTTGAAATCTCCTAGTGTTGGTCTTAGTAATTCTGGCATATTATTTACCTCTGTTTAATGCAAGTAAGCCGTATTTTTACGTAGAATTATGAAAATCTATTTTGGCTTTTTTTATTTTTCCAATGTAGATATTTTTCATTACTTCACTGTGTAAATTTATGCTTTGTTTGTCGAGCTATCCTTATTTCCTCTTGAGTTCAGTTCATTATCTGGGATTCAAAACTAATATCACACCGTAATACTACTGAAATTAGGTTTCTTTATCGTTAACATAAATTAAGTTTATGTGAGTCCATGCTCATTTATGGGTTAGTGGTTAGAAAAGTATATATAGCTGTCATTGTGTTCCGAGAAGATGCAAATTTATCTGTATGAAGTTAGTGTGAAGTTGGTATGATTTTTTTTAAACTCATCAAAAAAATACCTAAGCATAATTTTAACAAAAAAATAATTATCAGCAATAATTCTTAGGAAACTCCATCATTCAGTCACAAAATAGATTAGAGCATTTTTAGTACAAAGAGGAAAAATAAGTATTAGCAAGGATAGCAGCTTGAGTGCGATCGCGCAAATCAAGTCTACTTAAAATGTTAGTAACATGATTTTTAACTGTTCCCTCAGAAATGTAGAGTTCTTGGGCAATTTCTCGGTTACTAGCACCTGTAGCAATTAATCGTAAAACCTCTTTCTCTCTAGGTGTTAATTCAGCTAAACTCGGTGGTAAGGTTGGTGCTGGGGAGGGAAACTGAGTCAGCAGTTTTTTGACTATTCCCGGACCTAGTTGAGAATAGCCTTTATCAACAGCACGAATAGCAACAGCTAATTCTTCTGAGGGTGTATCTTTAAGTAAATAACCCATTGCACCATTTTGTAATGCAGCTTTGACATATTCATCATCATCAAATGTTGTCAATACTAAAATTTTTGTAGTGGTAAAGCGTTTTTGAATTTCTCTTGTTGCTGCAACTCCATCCATAATAGGCATTCTGATATCCATTAAAACTACATCTGGCTGTAATTTTTCCACTAAACTAATAGCAATTTCACCGTTTTCTGCTTCCCCAACTATTTCTAAATCGGTTTCTAATTCTAATAATGCTCTTAAACCTTGACGGATTAAACCTTGATCATCTACAAGTAAAACTTTAATCATGATTTCCAGTTATTTAAAGGAATATCAACTATAATCTCACAACCAGCACCAGGAGCAGAGTTAATTGTTAATTCTCCTCCTAATGCCAAAGTGCGATCGCGCATACTTTGCAAACCAAAACCAGTTGTATTCTGGCTAATATCAAAACCTTGACCATTATCTTGAACTATTAATTTTATAGCTTTTTCCGTTGTCATTAATTCCAGTTGTACAGATGAAGCTTTGGCATATTTAGAAATATTTGTAAATGACTCTTGAATAATGCGGTAAATGGGTATACTCATTTCTCTGGATAGAGAATATTTTAAGGAAATAATACAAGTTGGCAAAATCCCATTTGCCAGTTGAAAATCTTTGATTAATATAGCAATTTCCTGTTCTAAAGATTGTGATTCTAAGGGGTGGGATCTGATAGTAGAAACTGATTGACGTACATCCTGTAAAGCTTTTGTTCCTAGTTCCTTAGCTGTTGCTAAAAATGTCATAGCTCTAGGCATATCAGACTTAGAAAGTTTTAAAGCTGTTTCTAATTGAAGATTTAAAGCCGTCAGAGAATGTCCGAGAGAATCATGAATTTCTCTAGCAATACGGTTTCGCTCTTCTAAGGTAGCTTGATTTTCAATTTGCAGAGTATATTGACGGAGTTTTGCGTTAGCATGAGCTAATTTATTTTTGCTTTCGCGCTCTGATAAAACAGCATTCATTAATAGGAGAACAAATATTAAACTCAAGCCAAATAAAACTGCCAAACTAAAACTAAAAAACCTAAAACGATCATGTAATACTGGTGTTAATCTGTTATCTGGAAATCGAGTTTTTAGTGTGAGTAGAAAAAATATAAATGATAAAAAAGTAACCGCTAACCGTCCTGGTAATTGAAAAATCAAACAGCTACGAGTTACTAAAATTAAATAAAGAAAAGGAAAAAGTCTAGCCGTTCTTCCACCGAAAAAGCCAGTAGTTAAAATTAAAAATACTTCAGTAGCTGTATATATAATTTTCCAAAATTTATTACTAGTAGGTAATCGTAACCCCATCAAACCAAAAAAAGCTAAACTACAGATAGTTAACTCTGGAAACCGGGTGGCAAATTTTGGTGATGGGGAGGGAGTAACTACCATTAACACAGAAAGCCCCAGTAATACCCATTCTAAATAAAGCAGAAACCGAAAGGGATGATTATTAAATTGAATAGGACGAGACATAAAAATTCAAAATTCAAAATTCAAAAGTGCCTGAAATCTGAATACTTTATTGTGCTACATATTGACCAGATTTGGAGCATGACTAAAGTCATGGCTATAGACGTGACTTTTGACTCATGTGATAATTGGGGATAAGTTCATATTATGGTGACATCCAACCAGGAAAAACACAAGGGATTTTGTCAGTAACCCAGCCCTAAAGGGACTGGGCTTGCAAGAGTAATCAAGCAAGCCGTACTGACCAGACCACCCTGAGCGTAAGTCGAAGGGTAGCCGTTATTTGAGTCACGACACCTCGGAATGCGTAGCTAGTTCCCCGCTCTGTCATTTGCAATTAAACAGTTTTAAGGTCACTGAAACAGTGTTGCAAGTCTAAAAAGCTCTTATAACAGGTCGAAGCTAACATTACCCCGAAAGGGAGGCACATCGCGTGCAACACATTATGCGTACAGAGTTAGAAAATTTGAATCGGTAATTGTCCCGTTGAAAGTACATCACAAAAGTACCCCGAATTTCCTAACTCCAAGGCGGTAATGAAAAAATATTTAAAGCGGTTAAAACCGCTCGAGTAGTTTCCCTCTCAGGTCTGAAGACACTGAGTTTCCCACTTACCGCGAGGTCTTATGAAACGCAAGACATTATCATTTATCGCTGCTGCTTTTGCTCTGACTTTAACTGCAACCCCCTTTGTAGCACAAGCACAACAAACAGCCCCTTCTCCTCAAGCAGGTAAAGAATTTACCCAAAAAGGTCCTTGGAAAAAATTGGGACTGACAGATGAACAAAAAGCCAAAATGCAAGAAATTGGCCGCAATACCCGTGCAGAAATGGATAAGGTTCTGACACCAGCACAAAAAGAACAGTTAAAAGCACAAATGCAAGAACGTCGAAATCAGCGTTCACAAGGTGAAGGTAGAAGCGAAGGTAAAGGTAGAGGTAAGAGAGAACCTTTCGCTTCCTTGAATTTAACTGAAGCTCAAAAAACCAGAATACAAGAAATTAGAAAGTCATCAAAACAACAAATGGAAGCTGTTCTGACTCCAGCACAACGGGAACAACTTAAGAAAATGTGGGAAAATAAGGCTTCACGTCGTCAACAAAGTAACCCTCAATAGTCAAATAAAGTTTTTACAAGTTAGATCAAATAAATTCTGTAGAGATGTTATTGATAATGTCTCTACATCTAAAAATCCGGTGTAGTTTGATCAGAAAAAATCTCATTTATAAATTTATGCAATACTTTACCACTTATTCCAAGTCTGCTCATCGAGTTGAAAAATTTTTAGATTTATTAGATCATTTTACTGAAGCTAAGGGATTAAATGTTCCGCAAATTGTAGAGATTGATAAATTAAAATCCCTTCCTCAAGGCACATTTGGCAGAACTTGGGCTGATTTTCTCAATCAAAACAACTTACAACCATTCATCACTGGAACTCGCCGCAAACAACTACATGACGGTGTTCATGTTCTGGCAGGTTACGCTACAGATCCCATTGGTGAAGCAGAATTACAAGCATTTTTACTAGGAGCAAAATTCACAATTACTAACTTAATGTTAGGCTTAGGATTGTTGCGAATGATTTACAAAAATCTCAATTATCAACAACAGTTTGCTTGGGAAAGATTACAAAAAGCCTATCAACGTGGTTGTGATTCTAACTTCGATCCAGATATTTGGCAACCTGAACTACTTTGGCATTTACCATTAACTGATGTGCAGAAAATGTTTGGTGTAATTTAAGAGGTAACATTATTTAGAAAGAATAAAGAAGGGGAAAAAATCAGGAAATTGTAGTTAAGAATTAGCTAGAGGTTTGTGATTTTCTAAGTCTTGGGTATTCAAAGTTTGGGGTACTTGTACTGCCAATGCTATCATAATAGTTGTCATGTAAGAAACTATAGTTGACCATAATAAATGGTTATTGTGGAAATACCAAGCGGCGATCGCTAGAGGTGAAAAACCCACAAAAAAAGCTAATAATACAGCATTACGTAGACTCGCACCGGCTTTTAAACCGATAAAATAACCTTCGAGAATAAAAGCGATCGCTGTAATTACTAAAACAGGTAACAACCAGATTGTATATTTAGTAATATTAGTGTTTACCTCTGGGTGATTAGTCAACAGACCAAAAACTTGGTCTGGAAAAATTATAGATACAACAGCAAATGGTAATGCGATCGCTAAACCTGCAATCATAGAGACAGTTAATAATGGAATCATCTGTGCTGTATTTCCCTTACTTTTAAAATTGCCAGTCAAAGTTTGCGTTGTCACCCCCACACCTTGAACCGTAAACTGACTCAACAAAGCAATTTGCAACAGCAGACCATTTTCCGCTAGAGTTTCCGTTCCTTGTATTGCACTAAGATTAGTAAATATAGAATAAGCAGAAATCAGAGCTAGAAATCGAATTAGAATATTAATCTTGAGAACAAAAGCATCTTTAATTGCTACCCAATCAAACATTTGTGATAGTGCTGCTGTTAAAACTTGCCACTCAATACTTAAACCAACCCCAACCAAACCAACTCCCAGCGCCAAATACTGACTGATAGCTGTAGCAACACCCGCACCCGTACTTTCCCAACCCCACTTCACAATCATCAAATAATCAAGCAACACATTAGAACCATTACCAACCAAGGACATCAGCAGCACTACACCATTCATTTCTCGCCCTAAAAACCAACCAAAGAGGACAAAATTGAGCAAAACAGCAGGTGCGCCCCAAATTCGTCCATAGAAATAATCCACCCCAGAAGCTTCAATTTCTGGAGAACCACTCAACAGCAAAAAACCAAACTTCTGGATAGGATATTGCAATAGTAGAATTACTACAGCAACTATGCAAGCAATTAAACCACTGCGTAATCCCGCCAAGATCACAGCTTGAGGTTCATCCTGTCCCACAGCTTGGGCTGTCAAGGCATTGGTACTTGATCTCATAAATTTTAAGACCCGATAAAGGTAGTCAAAAAGAATAGTTGCTAAAATTACCCCAGCCAAGTGACGGATATCTGCCAAATGTCCCAAAAAAGCAATATCCACCAACCCAGCTAAGGGAACCATCAAATTAGACAACACGCTGACACTGGCCAACCGATAAAATCGGGGTAAAAAATCATATTTGTTTGCAACTACATCAGGCATGGCATTTTGAATTGAAGTTGATACTAATAAAGTTTATTGACTCATTAAACAATAGATGTGGAAAATGCAGCAAATTCCTGTTAAAAGTGAGAAATTATTACACTTTCCCAAAATTTTAAAATGTCTCCAGAATTCCCTGTTAATAGTAAAGTTCGTGTTGTTACCCTACCACCTTACGTCAAAACTGCTGACCCCATGCCCATGCTACGTCCTCCTGATGTCATTAGCATTGGTGAAGAAGGTATAGTCATTGACCGTCGTCCTGGCGGATATTGGGGTGTGCGCTTTTCTAGAGGTACTTTCCTCATTGATAGCCAATATATTGAAAGTGCAGAAAATCCGCCTGTATCTAAACCAGTGTCAGAATAGCAAGCAGCCAGAATGTAAACTTGTATTAAGTTATAATTCTGGTTTGCAAAATGATTTCTCGTCGCACTTTTATTACCGTTTTATTTACCACCTGTTTCTCCTTGATTAGTTGGTTTAACTTTACCCCCACTGCTCATGCTATGGGTGGTAAACTACCAGCCATCAATCAACCAGCCCCTGATTTCACTTTACCCACCAATACAGGAGATGGCAAAATTTCCCTTGCTGATTTGCGTGGTCAGTGGGTGGTTTTATATTTTTATCCCCAAGATTTCACTTCTGGTTGTACTATTGAAGCGCGGCGTTTTCAACAAGACTTACCCAAATATCTAGAAAAAAATACCCAGATTATTGGTGTGAGTGCGGATGATATTGATTCCCACGCCGAATTTTGCGATTCTGAAGGCTTAAAATTTCCCCTGTTGGCAGATACTAATGGTGCAGTTAGTAAAGCCTATGGTTCTTGGATTGGCTATGTATCTATGCGTCATAGTTTTATCATTGATCCCCAGGGTATTCTTAGAGATACTTTTGTTAAAGTTAATCCCAGTATTCACAGTGCAGAAGTTTTCGCTCGACTAGAAAAACTACAATCAGCAGATTTATAACATTTGTCCATTGTCAGGGTTTAGCAGTGCTTAATGGTGTCAACTTAAGGCTTGGCGAATGAAATATGGCTTCGCCACGCCAAGGGCGAACACTGCTATACAAACAAAGTCCGCCTGCGCGGACTAACGAAAAATTAAGGATTTGAAACCCACGCAGGTGGGTTTTCCCAGTATAGACGCGGTTTCTAACCGCCTGTTCCACTTATCAATTACTCTCAAAAGGCCAGAGTTTTTCCCCAGAAAAATGATATTACATCTTCAATTTTTCTCCCCGAATAGAATAATCTAACAACTCCATTGGGTGCATAACAGAAATACTTTTATCTGGCAAATATTTACTAATTTGCAAACTACAACCAGGGTTAGGAGAAGCAATTAACTCAGCACCAGTATTAATTAAATTCTGCGCTTTTTGTTTACCTAATTCCTCAGCAATTTCTGGTTGTAGCAGATTATAAACACCTGCACTACCACAACACAAAGCCGCATCTATTGGTTCTCTTAACGTCACTCTAGGAATTTTTCTTAATAACTGACGGGGTTGAACACTGATTTTTTGACCATGCAATAAATGACAAGCATCTTGATAAACTAAAGTGAGATTTTTATCAGTTAATGGTGAAAGTGTAGCAGTTAAACCCACATTAGCTAAAAATTCCTGTGCATCTTTCACCTTTGTGACAAAGTTTTTAGCTTTCTCTGCATATTCTGGGTCATCAGCTAAAATGTGACCATATTCTTTTAAAGTATGACCACAACCAGCAGCATTGATAATCACAAAATCGACATTTGTATCAGCAAAACTATCAATCATTTGTCTTGCTAAAGCTTTCGCTTGTTCCGTTTGTCCTTGGTGTTCAGGAAGTGCAGCACAACAACCTTGAGATTTAGGAATTACCACTTCACAACCATTAGCAGTTAAAACCCGCACTGTCGCTTCATTAACAGGAGAGAAAAATAGACGTTGAACACATCCTAAAATCATCCCCACACGATATCTTTTTTCACCCTTTGCAGGGATGATATCTGGTAAATTATCTTGAAAAGTTTTAACAGTAATTTCAGGAAGAATAGATTCCATAGCTGCTAATCTGGGAGATATAGCCTTGATTAACCCAGTAGCGCGTAATAACTTAGAAACACCCAACTTCTGATAAACGAATAAAGGCAAAAGTAAAATTCTTAAAACATCAGGATTAGGAAACAGAGAAAAAATCAATTGTCTGATTAACTTATCAGAAAAACTGCGATTATAATTTCTCTCCACCTGATGACGAGTTGCCGAAATCAACTTATCATACTGCACACCAGAAGGACAAGTTGACACACAAGCAAGACAACCCAGACAAGAATCAAAATGTTCAACAGTAGCAGTATTTAAAGCAATTTCACCTTCATTAATAGCATCCATTAAATAGATACGACCCCTGGGTGAATCCATCTCCTTACCTAACACCCGATAACTCGGACAAGTAGAAAGACAAAAACCACAATGAACACAACTATCAATCAACTTAGGATCAGGAGGATGATTAACATCAAACCCCTTTAAATCCTTAATACTAGCAGTATTATTAACAGCACCATCTGAAACTTGCATTATTTTATTCCCCTCTTAACCTCTGCGTTCTCTGCGCCTCTGCGGTTCGTTTTCTTAAATCCTAAATCCCAGCCACAAACCGACCAGGACTTAAAATATAATTACCATCAAACTGTTCCCTGTGAAACTTGCATTTATCTTTCCCCTCTTAACCTCTGTGTTCTCTGCGCCTCTGCGGTTCGTTTTCTTAAACCTTAAATCCCACCAACAAACCGACCAGGACTTAAAATATAATTACCATCAAACTGTTCCTTAATCCCCCGCATAATCTGCAAAGCATTACCATCATAACCCCAAACATCCAACTTTTCTTTTATCTCCACAGGTGCAGATAAAACACTTAAAAACCCCGAATTAGTTTCACATAACTTACGCAACGCCAAAACTTGAATTTTATTTTCCAACCGCACCAAACCCAAACCGCTACTGAGATGAATCAAACCGATATTTATTTGATTAATCACCTCTACCGCAGTAGTTGGTAATACTCCTATTTTGCAACTTATTTCAGCATTATTAACAGCAGGATGTATTATTTCTGTTAATCGTTGCCATAGATTAAACTCATTTTCTGCTGAATAAATTGCCCCATTTAAACCCAACTGTTGCCCAACTGCCAAAAGTCGGTTTGACTGTTCCTTCACACTTTCAGTAATACTTTTAAACTGGACAATTAAGCCAATTCCGTTACCTAAACTTAAATCAGAAACTAATTGATTTGATATTATGTCTGCTTGAGTTGGTGTTAATTCAGAACTTTGAAGAATGGTAGCAGCTTGGGAGATTGCTTCAGCTTTACCAGTTAAAATAACTGTTGCCGATGTTTCAGGTAAAGGATACACTCGAAAAGTGATTTGGCTGATAATTCCTAATGTACCGTAAGCACCGGTGAACAATTTCATTAAGTCGTAACCAGCAACATTTTTTACTACCCTTCCTCCAGCTTTAGCTATTTTTCCATCAGCACGGATAAAAGTTATACCTAAAAGTTGGTCACGCACACTACCATAACGTTGACGCAGAGAACCTGTATCAGCAGTAGCTACAATACCGCCAATAGTAGCAGAATTGGGAAAACTGGGATCTAAAGCTAAGGTTTGCCGAGATTTGGCTAAAATTTTCTGAAGTTCGCCAAATTTCATTCCTGCTTCCACAGTCACAGTTAAATCACCTACTGCGTGTTCTATGAGTTGGTTGATACGTTCTGTACTAACAACAATATCAATATTTTTACCCAAACCACCCCAGTTAATTTTACTCGCACTACCACAGGGGAGAACACGCCATTGATTGCGGTTAGCAGTGGCCATGACTGCGGCCAGCTGTTCCTGAGTGTGGGGATAAACAATACAACTGGGATGGCTGTTGGAGTCCATCGCTAGTTGAAGGCGTTGTTGCTGACTGGGTTCGAGATTTTCCCAAGGTAAGACAGCATTTTCTATGTTAATAATAGATGCAAGAGAAGAGGTGATCGCATTCATTAGTGTATTTTCATATCCTCTTTACTAATGTACTAGTTAATTTGACAAAAAAATACACACGAACAGTTTTTATTTACCAAAAATTGATGTTACTTTTCAATCTTCTTCCCATGTTTCACAACCAATCAGGTCAATAATTCTATCTCTGAGCAAATATTCATGTTTTTCCAGTTCATTCTCAAAATAAGGCCATTCACGCTCAGGAATATATTTACACATTGCATAAATCGGCTGTTGACGGCTCACAAGTCCTTTTTTTACAAGTATAATTGCTTCATCTTTGATGACTTCAATGTCATATTTAATAGCAGTATCCATAGCGCATTCTCTCATTAACTATCAAGGAATTAACAGACAAAACTATAATTTTTTGCCTGTAATGTATGTACTTTAAATATACAACTAATTATAGCTGATGACTCCGGCAAGCTACCGCGAACACGAGGCTATGAAAAATTAAATTGTATTCTGATAAGCTTGATATTTTACTGTTGTTGTCGTCTTTCTTCCAGTTCTTTGACGGAAATCATACTTTTAATTTTGTCTATATCTGCCATAATTAAAACTACTCCTTCTATTTCTTGATCAATTACGGGAGTGAGAGCAATATAACATTTAATTGGCTTACCTCGGCGATTTGTAGTTTCTAGGATCATTTCTTGCAAATCACTTTTACCAGATAAGGCATCACGGATCGGCGATCGCAATTGCTCCACAGGTAAGCCAATATCTAAGATAAACAGTGATGTCTTGATCACTTCATCAGCACGCAGTCCCCATAAATCTTCTACTATATGATTCCAAATTAAAATGTTAAAGTTTTTGTCAATTACAGCCATGCCTATTTGCAGACTTTTGAGAATAGAAATAATAAAAACATTTTTATGATTAAGTTCTAATGTGCGATCGCTTAACTCATAATTAATTGTCTGTAATTCTTCATTGGCAGATTGCATTTCTTCATTCATTGTCTCCAGTTCTTGATTAGTAGATTGGAGTTCTTCGTTTGTAGTTTCTAATTCTTCATTAGTAGATTGAAGTTCTTCATTAGTAGTTTCTAACTCTTCATTAGTAGATTGGAGTTCTTCATTAGTGGTTTCTAAATTTTGTCGAGAACGTTGCAGTGCTTCTTGAAGTTGAATATAACGACTAACATCATTAAAAGAGATGCTCACACCTAACAAGGTGAAATCATCATCTTGTAGAGGTGTAATTCGCACATCTAAATATTGCTTTTCTGCGTTAGATAAATACCTTTCTACATTTGTCAGGATGATAGGACGACGTTCTTTAGACACGCTGTCAATCAGCGATCTTAATTCTAGTGGTCGATAGGAAAGTTCCAACTCATGAAAAGGACGATTTAAATCCCGTATGGATAAACCAAATAAAGTCCGAGCTTGCTCACTCATGATCACCAATAAACCATTAGTATCAATAACTATGCTTGCCACTGGGACTGCATCAAAAGCTAACTCTCGCAGTTTAGAATATTTAGATAAATATTGGCTAGATTCATCTTCTCCTGTATTTGTCATCACCAAGAGGCGTTCTCGCACATTTTTTGATGAAACTTTACTAAAGATGCGGTTTTTTAAGTCTATAGGCGTAAATAAATTGGAATACATCAGGAGCATTTCTGCTTTACCTAAAAACAGATAGCCAGTATCATTCAGGGCAAAATGAAACCGAGTCATAATTCGTCCCTGAACTTCAGAATTGAAATACATCAATGTATTCCGACACACTAATAAATCTAACCGAGAAATTGGCGCATCCTGAAGTAAATCATGACAGCCAAAAATCACACACCGACGCAAGTCTTGACGAAATATATAATTATTCCCTACTAACTCAAAATATTTATCCCTTAGTTCTGTCGGTACAGCATCGACTTCTTTAGCTGAATATATAGCTTGACGTGATTGATTGAGAGCTTCTTCATCAACATCTGTAGCGTAGATTTTAACTCGCTGACGAAAATCTTCTGCTCCCAATGCTTCAGCCACCAATATAGCTAGAGTATAAGCTTCTTCTCCAGAGGCACAACCAGCAGACCAAATGCGAATTTGCTCACCAGTTTTTTTGCCTTTAATAAGATTAGGTATGACTTTTTTTCCTAGATATTCCCAAGCAGCAGTATCCCGAAAAAAGTCAGTGACATTAATCAAAATAGTATTAAACAAATAATGAAATTCTTCTGGATAAACTTCTAGATAGTCGATATAATCACCAAAGTTATCTATATTCAAAGATTGTATTCGTTTAGTTACTCTACGAATCAAAGTTGAACGCTTATAACCAGTGAAATCAAAACCCCGATGTTCTCTGATATAAATGAGTAGATTTTCAAAATTGGGAGGTTTTTCTGAGGCAGTCATAAATCACTAATAAAAATGCTTTAATATCTTATGCTTTGTTAAACAAAACGTCAATGACGAGTAATTACAGCAGAATTCATGCAACTGATAATTATGCTGAAACATCTTTACATTCTTGTTCACCAGATATTTATTCATTTTCATTTTCCAACATTTTTTTAGCGTGTAAAAGTTTCTGCTTATGCTCTTCACTAACACTAGGATATTGTAAATTCAATTCTCTTAATTTAGCGCAGATAATTTCTGAGACAACCAAACGTGTAAACCACTTGCGATCAGCCGGAATAATATGCCAAGGTGCATACTTAGTGCTAGTGTGGTTAAAAACATCCTCATAAGCCATCATATAATCATCCCAAAAACCTCGCTCTCTCACGTCATTAGCTGAAAACTTCCAATGTTTTTCTGGGGATTCAATACGGTCTAAAAAGCGGGTTTTCTGTTCTTTTTTTGAGACATTGAGAAAAAACTTAAGTACAATAATTCCATTATTGACTAGATATTTTTCAAAATTATTAATTTCTTCAAACCGCTGCTGCCAGATTTGATTACCATCAGGAATATATTGGAGTTGTTGTTGTTTTAGTATTTCTGGATGTACCCGTACCACCAGTAATTCTTCATAATAGGAACGGTTGAATATACCAATTCTACCCCGCTCTGGTAAAGCCTTCATCGTTCGCCATAGATAATCATGATCTAATTCTTCATCACTGGGAGCTTTGAAACTAAAAACCTGACATCCTTGAGGATTAATCCCAGACATCACGTGTTTAATAGTGCTATCTTTACCAGCAGCATCCATTGCTTGAAAAATAATCAGCAAAGCACAAGTATTTTGAGCATAGAGAATATTTTGATAATTAGCTAGTTGTTTAATACCTGCTTTTAATTTTCTTTTGGCATCAGCTTTTTCATGAAATTCAGCTTTATAACTTGGGTCATAATCATCTTTTAAAGAAATATTAGCCCCTGGAGAAACAATAAAAGGCTTGTGATTCATTTGTAATAGCACCTTAGTAGAACTGATTCAGAAATTTTGTCTAACCTTGATGGTGAGAACGCATTACTTCCCTAGCAATTATAAACTTAAAGCTCGGTTAATGTCTTCATAAAAGAGTCGCCGAGAAGCCCACACTCACCTGAAAGGGAGTGTGTGGAGTATGTCACCGACAACTGACAGTCAGGGTTTAGCACTGCTCATTGGTGTCAACTTAACGTAAAACCCTTAATAAATAAGGAGGAGGAAAAGAGCGATGGCGCGGAATGCACTGCTATAGGCGATGGATTTTTATTAGACATCCTGAAAAATCAAAGATAACTTTTGAGATCAACGCTCAACCAATCTAAAAGATAATTGTGCCAACGTTTTACAGTAAAATTAGTCCTTTAGAGAGAAGAGGTTTTTTAATGACTCGTGTTATCATTGTGCGTCATGGGCAAAGTACATATAACATTGAAAGACGTATCCAAGGACGTACTGATGCGTCAAGATTAACGGATAAAGGTCAGAGTGATGCTAGTAAAACGGGACAAGCACTGAGTAAGATTGCATTTAAGGCAATATACAGCAGTCCCCTTAACCGCGCAAAAACGACAGCAGAAATTATTCGTAGTCAGTTAGTGGAACAGTCGGCGATGATTCAGGTTTTTGATCAACTCATAGAAGTTGACTTACCTTTATGGGCAGGAATGTTATCTGCTGATGTCAAAGAGAAGTTCCCTGATGAGTATAGTGTTTGGAAAAAACGCCCCCATGAATTGCGAATGACTATAAATGACGCAGATGGGACACGGGAACATTTTCCGGTTCTGGCTTTATATGAACAAGCACAGCAGTTTTGGGAAGAAATTTTATCCCGTCATCAAGGGGAAACTATTCTCATAGTTGGGCATAATGGTATTAACCGCGCTCTAATTAGTACAGCTTTAGGTATTCCTCCTAGTGGTTATCACGGACTCCAACAGTCTAATTGTGCAATTAGCGTTTTGAATTTTGCCGGCGGTTTGGGTCAACCAGTGCAGTTAGAATCAATGAATCAAACGCAACATTTGGGAGATACTTTACCCACCTTGCGACCAAATCACAAAGGATTTAGGTTGTTATTAGTGCGTCACGGTGAAACCGAATGGAATCGTCAAGGTAAGTTTCAAGGACAAATTGACGTTCCTCTGAATGATAATGGTAGAGACCAAGCTGCAAAAGCTGGGGAGTTTCTTCAAGATGTGGCATTTGATTTTGCTTTTAGTAGCACTATGGCGCGTCCTAAAGAAACAGCAGAAATTATTCTTAAACAGCACTCTGATATTAAGTTACAGCTATTAGATGGTTTGAGGGAAATTAGTCACGGAACTTGGGAAGGTAAATTTGAATTAGAAATAGAACAGGGTTTTCCCGGAGAGTTGGAACGCTGGCGCAATGTACCTGCCGAAGTGCAAATGCCAGAAGGTGAAAATTTACAACAAGTACATGAACGCAGTGTAGCGGCTTGGCAATCAATATTACAAACTGCTGAAGAAAATCAACTACAAATTGGTTTAGTAGTGGCTCATGATGCGACTAATAAAACTTTGCTTTGTCATATCTTGGGTTTATCACTAGAAAATTTCTGGAATTTCCGTCAAGGTAATGGTGCGGTGAGTGTGATTGACTACCCTAACGGTGCTAGTGGTTTACCCGTATTGCAAGCGATGAATATTACTGGTCATTTGAGTGGGGGTGTATTAGATCAAACAGCAGCAGGGGCATTGTAGGATATTAGTGACGGAATTTTAGATTTTAGATTTGAGCTTTTTCTATCAATCCAAAATCTAAAATTTACACATAACAATAAAATAGACAAGCAGTGAGAAAAATTATACTTAATCTTTAAGAGCGTATGATAACTGAATTTTTACAACAAGTAAGGGTAATCGATCCGGTTTCGGAAACTGACCAAATATCTGATGTGTTAATTGTTGATGGTTATATCCAAGCGATCGCACCACAAATTGCTGATATTAGTGCTGATATTTCTATTCAAGATTGTCGGGGTTTAGTTCTCGGTAATGGTTTAGTTGATTTATATAGTCATTCCGGTGAACCAGGTTTTGAAGAAAGAGAAACGTTGACTTCTTTTTTGCAAGCTGCCTCTGCTGGTGGTTTTACTAGGGTAACAGTATTGCCTGATACATTTCCGGTTATTGATAACCCGGCTCTCGTTGCCCAGTTACAGAAGCAGATTAAGTTAGAGGAAAGTTTACATTCTTCTCCCCATCTTCAAATTTGGGGTGCGATTACCCTCGATTTAGCAGGTAAGCAGTTAACGGAATTTGCTGATTTAGCTACTGCTGGGGTTGTGGGTTTTACGGATAGTAAACCTTGGGAAAATTTGGGTATAGTCAGACGGGTTTTAGAATATCTGCAACCTTTTGGAAAAGTTGTGGCGTTTTCTCCATGCGATCGCCATTTATCATTAAATGGGGTGATGCGAGAAGGTGGGGAAGCTTTGCGGATCGGTTTACCCCCAATTCCAGCTAGTGCAGAAACTGGTGCGATCGCTGCTTTGTTGGAGTTAGTCGCCAATATGAGAACGCCTGTACATATTATGCGGGTTTCTACGGCGCGGAGTGTAGAATTAATTGCTACTGCCAAATTACAAAGTTTACCAGTAACAGCCAGCACCACTTGGATGCACCTATTACTAAATACAGCAGATGTTAAGAGTTATCACACTAGCTTGCATTTAGACCCACCTTTAGGTAATGCCAGTGATGTGGCGGCTTTGCGTGCAGGTGTGCGTGGAGGTGTGATAGATGCGATCGCTATTGATCATGCAGCTTACACCTATGAGGAGAAAGTTCAGGCTTTTGCAGAATCACCACCAGGGGCTATTGGTTTAGAATTAGCATTACCTTTATTGTGGCAAAACCTGGTAGCAACTGGGGAATTTACAGCTTTAGAATTATGGCGAGTTTTGAGTAATCAACCAGCAGCGTGTGTACAACAAGAAATTAAACCTATCAAAGTTGGTGAAAAAGCCGAATTAACATTATTTGATCCTGAACAAATCTGGACAGTTAATCGAGAAAATCTTCATACACTTTCTCATAATACACCTTGGTTTGGACAACAAATAAAAGGTCGAGTTTTACAAACTTGGTGTTAAAAAAGATAGATCCCCGACTTCTTTAAAGAAGTCGGGGATCTGGGTATTACTGATTTAGTGTAACCCAACAACAGCACATAAGCACATAATTCTAAAACAACTCACCCTGTTCTCCTATATCCTGATTTTCCCGTTGTGCTTTTTTAAATGTCAACTCTCCTTGTTTCATATCAAAAAATTCAGGTCGTTTTTCTGCTGTTAATAATTCTTCAATCGTTAAAATTTGCATCTTTGCATAATTTCTGCCATTTCCTGCTTTATAAAAACCGGAAGATGCTGCTTCTTTAATCATTGGTTGCGTGGGAGGTGTCAGAGTTACAAATAATCCAATTTCTGCTTTATTGGTTTCCATTGTACCCCGCAAATCTCTAATCATAGCTGCGTTAATATTCTTCCCACCTTTAACGCTAACAATGATTTTTTTTACTGCGGTTTTATTTGATTTTTTGATATCTATCACATCTTCAAAAAATATTAAACCATCTATTCCCCCATCTGCACCTTTCTTTTTATCTTTATATGGTTGTGCATTTACCAAAGAACAAGCCCACCATTGAAATTGATAAGCATCTCTATTAAATAAATCTAATGCTGCGGCTAAATCTTTGGGTGTACCTTCTACTTCAAATTCAATACCTGGTACTAATTTTTGATTTTTATTTTCATCTTCAATAAATTTGTTAGGGAAAGCATCTCTTAATCTTTTTTCTATTAATGCAATAGCTAAATGAGTAATATCAATTCCGATCCAATTTCTCCCTAAATTTTCGGCTGCGTGTATTGCTGTTCCACATCCACAAAATGGATCAAGTATAATATCACCTTCATTACTACTAATTTTAATAATACGTTCAAGCAATGATTGTGGTTTTTGTGTAGGATATCCTAAAGCTTCTTTTGCTTGGGAATTTACAGGTGGTATATCATCCCAAATATCAGGAATTACCTTACCTTCAACTTCATCTAAATAACGTTTATAACGTGGTGTTTTTCCTGTTGGTGGTATGGCTATTTTACCTTGACTTAGCCACTCTTGAGCGCGAGATTCTGGCATTCTCCAACCATTTTCAGGAGGATCACAATCTAAGAGTTTATAAAAATAACCTTTGCTAGTTTTGGTATTTGATAAATCACCAAATTGAAATCTTCTACCGTCACCATCAATATTACAATAATATTGATTGATATATTCATCTGCATAAGGCAATTTCAGAGGATTCCATGTAAATTGATTAGATTTTACATAGTAGAAAATGATATCTGTAACTCTCGCGTACTTTTTAGCATCACTATGACTGCTAGTGCGTTTCCAAGTAATTTGATTACGATAATTTCTCACATCAAAAATCAAATCTAAAATCATTTTTAAATAATGACTTGCGGTAGAATCACAATGTAAATACAAACTACCTGTAGATTTGATAACTCGATGTAATTCTATTAATCTAATTGCCATCATTACCAAATAAGCTGATAATGAATTTTTGCCTAATGTCCTCACTAATAAATCTAATAATTGATATAATTCACCTTTTTTATCTTTAATTTCATCTAAAAATCTTTCTGATTCAATTCCCCATGTCCATGTATCTTCAAAAGCTGTAATTTGAGCATCTGATTTTTCACCAGTGGCATTTTTAAAGATAATATTATAATTAGCTTTGGAATTAAAAGGCGGATCAAGATAAATTAAATCTATAGATTCATTGGCAATGTTATCTCTGAGAACTTGTAAATTATCACCGTAGTAAAGACGTTTCATAGATGCTATAATATCTGTAATAATTGATGGTTTATAAATGAAGTTGTGAAAATTATATCATTAATTGATAGATTAAATAAATAAATAAAGGGGAGCAAAATGCTCCCACTACTAAAGGTGATAAATAAGGCGATAAGATCCCCGACTTCTTTGGTTTATTGTGTCCATAAATGATAAATTGATCTGGTGAAGTCGGGGATCTGGGTATTACTGATTTAGGTTAATTCTAACCAACCTTGATAACCAGTGACAATGCGATCGCCATCTTTGAGAACGTGAACTTCTATTTGATCACTAGCCCAACTAATTTGATCTTTAAAATCAGGGTTAAACACATGAACCTGTTGATTTTTAGAAGAAACAGGAGATAAAGGAGAATGAATTGCTTGAGATTCGATAAAAGGACCGTCAACTAAAATATCTAATTGTGCTAATAATTCTTGAGAACCGTCCGGTGCTGATTCAGCTTGTAATTGCTTGAGTGTAAAACCAGTAAAAGCCATCACATTTAAGCCAGCGTCTTTAACTTTACGTGCTAAACTCGCCAGTGCAGATGCTTGCAAAAATGGCTCACCACCGGAGAAAGTTACACCTGTATTATGAGGATTTTTGAGAATATCTGTGGCTAGACTATCAATAGAAACTAGCTTGTTAATTTCAAAAGTCCAAGAGTCGGGATTAAAGCAACCAGCGCACTCACGAGGACAGCCTTGCACCCACACCACAGCGCGACAACCAGGACCATTAACTTCTGACTTATCAACATAACCCATAATATTGAGATAGCCAGCGGGAATTTCTGTGAGTGCTAACAATGTTTCGGTTGACGTTGTTTCCATCTCTATTAACTCCTTAATTGAAAATTATAATATCATGTCCGTTTAAAAACTTATCATATCTTTTAAGGCTAATCATTGGTAATTACAATGGTAATTGTAATTAATCTGACCGAAAAATTTTAGATTTTGGATTTTAGATTTTGGACCCTAGAATTTTCGGTACAAGCCCTGCCCCTTCAGGGCGGAATTAATCCAAAATACTCGCTGCGCTGCGTACGCTGCGCTAACGCCAATCTAAAATCTGTTGACTTGATCTAATTCTGTGTCGGGTAACGCACAGGAATTTTGGTAGCATTGTGAATTGTTGCAGCCATAGCATTGATTTCTTCATGCGTGATCAATTGAAAATTCTCACAAGTATAGGCGCGAATTTCCTGAATATCATTACCTCTAGATTCTAGCTGTCTCACTACAGTCCGGTTACGAGAAGGAATATTAAGTTGAATTTCATCAGGTTGGAAAAGTTTAAGTAAATGGATATACTTAGCTTGGGTTTCTGTTGTCCAAGCCGATAGAACCATGGTCTGGATTGTCATCTTTCCCTGATATTCTTGTCTAAATTGTGTAATTCCTTGAATAATATCTGATAAATCAATTGTCTCTACAGGTCGATTAATTTGCCGTAGTTGATTTGACGAAACCGCATCCAGTTTGACGGCGACAATATCCGCTAGTGATAAAGCCTTACGGACTAATTGATCACCTAATAAAGTGCTGTTAGTTAATACTACTTTTGGTTGTTTGAAGATTTCCTGTGTAGCTGCGAGAATTTCCCCTAAATTTAGTGCTAGAGTAGGTTCACCACTACCACTAATAGTTACTACATCTAAGGGTATTTCCCTCTGGGTGATTACTTGCAGTTCAGAAATAATTTGGCTAGTGGGGACGAAAATTTGCCGTTGAGTTGTTTGTTGCTGAATATTACCTAACTGACAATAGACGCAGTTAAAAGAACAGGTAGATACTATACCAACAGGGTCTATACCCAGAGATCGTCCAAATCGCCAAGATTTTACTGGTCCATAAATTGAGGCACAGCGCGGTTTTTGGTTGGATGGCAATGCGCTCATAATTACCTCACAATTTAGCCCTAATTTGATATCTGTTGACATCACACAAAACACTTGATTCTTTATAATTTAGAGCTAGTTTGTGAGGAACTTGTGAGGTAATTGTAAAAATGCGAGGGAATGCTAACTACCCTTCACGGCTTTACTAAATAGGCGACAGTAAAACCATGTCATAAGTTCCTTGATGGGAAATAGTAAATAAGTTAGCGGGTTGACAGTGACAATAATATTTCTGATATCCCGCTTGGCTAAAAACAAAATTCCCCGTGCAACTTGCGTTGCTGACATCACACCATAGGGATTAAGTTGACTTTTAAAAGGTCCTAGAATTAATTTTCTAATTACACAAACTCCGTCTAAACGTTTGAGAGTAATAATATCACCTAACGCCCTTTTACTAAGTTCATAAAGTGGACTTAAAGCCGGAGAAACTTCCGCTTCTGATGTATTCACCCAAATTTCCTTAGTTGCTTTTGCTTCTGGTCCGGTGACAGTTGCAGAAAATATATCTATCAACCGCAAAGCAGAAAAAGTGTTGACTTCGTAGGAATTTTGAATAGCTGTTGATGTGCGATCGCCATAAACATTCACCCCATGATTGATTATTAAAATATCAACTTTTTGCAAGTTGGTTTTTAGTTCTGCTTCATTTCCTAATTCCCAAAAAAGCACCTTTAAACCAGTTTGTGATGCTATCTTATCTGGGTTAGTTGTTAAAGCAATCACCTTGGCATTATGCTTAATTAATTCTGTAGTTAAGGCTTGTCCTAAAGCACCTGAAGCACCAGTTAAAGCAATAGTTTTACCTTTTAAAGAAAGTCCTGTGCCGAGTATTTTATCCACAAGAGGAAATACACCACTATAATAAGCATTCACATCATCAAAATGATGTCGCCAATGATATGTTCTATTCACCAACCAAACAGAAGGAATTGCTTCTAAAGGTCCAGGTAAATGATTGTAATCTGTATCTATTGTGCCTTGGAAATAACGCAAAGATGCAGCATATAAAAAAGTTCCAGCATAAGCGACTCCTAACCATACACCCCATTGCTGAACAACTAAAGCGACGATGGTTAATAGGACTACCAGTATAATTGACTCAACTATGTCGTGATACAATTGTGAATCTGTGTAAGCTTTTTGGGAAACTAAAGTTAAATCCCGACGGTAAGCTGCATGATGCTTATTATGCCATTTTGCCAGCCAATTGACTTGATGACACAAAGCATGGTAAATGTCTCTTAATATCTCCGCAAGCAACAGGGAAGAAAAGCCCCAGGTAGTGAACTGTAAGCAGTTGTTTACTACAACCCAATCAATTGTTAAACTTTGAGCCAAAATCATCATCTTTTTGGTAACACCATTTTTCCTTAATTATTCTTAATAATAGATAATGATGACCCAAATTTATGAAAATGTTAGTTTTAATGAGTAGCTTCCAATAATTTCACACTGGCATAAAGTGCATCAATATAAGGCGTGGGTGTTTGCGTGAGTTTACTTAATTCTATAACTGCACCAACAATTGCTTCTATTTCCGTTGGTCGTCCTGCTTCGATATCTTGTAACATTGAGGTTTTATGAGCGCCTACTTTTTCTGCACCATTAATTCTTTGTTCTAAACTAATGCCAAAATTGATACCTAGCTTTTCAGCGATCGCTTGAGCTTCTAACATCATATTTTTAGCTAGTTCACGGGTAAGGGGATATTTAGCAATACTTTCCAGCGTTGCACCAGTCAAAGCACTAATGGGATTAAAAGCAATATTTCCCCATAATTTCACCCAGATTTCTGTTCTAATTTGATTGCGTACTGGGGCTTTAAATCCGGCTTTTTTCAACGTTTGGGATAATAATTGGATACGTTCAGATTTAGAACCGTCGATTTCACCCAACGTAAATCTTTCACCTTCTATGTGCTTAATTACTCCAGGTTCGACTATTTCCGCAGCGGGATAAACCACACAACCTATTACCCGATCAATATTAATAGAGTTTTCAATTATACCATCTGCATCAACTGATTTGATGTTTGTCCCTTCATATTCCCCCCCATGTTTGCGGAAATACCACCAGGGAACACCATTTTGAGCCGTTACTACTATTGTTTGATTATGATAGAGATGGGGAAGCAGGGGAGCGATCGCTTCTACACTATTAGTTTTTACTGCTAAAATTACAACATCTTGGGGAGAAACTTCTGTAATATCACTGGTAGCTAAGGCTGGGGTAGCAACCAATTCAGAACCATCATTAGAAATTAACCTGAGTCCATTTTTTTGAATAGCTTGTAAATGCAAACCACGAGCAATTAAAGTTACTTCTTCACCTGCTAAACTTAACTTAGCACCGAGCAAACCACCAATAGCACCAGCACCAACAATACAGATTTTCATAATTCGTAATTTGTTATTTACACATAGATCCCCGACTTCTCCAAGAAGTCGGGGATCTGAAACCTACCTAATATTCAATAACTTAGCCATTGCTAAACGTTGTAATTTACCCGTCGCACCACGGGGTAAAGATTCTAAAATGTGAATTTGTTTAGGTACTTTAAAATCAGCTAACATCTTTAAACAATGTTGCTGAAGTTCCTTTTCACTAACTTCTAATTTCAGCACCACAGCAGCATGAATTTCTTCACCTAAACTTTTGTGAGGTACAGCAAAAGCTAAAGCTTCAGAAACCGCAGGATGACGTAATAAAACATCATCAATTTCTAAAGGTGAAATTTTTTCCCCACCCCGGTTAATTAATTCCTTAATTCTCCCAGTTAAACGCAAATATCCATCTTCATCAATTTTTCCCTGATCACCTGTACGAAACCAACCATTAACAAAAGCAGTCGCGTTAGCATCGGGATTATTTTCATAACCATCAATGACATTTGCACCTTTAACAACTACTTCCCCCAAACTACCTTGAGATAACAAATTACCTTCATCATCCATAATTCCCACATCGACATTAAAACCATAACCCACAGTTCCCGGTTTACGGATTTTTGGTGGTAAGGGATTTGTTGACATTAAGTGTGCTGCTTCCGTCATACTGTAAGATTCTAAAACGGGAGAATTTAAAGTATTTTCTATTTGTTCAATAATAACTGGTGCTAAAGATGCACTACTAGAACGAATGAAACGGAAGGGGTTATTTTTAACAATTTCCTGATTACGAATTGCCCGTGCTAATATTGTTTGGTGCATGGTAGGCGCGGCGGAATACCAAGTAGGTTTATAGGTTTCTACCAGTTTCCAAAATTCCAAAGCATTAAAACCATTGGGACAAATTAAAGTTCCTCCTGATGCTAGGGTTGCTAATAAACATCCTACCAATCCATGAATGTGGAAAAGTGGCATTAAACAAAGTGTAATATCAGCAGATGTGAGGGAATAAGCACTGATGATATTGTTAGCTGAAGCGATTAAATTACGATGACGAATAGGTACACGTTTCGGACGGCTGGTAGTACCACTGGTATGTAAAATCATGGCGATATCATCAGCTTCGGGTGGTTCTGTATTGATAGTTTTTGCTGATGTTTGTTTTACTAATTTAAAGTTTAAAGTTCCGTCATTATTAACTTGGGCATTAATTAACATCATATCGGGTGTTGCTGCTGCTATTGCTGCTTCTTGTGTACCCGGTAATGTAATTAATGCTTTTGCTTGGGTATCTTGGTAATAAAAACTAAATTCTTCTTGTTTATATTTAGGATTTAAAGGTGCAGCAGTTCCACATAAAGCAGATGCTAAAAATGTGATCGCCATTGGTGTACCATTATTCATGGCTATGGCTATTCTGTCTCCTTTTTTTAACCCAAAGCTGTGGAGTTGAGATACTAATTTAGTTATATTTTCACGTAATTGCTGATAGGTAATGATAGCACCATCAGGAGTGATCAAAGCTGAATAGTTGTTTTCTTGGCTAAATAATGTAAATATGTTCATTTTATTAGTCATTAGTCATTAGTCATTAGTCATTAGTTATTAGTTATTAGTCATTGGGAAAGAATTTTCTCCCCTGTCCCTAGTCCCCAGTCACCTTTCCTCGATATTCTAAAGCTAAAGCGATCGCCATAAATAAAATAGTGAAACCTTGAATAGCAGAAACTACTGTGATTGGTACTCCGGCGCTACGTTGCATAATGTTTGCACCACTGCGAAGGGAGGCGAAAAATAGGGAAGTTAAGACTACACCCCAAATATTACCACGACTTAAAAAGGCGATCGCAATCGCATCAAATCCATAACCCGGAGAAACTTGTGCAAATAAGCGATATTTTAAACCCATGACTTCACAAGCACCTGCTAACCCTGCTAAACCTCCGGCTAAACTCATGACTAACATAATAGTGCGTTCTACAGAAATTTTCGCATAACGGGCGGCGATAGGGTTAAAACCAACGGTGTTAATTTGGTATCCTAAAGGCGTTTTCACTAATAAAATCCATAAAATCACTGCTGTAATTAATGCCAATAAAATTCCGGCATGGGCGAGACTTTGAGGTAAAATAATTGGTAATTGGGCAGTTTTAGCAATTAATTCTGTATAAGGACTAGGTGCATTTGCCGCTTTTAAAGGATTTTGAACTAAATAACTAATTAAATTGATAGCAATGTAATTTAAAAGTAAGGTTGTAATTACTTCATTAATTCCTTTGATAGCTTTGAGATAACCGGGAAACCAACCCCAAACTGCACCAAAAATAAACCCTGCAAATAGCGCCAAAGGTATATGAATAAATGCGGGTATTCCTTGAATATATAACCCAATTAAACTACTTCCTAAAGCACCTAAATAAATTTGTCCTTCTCCACCAATATTAAATTGTCCACCTTTTAAAGCTACTAAAACGCCTAAACTGGTAAATAGTAAAGGTGTCATTTTTGTAAGGGTATTACCAAACCCAAAATAGGTAGTCAGGGATTCTTGAAATAAAGCTGTATATGCAATAATAGGATTAGCACCCGCTAACAATATTAAACCAGCACCAACTAATAAAGCTAATGTGATCGCAATTAGTGATGATAGAATTGGTAATAGATTTTGCAGACGATTACAAGTAGTCATCATAGCAGTTATTAACCAAGATTTTGCTAATCCTCCCAGATACCCGACTTCTGAGATCAATTTATCATTTATGAACACAATAAATAAAAGAAGTCGGGGATCTTATCGCCTTGGGATCTTATCATTTAATATCTCTTCTCTTACTACCTGCCATTAATAAACCAATCTCTTCAATAGTTACCGTTTGTGCATCTAAAATATCTAAAAACTCACCTTGATATATTACCGCAATGCGATCGCTCATGGCCATTATTTCTTCTAACTCAGTGGAAATATACAAAATAGCCACCCCTCTTTCCCTTTCTCTTAACAACTTTTTATGTACTACTTCCGTCGCTCCCACATCTAAACCCCTGGTAGGTTGCATTGCTATAATTAAACTTGGTTCACCTGCTAATTCTCTCGCTAAAACTACCTTTTGTTGATTTCCTCCTGATAAATTACTGACTTTAATATTTTCACTCTTGGTTCTGACATCAAAAGCTAATATTGCTGACTTAGCATGATCTTTAATTACTTGTTTTTGTAATAAAAAATTTCTCACAAATGGCAGGTTCTTAAAAACTTTTAAAATTAAATTTTCTCCGATATCGAATTGTAAAACCAATCCCATTTTTTGTCTGTCTTCGGGAATATAACCAACTTTAAAAGTTTGATTATTTTCAAAATTATATTCAACTTTCCCATGTTTAATATTTCGCAACCCTGCAATAGTATCAGCTAATTCTCGTTGTCCATTTCCATCTACACCAGCAACCCCTAAAATTTCCCCTTCCCGTAATTCAAAAGAAATATTGTTAACAGCATTTATACCCCGCTCATCTACAACTTGTAAATTCTCTACGGATAATAATCTTTTACCCAAAGATACAGAAGATTTTTGTAAATTTAAAACCACTTCTCGTCCTACCATTAATTCTGCTAATTCTTGATTTGTGGTATTTTTAGTATTAACTGTTTTGACAACTTTACCCCGACGCAATACAGTTATATCATCACAGAAACTCATGATTTCTGATAATTTGTGACTAATAAAAACAATCGTATTTCCATTATTAGCCAGTTGAAGTAAAATAGTAATTAAAGATGTTACTTCCTGGGGTGTAAGCACTGCGGTAGGTTCATCCAGAATTAATAACTTAGCTTGACGATAGAGAACCTTGAGAATTTCTACCCGTTGTTGTATTCCTACTGGTAAATCTTGAATTTTAGAACTTGGGTTAATTTCTAATTGATATTGTTGAGATAAAGCAGCTATTTCTTGATGTTTGTGACGTAAATTTAAACGCCAGGTTTTTTCAGTTCCTAAAATAATATTTTCTGTAACTGTTAAACTGGGTACAAGCATAAAATGTTGATAAATCATGCCAATACCTAGTTTAATAGCTATTTTAGGAGAGGTGATATTTACAGGTTTTTCTTCTAAATATATTTGCCCAGAATCTGGTTGATAAACACCGCTAATAATATTCATTAACGTTGTTTTTCCTGCGCCATTTTCTCCTAAAATTCCATGAATCTTCCCAGCTTCAATAGTTAAATTAATATTGTCGTTAGCAACAAATGAACCAAAGGATTTAGTGATATTTTCTAATTGGAGATATATCATTTTTTGTCTGATAGCGATCTGATTATTTATTTTAGTTATTTTAGAAGTCGGGGATCTGGGTATGAACGATTAAAAATCTCAGTATTTGTAGGGTGCGTCAGATATAACCAA
>NZ_JAYGHA010000001.1:15403-34251 GCF_034931405.1 Anabaena sp. UHCC 0451 | reverse complement strand
ATCCCTATATAGCTGAATACTTACATTACAATTAACTTTTCTTCACACAAAGGGTATCTTTAGCACCTTCCTTACATGACTCAAAAATGATTTTTTTATCTACAATTTCCTGTTTTATTTTCATCACTTTCTCTTGAATTTCTGGTTTGACTACTCCAAACTTACCTAAAGATAATATATCTGGTTTTTCAAAACCAATTGTATAAATTTGTCCTTTTAACTGTTTATTTTGGGCTAATTCTGCCAAATAGGTAATTCCTAAATCCAGCCGTTTAACAGCACTTGTTAAAACTGCATTAGGAGCAACATCTAACTGATCTTTGACATTACCAAAAGCATAAACTCCTTTATCACTGGCTGTTTGTAAAACTGTGGCTGAAGCAGTATCTAGCCATTGAAAAATCACATCATTACCAGCAGAAATCAAAGCTAAAGTGGCTTCTTTACCCTTAGCTATATCACTCCAATCTCCTGTAAAACTAGAAGTAATTTTAATATTAGGATTCACAGACTTTGCACCTAATTCAAATCCTCTTAATTCTTGTTGAGTGGCTTCAAATTCCTGTCCAGCAATGTAAGCTAATTTGTTAGATTTAGTGACAGAAGCGCCAATAATTCCACATAAATAACTAGCTTGAACATGATCTATTCGCAAAGCAGCAATATTATCACCTTTGATAGAACCATTCACCGCAACAAAGAAAGTCTGAGGAAATTGAGAAGCAACTTGTTCTACCGCTGCATCAAATTGTCCACCGTGAGCAAATACCACATTGTAACCTTTACGAGCAAAATCTGTTAATACTTCAGTTTGATCTGCTTGGGTGACATTTTCTGCATAAGCGATATCTGCACTGAGCTTTTGTTTTGCTAAATTTATACCTTCATAACCAGATTGATTCCAAGCTTGATCTGTGATAATTCCTGGGAGAGCGATCGCTATTTTAAACTTTTTATCACTACTGGCCACTGTGGGGTTGGGGTTATTAGCGCAAGCTTTTAACAGTAAGCTACTAGCTAATGTTGCAGAACCATACAAGATAAATTTACGCCGATTTGAGTTTAACACCATAGCTTTTACCTCACACAATATTTTAGTTATTTAAATACTGTAAAACTAAGAGTGTTATTTTCAAAGAGGTAAGGAAAAACCAATTATAATTTATATATTTAAAGGAATAGGATTTTTTATGAGTGCATCCCCGACATTAAAACAATTAAAAGCAGAATTAATCACACCAGAAAATTTTCAGCGTTATGGACAGGTGATATTTGCTAGTAAAGATGGTAAATCTTTTGATCATGAAGACGCACAATTAAATTTACAAAATGGTATTCCCCGTTTTTATATTATGCGATTACATCAGAAAGGGACAAAATTTCATAAAATTACCCGTCATATTCAATGTACTCAATGTTTGGGTTCTTTAGAAGGTAAGGATTGGTTTATAGCAGTTTGTCCACCTGAAAATGATATTAATGAACCTGTATTATCAGAACTTGCTGCGTTTCGTATTCCCGGAAATTGTTTTATTAAATTAAAGGTAGGAACTTGGCACGCAGGACCATATTTTGACCATGAATTTGTCGATTTTTATAACTTGGAGCTAAGTGATACAAATCTGGTAGATCATTTCACCCATGATTTTCTCAAAAGTCATCAATTAGAATTTGAAATGCTATAAGAATCAATTCGATTCATTCAGAATTCAGATCCCCAACTTCTCAAAAAAATTGGGGATCTTTGATACTTCCTCTAAGTTCCCAACATTTGCAAATTATGCAATGTTGAATAAAGTCCACCTGTTTCTATCAATTGTTCATGACTTCCCTGTTCAATTAATTCTCCTCGTTTCAATACAAAAATCCGGTCTACATTACGAATAGTTGATAAACGGTGAGCAATAATAATTGCAGTTCGTTTGGTTAAAAGCTGATTTAATGCCTGTTGAACTAAGGCTTCTGTACCAACATCTAAACTAGCTGTAGCTTCATCTAATACTAAAATCTGGGGATTACGAATAACAGCACGTGCAAAGGCTAAAAGTTGCTTTTGTCCACTAGAAATATTTGTCCCTCTTTCTCTTAATTGCGTATCATATCCTTGAGGTAATTGATGAATAAAATCAGCTACATTAGTTTTTTTTGCTGCTTGTTCAATCTCCTCAAAAGTGTAACTATCCCCTAAAGTGATATTACTTTTAACATCACCAGCAAACAAAAAAGCCTCTTGCAAAATCACCGCCATATAACGCCGCAGTTCTGCTTGTGGTATTTCCCGAATATCTACACCATCAATGAGAATACGTCCTTGTGTGGGTTCATAAAGTCGGCATAAAAGCCGGATAATCGAACTTTTTCCCGCACCGGTTGGTCCTACTAATGCTATTTTTTCCCCTGGATGAATGATAAAATCTAAATCTTTAATTACATAATCATCATCTTTGTAAGCAAACCAAACGTGTTCAAAACGAATTTCTCCCAGTTCCGGTGCAGTGGTAAAATTCTGTGCTTCTAAATCCCTAATTATCTCATCTATATAGCCAAATTGAGTATCTAAAATTGTGTATCGAGGATTAGATTGATCTTTAATTTCTATCGGTTCATCTAAAATATCGTTTACCCTTTCAATGGCAGTAAAACCTGCTTGAATAACCGTGAATTTTTCCGCAAAATTCCGCAGGGGATCGAATAATTGCTGGGCAAATAAAATAAATGCAGATAAAATTCCAAAGGTGAGATTTTGCTCTAATAACAACAAACCACCTACCCACAACACCCCAGCAATGGCAATCAAACTAATCCATTCTAAAGTTCCTGAAACAGCGGAATCATACCAAATTGTAGTATCAACTTCTTTGATATATTTGTTATTGGTAGCGCGAAATAACTCGGCATTGAATTTTTCCCGCCGGAATAACTGCACGATATTAATGCCAACAATGTTTTCTTGTAGTTGGGAGTTTAGTTTTGATAGTTCTTCTCTTGATTTGTAATTAGCAAGGCGATACTGTTGTTGAAAATAAATAATTAATAAGGTGATGGGAAACAGAATTAATAGTAGCAAACAAGCAAGTTGCCACTGAATAGAAAACATTAAACCAATAATTATCAACATAGAAAACAAATCAGAGACAATGCCAATAGCCCCAGTAGCAAACACATCTCCTAAGCTTTCAACATCGTTAATTAGTCGAGTAATAAGTTTGCCTACAGGTGTGCGATCAAAAAAGCGCACTGCTAAAGATGTGACATGATGAAATAAGTCTTCACGAATTGCCGCTGTGATTTTTTGTCCTAGTTTTTGTACTAGATAACCCTGAAAACCAGTAAGTGATAATCTCACCACAATTGTAGCTAGGAATAATCCTTGAAGGATGCTTAAACCTTCCCCTAAAGAGCGATTTTTGAAAAATTCGTAGGTACTTGGTTCTTGACGAATTAGAGATATTGCCTGTCCAATTAATAATGGTTGGACTGAGTTAGCAATAGCAATGGGTACAAGCAAACACATTGATAACGCCAATAACCGCCTACTGCGACGAGCATAAGGCACTAAACGCAAAAATAACCGCCAATCATTACTATTTTGACGGTATTTTTTGGGAGATTTTTTCTGTAATGGGTAGATGCTCATGTTATCAGTTAATTTATTATACCGTTACGAGTTAGCAGGAATTACACTACATTTTAGCAGTAACAAAAATGTTTTTTATTACTAGCATGATAACGGATAACTAATAACTGATAATTAATAACTGATTTTTAGCGCATTGTCACGAACTCTTCCGCTGAACTAGGATGAATGCCCACAGTGGCATCAAAGTTAGCTTTAGTAGCTCCCATTTTAATCGCGATCGCCACTCCTTGAATAATCTCTGCTGCATCTGTACCTACCATCTGCGCCCCCACTACCTGATCTGTATCCTGATTAACCACCAGTTTCATCATTGTTTTTTCTTCTTTGCCGGCTAAAGTGTAGTACATGGGGCGGAAACGACTACGATAAATTTTGACGGCATCACCATATTTTTCTCTGGCTTCAGTTTCTGTCAAACCCACGGTTGCAGCTTCGGGATTTGTAAAAATTGCCGTCGGCACATTTTCATAACTCATGGTGCGAGACTTACCACCAAATACTGTGTCAGCAAAAGCTCGACCTTCATTAATCGCCACAGGTGTTAAGTTAATATTATTGCTACAATCTCCTACTGCATAGATATTTTCTTCATCTGTGCGACTGTATTTATCAACAACAACTGCGCCATCATGAAGCTTAACTTTAGTATTTTCTAAACCTAAATTTTGCGTATTTGGTTTTCTTCCAAGAGCAGCTAAACTGACAACATCAACAACAACTGTATCCTCAGTTTCCCCATCTTTGCGAACTGTAACTTTAATTCCTTCTGCATCTTTTTCAATGGCAATTAATTGAACTTTATTAACAATTTTAATCCCATGATTAATCATTCCTTGCTGAATTTCTTGCCGCAAATCGTCATCAAAACCGCGCAAAATCATATCAGCACGAGTGATTTGGGTAACTTCTGTTCCCAGTCCATTCATAATACAAGCAAATTCTGAACCAATGTAACCTCCTCCTAAAATCACTATCCGTTTAGGTTGTTCTTTCAGGTTAAACATATCATCGGAGACAATGGCGTGTTCAATTCCTAAAATATTGGGTTTTGTAGGATGTCCACCAACGGCAATTAATATTTTGTCTGCTGTAATTTGGCGCTCACCAACTACAACAGTATGGGCATCAACAAACTTCCCATATCCTGACAAAATCTCAACTTGGGAATTATCAAGCATTTTTTGATAAATTCCATTTAAACGAGTGACTTCGTTGTTAACTGTGGTGATCATTTTTTCCCAATCCAAAGAACTTTGGACAGGACTCCAGCCATATCCTTCGGCATCAGAAAATAACTCAGGAAAATGAGAAGCATAAACCATGAGTTTTTTGGGAACACAACCACGATTAACGCAAGTTCCCCCCAGTCTATCAAACTCAGCAATTCCTACCTTCGCACCATATTCTGCTGCCCGTCTGGCTGTAGCAATACCACCGGAACCAGCACCAATTACAAATAAGTCAAATTCGTAGGTCATATCAATTTTAGATTTTAGATTTTGGATTTTGAATTTTAGATTTTGAATTTTAGAACTTTAGATATTGTGTGATCTGCAATTCTCAAATATTTAGACTGTCGTTGAGGATGGTAATGGAGATCAGGAGATAAATAACCCAATCACCAATCACCTCTTCCCCAATCACTAATTACCAATTATGCACTTTTGAGATAAGCCAGCATGGTGTTTGCATCTGATACTTCAAAAGGATCAGTAGGGCAGTTATCATCAAAACCAGGCTCAATAAACATCTTTTCAATTTGGCGATCATTTACTACCATTGAGTAGCGCCAAGACCGCATTCCAAAGCCCAAGTTAGATTTATCAACTAACATCCCCATTTTACGGGTAAATTCGCCATTGCCATCGGGTAAGAGGAAAACATTTTCAGCCCCTTGTTGTTTACCCCATTGGTACATCACAAAAGCATCATTGACAGAGACACAAATTACTGCATCAATTCCCAAAGCTTTGAATTCTTTATACAGTTCTTCATAGCGGGGTAGGTGTGAGGTGGAACAGGTGGGAGTAAAAGCACCTGGTAATGAAAACACAACTACACGCTTACCAGCAAAAAGTTCTTCAGTGGTGCGATCTTGCCAGCGGAATGGATTGGGTCCACCTATGGACTCGTCACGGACGCGGGTTTTGAAAACAACGTTAGGAACGGTTTCGATCACAGCCATATCTACCTCTTAATTATTTGATGTGTGAAATTGTCTTTGCTTTTCACGATTCTATCTCAGAATAATTCTTATTTAGTAAAAATTCAATAGTTATAAATACTTATTCTTCAGATAATATTAAATATATGATTAATTCATTAATGTGGTAGACTATAATAAGAGTAAAAACTCTATCAACACGGCAACAGCTATGCAGGAACAAGCAAACGCAATTATTCAAACCTTAAAATCCAAAGGTTTAAGGGTTACTCCTCAGCGGTTTGCTGTCTATGCAAATTTGTTATCTCGCACGGATCATCCGACAGTTGAGCAAATTTTGACTGATTTAAATAAAGATTTTCCTGTTTCCTCCCAGGCTACTATTTATAGTTCTCTACAAGCACTCAGAGATGCAGGACTGGTAAGGGAGGTGCTATTACAAGAGGGAGTATCTCGCTATGATGCTAATGTTCAACCTCATCACCACTTTTGTTGTCATCAATGTGGCGCTATTGAGGATATAGCCTGGGATACATTTAAGTTTATCGGTCTGAAAAATTTACGTCCCGGTTTGCGTGGAGAAACCTACGAGGTGACAGTTCAGGGACTTTGCGATCGCTGTCATTAGTACCGCTTCGCGAAAGTCAAAAGTCAAAAGTCAAAACAAATGCGGTAATTCTGTGATCTATATCACATATTTACTGCTAGTGCTATCACTATATTCATTGATGATTCTCACAAACAATAGAATATGTCAATCACCAAAAGGGTACAAATTTTAAGAGATATTAGAATTATGAAATTTAAAACCAACATCCATGACTTACATCCAAATTCTTCCAGGTGCTGTTTCCGAAATTATTGCTGCTTCTGCTGATAGTGGAGTTTTGACTTTAGCAGATCGCTACGGGTTAATGGCAGCTATTTTAGATGAGTTTTTAGAAGAAGAAGAAGAAGAAGCACTAAACAGACTGTTAAGACGTGTTATTAGGGGACGTATTCACGTAGTAGACCAGATTTCTCGCGATCGCTAATCTATTATTAATCTTCTATTATTAATCTTGTTGAACCTGAAAATAAACCCAAACCTGATCGAATATGCTGGGTTAAAAGAATGCAGAATTTAGAATTTAGAATTAGGTTTTGCAACGGGGATTTTACCCCGACGTAAAACCCGCTGCTTGTAGAAGCAGGGGGGGGACTTTAACCCCCAAAGGTAAGTTAAACTCCTACTCTTAGTTGTTCCACCAAGTTTTGTAAATCACCCATATTCAGACGATAGCTCAAAGGATGGACAATCAACCGCGCCGTACTTTCATACAAGGTAGCGATTTCCGCCAAACCATTTTCCCTTAGAGTCTTTCCTGTAGAAACTATATCAACAATCGCTTCAGACATACCCGTAATTGGTCCTAGTTCCACCGAACCATATAAAGGCACTATTTCTATAGGTAAATCTAGACTTTGGAAATATTCCCGCGCACAATTGACATATTTAGAAGCAACACGACCATGAGCCGGTAAATCTAAAGGTGACTTATAGGAACTAGCAGCTTTAACTGCTACAGACATCCGACAATAACCAAATTGCAAATCCACTAATTGTGCAACCTGGGGCTTTTTCTCCTGTAGAACATCGTAACCCACAATACCCAGTTGTGCCTGACCATACTCTACATAAACAGGTACATCCTGCGCTCTGACTAACAAACCTTTCGCTTGTCCACTAGCATCAGGAATTTGTAGTTGACGGTTTCCAGAATCTAAAAAACCACTAAAGTCCAATCCCGCAGATTGCAGTAAGCGGATGCTATTTTTAAGTAATTCCCCTTTTGGTAGTGCAACAGTCAGCATAATTTTTCTTGATATCTTTTGCGGTTTATTATCTCACCACCAGCAGCATGAGAATTTTATTAGTTGATGATGAAGTCGAACTCACAGGTCCTTTAAGTCGTGTCTTAACTCGTGAGGGTTATGTTGTTGATGCTGCATATCATGGAGCAGACGGTAGCCAACTTGCACAAGCTCGAACCTATGACTTACTAATTTTAGATTGGATGTTGCCAGGAAAAACAGGTTTAGAAATTTGTCAGGAATTACGTAATCAAGGTCAAACTACCCCTGTATTGTTTCTCACGGCTAAAGATACTTTAGATGACCGTGTACAAGGTTTAGATGCTGGTGCAGATGATTATTTAGTCAAACCCTTTGAACTACGGGAATTATTAGCAAGAGTCCGGGCTTTGTTACGCCGTTCTGGTGTTGAATCCCAGACTACCACCGCAGGAAGGTTAATGGTAGCTGATTTAGAACTTGATGTAGACAATCAGATCGCTTATCGTCAGGGAAGAATGATTGAGCTATCGCAAAAAGAAAGCCAGCTACTAAAATATTTTATGGAAAACGCTGGACAGTTACTTACCCATAACCAAATTATGCAACATTTATGGCAAGATGGCGAACAACCTGCTAGTAATGTCATTGCTGCCTTAATTCGCCTGTTACGTCGTAAAGTTGAGGTAGAGACTGAATCTACCCTAATTCACACTGTTTATGGTAAAGGGTATCGTTTCGGCTCTACCGTGATCGAATAATACAAATCTTAACTATAATTGTTATTGCTAAGAATTACTAATTTGGTATATTTTTTTATATAAAAATAAATTTTTTGGCTGAAGCACAATTTGCAGATAAAAATTTCATCTAAAAAATCATAAATTAAAAATCTTTCTAACAAAACTAAAAGAATATGCAGATACTAAGAAAATTATTAAAAATATCAGGAGTAGCTTTCAATCAAAAACAAATTCTTCCGCTTGTATTGTTAATTCTTGTCGGTTATCTCGGCAACTATTGGAAAGTAACGCTATTTTTTGGAGTAGATTTTCTATTTGGTAGTATAGCTGTTTTGCTTATCGTTGCTATTTATGGATATTTCTGGGGTACTATCGCGGCCATTATCAGCAGCAGTTGTACTTATTTCTTATGGGGACATCCTTATGCAATGATAATTTTTACTTGTGAGGTCATTTTTGTCGGATTATTTTTACATAAAAAAAACCAAAATTTACTTTTATTAGATGGCATTTACTGGGTTACATTAGGTATGCCACTGGTGGCTATATTTTATGCTGGAGCGTTAAAAGTAAGTTTCATAGGGACATTGCTAATTTTAATCAAACAAGCTGTTAATGGATTTTTTAATGCTTTGATTGCTAGTTTAATTATTAATTATTTACCTATTAATAGATGGTTGGGCAATAAAAAACATAAATCTACAATTCTGTGGCAACAATCTCTATTTATCTTATTAGTTGCATTTGTCTTTTTTCCGATGTTATTTATTAATATCAATAATGCCATCCGTGCTGCTGATAATATTGAAATAGAAGTCGTAAGAGATTTAAATTCTTTATCATTTGTATTAGAAAACAACATTCAACTATGGCAAAACAATCATGCCTCAATCTTAAAAAATATTAGTAATAATATATCTTTGGCATCTACTAATAACGAGATGAGACAAATTGTAGAAAATACTCAAAAAATATTTCCTAAATTCAATAAAATTTATGTAGTTAATAACTTGGGTAACATATTTATAGAAGATTCAAAAAATGATAAATATTCAAATATCGCTGAAAGAAAAGATTTTAAACAGATCATAAATGACAAGTATTTAGTTACTTATTTTATACCATCTACAAGCACAGAAGTTAGCACAGAGAAAATTTTTATCTTAGGTGTACCACTTATTAGAAATCAGCAATTTTTAGGCGCAGTTTTTGGTGAAATTAGCCTAGATGAACTGAGTAAATTAATAAAACAAACAAATCTAAATGAAGATTTTCAAATCAGCATTGTAGACGATAAAAATCAGATAATTGCCACCAACTTAGGATCAGAAAATGTTTTCAAATCCTTTGATATTTACCAAAATAAACAAATCCGTAATCTTAGTCATAATGTTGTTCATTTGCTATCTAACTTACCTCATATACCACAAATAACTAAATGGGATCAATCTACTTATTCGCAAATTAGTACCTTAGATAATGTCTGGTCTTTTAAATTAATTATTCAAACTCCCACCAAACCCAAAATAAATTATATTCGTGAGATTTATATCAAAAATCTATCAATCATGTTAGTCACTGCAATCATGGCTTTGATAGTTGCTATTATTTTGAGTAACAAATTAGTAAAACCTTTATTAAATTTAACTCAAGTAACTACTGATTTACCCAAAAAAATCCTAGCTCGACAAGATATTATTATTAATAATAGCAATATTGCCGAAATAGACTCACTCACTCAAAACTTTAAATCGATGCTATTAGCACTAAATCAGATGTTTCAAGAAATTACAAATGCCAACAATCAACTTGAAGAACGAGTGCAAATCCGTACTCAAGAACTATCGATAATTAATAATGAACTAGCATCGGAAGTAGTGCAACGACAAAAGATTGAAAAAACCTTACTTGACCGAGAAGAACGTTATGAATTAGCTATTTCTGGCACAAATGATGGTATTTGGGATTGGAACATCATCACCAATGAAATTTATTTTTCACCCGCTTGGATGAGAATTTTGGGATATGAGAAAGAACCATTACCTCAAGTGTTTTCTACCTGGTCTGATAATGTGCATCCAGATGAGTTGGAACAAGCAATCTATAATATTCAGGCGCATCTAGAAGGAAAAACAGAGATTTATCAAAATACCCATCGAATTAAACATCATCATGGTAGTTATATTTGGATAGCTGCCAAAGGAAAATGTATTCGTGATGAAAAGGGTAGTCCTTATCGTTTAGTAGGAACAATTACAGATATTACTGAGAAAAAACTGGCAGAAGAACAACTCAAATTAGCTAAAGAAGAAGCCGAAATTGCTAACCGGACGAAAAGCGAATTTCTGGCAACCATGAGTCACGAAATTCGGACACCGATGAATGCAGTTATTGGGATGACAGGCTTATTATTAGATACTCCACTAACACTACAACAGCAAGAATTTGCCGAAATTATCCGCAATAGTGGAGATTCTATGTTAACTCTAATTAATGATATTCTTGATTTCTCAAAAATTGAATCTGGTAAATTAGAAATAGAAGAACAAGTTTTTAATTTGAGAACTTGTCTGGAAGAATCCCTCGATTTAGTTGCTCCTAAAGCTAGTAAAAAAGGCTTAGAAATTGCTTATCTCATGGATACAGGTACATCTGAATTTATTAGGGGAGATGTAACCCGCTTAAGGCAAATATTAGTAAACTTACTCAGTAACGGGATTAAATTTACTAATTCTGGCGAAGTTGTTCTTGCTGTCAGTAGTCAATTACAAAATCAGTCAGATTCTGCGCTTATTCCTCACCCCAGTCCTCCATTATACGAAATTAAATTTAGTATCAAAGACACAGGAATAGGTATTCCCGAAGATAAAATGCACAGACTTTTCAAACCATTTAGTCAAGTTGATGCTTCCACAACTCGTCATTATGGTGGTACAGGTTTAGGATTAGTAATTAGCCGACGACTGACTGAACTGATGGGAGGTGAAATGTGGGTTGAAAGTACAATTGGTCAAGGCTCTAATTTTATATTTACTATTTTAACTTCATTTGTTATTGAGCCAGATATTAAAAATAATTATCAACATCAGCAATTAATCACTAATAAACGGCTGCTAATAGTTGACGATAATGTCACTAATCGCCAAGCATTAACCTTACAATGTCAGTCTTTTGGTATGATTATTGTCGCTGCTGAATCTGGTAAAAGAGCAATTGAATATCTGCAAGAACAACCATTTGATATTGCTATTTTAGATATGCAAATGCCAGAAATGGATGGTTTAACACTGGCAGAAGAAATTCGCAAAATACCGAATGGCAAAGAATTGCCTTTGGTAATGCTAACATCAATGGGTAATGAGCATATCCATGAAAATTCTCGGACAGCAAAGTTAGAGTTTGCGGCATCTTTGACTAAACCTATTAAAAAATCCCATCTTCTGAAAATATTCACTACTATTTTTAGTAATCACGTGGTAACAACCAAAGCAAATGTTAGAGGAAACGCATCTAAATTTGATTCCCAGATGGCAGAAAGGATTCCTTTAAAAATTCTTGTAGCTGAAGATAATGTAGTCAATCAAAAAGTAGCTATTAATATTTTACAACGTCTGGGATACCGTGCTGATGTGGCAGCGAATGGTTTAGAAGTATTAACAGCTTTGCGTAGACAGCCTTATGATGTAATATTAATGGATTTACAAATGCCAGAAATGGATGGTTTAACTGCAACTCGTCAAATTTATCAAGAATGGCCATTATCTTCCCGTCCTTGGATTATTGCCATGACCGCTAATGCTATGCTGGGAGACCGAGAAAAATGTTTAGAAGCGGGGATGAATGACTACACTACAAAACCTATTCGGATTGAGGACTTAACACAGGCTTTAAGTAATTGTCAAAAACAGAATGTAAGTAATAATGAAATTGTTAAAAATATGCCTAATAATATACTTGATGTCGCAGCTTTAGCAGAACTCAGAGAGATGATTTGCAGTAATGACCTAGAGCAATTTATAGAAATAATCCAATGTTATTTAGATGATGTACCCCAACGTTTCCAATCTATTGATGATGCTATTACCCAAGGAAATGCTAAAAAAGTACAATTAGAAGCTCATGCACTCAAGTCTAGTAGTGCTATTGTTGGGGCCAACATTTTATCGCAAATTTGCAAAAAATTAGAAGACTTGGGACGTGATGACAATCTAGCAGATGCCACATCTTTATTATCCCAAGCGATGACAGAATATCAACAAGTAGATGCAGCCCTACAATTAGAATGTAAGTAATTTACTTTATTGAATTTATTTAATTATTCTTATGCTTTCGCTGTCCCCCACTCTTCAAGCTAGACTTGCCCAACCCCTAAAAATCGGCTCATTTGAAGTCAAAAGCCGCGTTTTGCAATCACCTTTATCGGGGGTGACAGATATGGTATTTCGTCGCTTAGTGCGTCGTTATGCACCAGAATCAATGATGTATACCGAAATGGTAAATGCGACAGGGTTGCATTATGTTAAACAACTACCCATAATCATGGAAGTAGACCCTAACGAACGCCCCATAAGTATTCAGTTATTTGATTGTCGTCCCGATTTTTTGGCAGAAGCAGCAATAAAAGCAGTTGCTGAAGGTGCGGATACAGTTGATATTAATATGGGTTGTCCGGTGAATAAAATCACTAAAAATGGTGGTGGTTCTTCCTTATTGCGACAACCAGAACTAGCGGAAGCTATTGTGCGGGAAGTGGTAAAAGCTGTTGATGTCCCTGTGACAGTTAAAACCCGTATTGGTTGGAATGACCAAGAAATTATCATTCTGGACTTTGCTAAACGCATGGAAGATGCGGGAGCAAAAATGATTACAGTCCATGGACGTACCCGCGCTCAAGGTTACAATGGTAACGCTCGTTGGGAATGGATTGCAAGGGTAAAAGAAGTGCTGTCAATACCAGTAATAGGTAATGGAGATATTTTTTCTGTCGAAGCGGCGGTGAAATGTCTAGAAGAAACCGGTGCAGATGGGGTGATGTGTTCTCGCGGAACTATGGGTTATCCGTTTTTAGTCGGTGAAGTTGATCATTTCCTGAAAACCGGGGAATTATTAACGCCACCAAACCCTATTCAGCGTTTGCAATGTGCCAGAGAACATTTATCTGCTTTATGGGAATATAAAGGCGATAGGGGTGTGCGTCAAGCCCGTAAACATCTGACTTGGTACGCTAAAGGTTTCATGGGTGCAGCAGAATTGCGCGGACAATTAAGTTTAGTAGAAACTGTACAACAAGGTTTAGATTTAATTGATAGAGCCATTGAAAAATTATCCTCCGGTTATGAACCAGAGGAAGAACAGCTAGATTTAGTAGTAGTTTAGGGAGATGGGGAGTCCTCGTAGGGGCGAAGCATTCGGGCGATAAATTATCGGTTTTTTCCCCAGTTTATTTTCCGAATGCTTCGCCCTTACAGCTTCGCCCCTACTTAATTACTTGCTTTCAGTGAAATCCGCATCAATCACATCATCACCAGAGGGAGGAGGAGTAGCACCACCATCTTGAGGTTCAGCACCTGGTGCAGCACCACCAGCTTGTTGATAGATATTGCTACCTACTGCAAACAAAGCTTGTTGCAATTCTGGTGTTAGTTTCTTGATTTGCTCATCATCATCTTTTGCTACAGCTTCCTTGAGTTCTTTTAATAAACCTTCAACCTTGGTTTTATCAGCTTCAGGAACTTTATCACCTAATTCTTGCAGCTGCTTTTCGGCTTGGTAAGCTAAAGAGTCAGCTTGGTTTTTGCGTTCAATTTTTTCCCGCTTTTCTTTATCAGTATTGGCGTTTTGTTCAGCTTCTCTTACCATCCGGTCAACATCGGATTTATCCAAAGTAGAAGCGCCAGTAATGCTGATAGATTGTTCTTTACCAGTTCCTTTATCCTTAGCGGTGACATTGAGGATACCGTTAGCATCAATATCAAAAGTCACTTCAATTTGAGGTACGCCACGAGGTGCGGGGGGAATACCATCTAAACGGAAAGTTCCCAAACTCTTGTTATCATTTGAAAATTCCCGTTCCCCTTGGAGGACATGAATTTCTACATTGGTTTGACCATCAACAGCAGTCGAGAAGACTTCTGATTTTTTGGTAGGAATTGTGGTGTTACGAGGAATAATCTTGGTCATCACACCACCCAAGGTTTCTACACCCAAGGATAGAGGTGATACGTCTAACAACAAGATACCTGTAACGTCACCAGCTAATACACCAGCTTGAATAGCTGCACCAACGGCTACAACTTCATCAGGGTTAACGGTTTGGTTAGGGTCTTTACCCAGTACCCGCTTCACCACATCCTGCACTGCGGGAATACGGGTAGAACCACCAACTAAAACAACTTCATCAATATTGCTCTTGTTTAATTTGGCATCTCTCAGAGCATTTTCTACGGGGATGCGGCAACGGTCAATTAAATCAGAACAAAGTTCTTCAAAGGTGGCGCGAGTTAAAGTTGTATCCAGGTGTTTTGGACCATCCTGGGTAGCGGTAATAAATGGGAGGTTGATTTCTGCTTGGGTAACGCTAGAAAGCTCAATTTTGGCTTTTTCTGCGGCTTCAGTCAGACGTTGTAAAGCTTGTTTATCTTTGCGGAGGTCAATACCTTCTGCTTTTTTGAATTGTTCAGCTAAGAAGTCAACGATTTTTTTATCGAAGTCGTCACCACCAAGGTGGGTATCACCAGATGTAGCTAATACTTCAAATACGCCATCTCCTACTTCTAGTACGGATACGTCGAATGTACCGCCACCAAGGTCAAATACAAGGATGGTTTCGTTGCTCTTTTTATCAAAACCATAAGCTAGAGAAGCTGCGGTAGGTTCGTTGATAATACGTAGAACTTCAATCCCGGCGATTTTACCAGCGTCTTTGGTGGCTTGACGTTGGGAGTCATTGAAGTAAGCAGGAACGGTAATTACTGCTTGGGTAACGGTTTCACCCAGATATTTACTCGCGTCTTCTACCAGTTTGCGGAGGACTTTGGCAGAAATTTCTTCGGGAGAAAACTGTTTACCAGCGCCTGGAGAGTCTAGCTTGACGTTACCACCACTGCCGAGAACTTTGTAAGATACCTCAGTGGTTTCCTTGGTAACTTCGTCGAAGCGGCGACCGATAAACCGTTTAACTGAGTAAAAGGTGTTTTCGGGGTTCATTACCGCTTGGCGTTTAGCGATTTGACCAACTAAATTATCGCCATTTTTAGCAAATGCCACTACTGATGGTGTGGTTCTAAAACCTTCAGCGTTAGCAATTACAGTGGGTTTACCACCTTCCATTACTGCGACGCAGGAGTTAGTCGTACCTAAGTCAATTCCTACTACTTTTGCCATTTTAAATGCTGGCTCCGTATAACTACAAATGAATGGGATTATAATGGTCTAGATTTTGAACCAACTGATTTCACAAAGCAGTCAGTCCAGCATGGTTGAGCTTGTCTGGGGTTGAAACCGCAAGTTATGCTGATATATATACTGAACTTGTGTAGCCCGTCCATGAAGGGTGGTTTCCCGAACCCTCGATAGGACGGTTAGTTTTATAGGTTGTTTTTAGTTGGTTCATGGATTGAACTGTTGTCACTCTGACTAATGTATGAGAAATAATACGTTCACGAATTGGGGTGAACCGTAATTTCTAAGTCGTATTTGCCGTCAAAATGAGGAAATAGGTGACAGATGACAGTAAAAGGGAACAGGGAACAGGGAACAAGGAATAGGGAACAAGGAATAGGGAATAGGGAATAGGTGAATAGGTGAATATTGCCCAGTATCTTAGAATGTTTTAATTGTGTAAAATATTGGTATAGACCTCAAAAAAGTGAAAACTGACAGCATATTTTATCGCCTTTTTCAAGAGTTTCCCAGTATATTTTTTGAATTAATTGGCATTTGTTATCATACTATTAGTTGTTTATAAAAGCTGTTTGTTGCTGAGACTTATAACTAGGAATGATGAATACATCGGGGATCTAACAAAGTTGCTTTTTCTGGTTCTCTGGGAAACCAAGCTGCTGTACGTTTACAAAATTCAACCAGCATTAACATTACTGGAACTTCAATTAAAACTCCTACAACTGTTGCTAATGCAGCACCAGAATTTAAACCAAATAACATCACTGCTGTGGCGATCGCAACTTCAAAATGATTACTAGCACCAATTAAAGCCGCAGGTGCTGCATCTTCATAAGATATATTCAACTTTAATGCTGCTACATAACTAATGAAGAAAATGAAATTAGTTTGCATGAAAAGCGGTACAGCGATTAATAAAATATGCAGGGGATTATTAACTATTAATTCACCTTTAAAGGCAAATAGTAAAACTAAAGTAATCAAAAGGGCGCTAATAGCAATAGGACTGAGATATTTTAAAAATCGACTCTCAAACCATTCTCTACCTTTATATTTAAAGATCCAATAACGGCTATACATTCCGGCTATTAATGGCAAACCAACATATATTAATACCGATAAAACAATGGTTTGCCAAGGTACTGCTAAATCATTAGCTGCTAGTAACCATCTACCCAAGGGTGCATATAAAAATAGCATTGCTAGAGAATTAATTGCCACCATTACCAAGGTATGACCTTGATTACCATAAGCAAGATATCCCCACATTAAAACCATTGCTGTACAAGGTGCAATTCCTAATAAAATTGCCCCGGCAATATAAGAATTAGTGAGTGCGACTTCACTACCACGAATTATTTCTGTACCTGTAATTAATGGTTTAAATAACCAACCAATAAAAAACTGGGCAAAGACTACCATTGTGAATGGTTTAATTAGCCAATTTATTACTAAAGTCAAAATTACAGGTTTTGGTGTACGCAGTGCATTTGCAGCTTGGGTAAAGTCAATTTTCACCATGATGGGGTACATCATGAAAAATAGACAGATAGCAATGGGAATTGAGACTTGATAAATACTAATTGCGTCTAATGTAACTGCAATGCCGGGAAATAATCGACCTAAAGCAATTCCTACGAAAATGCAAATAAAAACCCATACAGTCAGATATTTTTCAAAAAAGCTGAGATTGCTTTTAGGTTTAATTGGAGTTATATTTTCCCTATTATTGATATTCATATATACCTCCAAAAGTTGAATAGATATAATTCATTATTTGTCTGTTTCAGTTTCTGTGTTCTTTACTCTCCATCTCCACTTTTCCAGGCAATATTTTTACTAGGTTGAGGGTTGGGTAACTTCAAAGAAATCAAAGCTGCTGCTAAGACAAAAAACATTGATGTCCACAAACAACCAACTAAACCGGAGAACTGATATACCAAACCGGATAATACCGTACCTGCGAGACGACCACCAGAGTTAGCCATATAATAGAAGCCGACATTTAAAGCTACCTTGTCATCATCGGTAAATGCTAATACCAAGTAGGAATGGACAGCGGAATTAAAAGCAAAAACCACACCAAATAAAATTAGTCCACTAATAATTACTAGATTAGCAGGTAAACCGATTTGCAGACCAAGAGCGATCGCAAAAGGAACAGCAGTTAAGGTAAAAGTCCAAAATTGAATAGTCTGTGATTGAGGTGGACGACCAGAACCAAATTTTTGCATTAAATTGGGGGCTAAAAATTGAATAATTCCGTAACCAATTACCCAACAAGCCAAAAACCCACCCACTTGATAAAAAGACCAACCCAAAGTTTCTCGCAAAAACACTGGTAAAGCCACAACAAACCACACATCTCTCGAACCAAAAAGAAAGAATCTCGCCGCAGAAAGAATATTAATTTCCTGACTTTTGGAAAACAGTTGACTAAACTTAACTTTCTTTTTAATTTTGCCCATGCCCTTGGGTAGTAATAAACCAGTGAACATAATTAAAAATAGTCCACCAGCCATTATCAACAGGGAATTCACAAACCCAAATAAAGATAAAATTGCACTACCAACAAAAAAACCAACACCTTTTAAAGCATTTTTAGAACCTGTTAAAACTGCCACCCATTTAAACAAAGAAGAATGGGCATCTTGGGGAACAACCAAGCGGATGGCACTTTTAGAACTCATCTTAGTTAAATCTTTAGCAATTCCCGAAAAAGCCTGTGCAACCATTACATAAAAAACTGCAACCCACTGCGCCCAATCAGGATTTAAAAAAGACAACATTATCAAAGAAAAAACCTGTAACCCGATACCACTATAAAGAGTAACTTTCAATCCAAATTGCGAACCAATCCAACCACCCAAAAAATTAGTAACAATACCAAAAATTTCATAAAATAGAAACAAAGAGGCAATTTGCAGAGGTGTATAACCAATTTTATTGAAGTACAATAAAACCAACATTCGCAAAGCACCATCAGTAACCGTAAAACCCCAATAAGCTAGGGTAACTAAAGCATAATTTCTTAAATTTGCACTTGAACTTGTAGTAGAAGCCATGA
>NZ_JAYGHA010000001.1:0-15194 GCF_034931405.1 Anabaena sp. UHCC 0451 | reverse complement strand
TTAAAATCTCTAATTTTCTTTGTCTCTCTGCGACTCGGCGACTCTGCGTGATAAAAAATTATCTAGGGTAGGACAGAAAACCCACCCCTTCAAAACCATTATTTCTGTAAACTTAAAGTCACCTTTCTAGCTAATTCAACCATCCGGTTAGCATAACCCCATTCATTGTCATACCAAGCCAAAATTTTCACTTGAGTTTCATCAACAACCATTGTCGAAAGGGCATCAATAATTGCAGAACGAGGATCATCTTTATAATCAATTGATACTAAAGGAAGTTCTTCATAACCTAAAATTCCCTCTAATGGTTCTTGTTCAGAAGCTGCTTTCAACAAACCATTAATTTCGTCTACCGTTGTGGGACGAACCACTTCAAATACACAATCTGTTAAAGAAGCATTCAACAAAGGTACACGCACCGCTAACCCATTCAATTTACCATTTAATTCTGGATAAATTAAACCAATAGCTGTTGCTGAACCAGTGCTAGTAGGAATTAATGACATACTGGTAGCCCTAGCCCGACGCAAATCTTTATGCGGTGCATCGACGATAGTTTGAGTATTAGTATTGTCATGAATTGTGGTAATTATGCCATGCTTAATTCCTAAGCCTTCATGAATTACTTTTATCACTGGTGCTAAACAGTTTGTTGTGCAAGAAGCAGCAGTTAATAAATGATGTTTATCCGATTCATAAAGGTGATCATTTACCCCCATGACAATATTTAAAGCCCCTTCCTTTACAGGTGCAGCAACAATTACTTTCTGCACACCTCTTTGAAAATAAGGGTTAAGGGTTTCTGGGGTTCTAAACTTTCCAGAACATTCTAAAACCATATCAACGCCGAATTTTTCCCAAGGTACTTCTCCGGGTTGAGAATATTCGCTAAAGCTAAGGAATTTACCTTCAATAGAAACTAGGTTTTCGTCCACTTCAACTTTTGGTGTCCAGCGTCCATGTACAGAATCAAATTTAAGTAAATGGGCTGCTGCTTCTACTCCACCTTTGATTTCATTGATATGTACAAATTCTATTTCTGGCCAATCCCATGCAGCACGAAGTGCTAACCGTCCCATGCGGCCAAAGCCATTAATGCCTACACGCATTCTCATGTTAAAATTCCTTTTGTTTACGCAATAATTGTCCAATTGTTAAATCAAATTCTGCTTTTCCAGCAAATACTGTTCCGGCTTTACCAGCGTGTAAATGCACATAACCAATTTTGTAAGCCTCATCTGGTAAAGGTACAGAACCTACAGAGTTAACAATTGTTGCTGCTTTTTGCAGATAGAAATCTACAAATTTATAAACTTCACCTGTGTTTTGACTAGACCAAAGATTGACATAGATAAACAAAGGTCGAGAAAGTGGTTGATATGTAGATTTTTTGACTGTTTCTTGTGATGGTAAAATTGCCCCTTTACCGTTATTAACAGCTAAAACTTTTAACTTATCTTTGTTTTTTTCATAGTAAGCGTAGCCAAAATAACCTAACGCATTAGGATCTTTATTGATGCCTTCGACTAAAATATCGTCGTCTTCGCTTGCTGTGTAGTCGTTGCGACTGGATTTTTCTTTACCAACTATTGCTTCTGTAAAGTAGTCAAAAGTACCAGATTTTTTACCAGCCCCGTATAAATTCAGGGGACGATCTGGCCAAGAACTACGTATTTGATTCCATTTTGTAATTTTTCCTTCAGCAGCAGGTTCCCACATCTTTTTTAATTCTGCTACTGTAATATCTTTGGCCCAGTCATTTTGGGGATGTATCGCGATAGTTAAGGCATCAAAAGCAACGGGTAATTCTATGTACCTTATATCATTTTTGCTACACTCTGCCATCTCTGCTTTAGAAATTGGTCGAGAGGCATTACTGATATCTGTTTTACCAGCACAGAATTTGTCAAACCCTCCCCCAGTCCCGGAAATATTCACTTGGACTTGGGTATTATTTTTATTAATTGTAGAAAATTCTTTAGCTATAGCCTGTGTAATTGGGTATACTGTGCTAGAACCATCAACTTTAATGACTTTTATGGCTGCTGAACCAGCAACTTGTGTCGTCTTTGGTGGTTGTTGAGTTTCAACTGATGTTTCGGATGTAGTTGTGCAACTAGCCGTCAATGTTAATACACTAAATGCTAAAGCCAATTTATTCCTCGTGGTTTTCACTAACATCATGACCTCTCTTGCTGATGTATAAAGTATGTAACCATCATTTCAAAAAAAATTGATGTGTCAAGTAAGAGGATAACACTATATACAAAAATTAATCAAAAAAAGTTGATGGATAGACTGGTAAGATTGATTTCACCCTGTATTCCTTAGTCACAACAAGAACGAGTGGGTAAAAATACGGGATTACGGCGGATATCGGCTAAATACTGTTCTAAAACCTGAAATTGTGGCAAATTTAGACTGTAATAAATCCAGCGTCCTTCTTGACGGGAATTGACTAAACCTGCTTCTTTGAGATTTTTGAGATGAAATGATAGTTTGGATTGATTTATTTCTAAAATATCACATAAATCACATACACAGAGTTCACGCTGACGCAGCAATTCTATCACTCTAATTCTAATCGGGTCAGATAGGGCATGAAAACCTTCAGCGATGAGGTGAGGAGTTGTAGTTGTGGGAGGGATCATTTATTTATAACAATATTAGGCAGCAAAGTTGCTAGTATCGTATTATAGCTTTTTTGTCTGATAGCGTTCACGTAAGTAAGTAGGCAATATTAGGATATCCAGGATTTAAGGATTTACAGAATAGAAAACGCAGATAAACGCAGATAAACGCAGATTTTTTTGTGAGAATCAGGATTTAAGGATTTACAGTATTTTTTGATTGATGTTTTTGGGTATGGTGATTAATTTTTGATGGCATTGATTAGGGATTTTTTATAGTAAATATATCCATTTTTAGGAGTTTCTATATCTACAATTTACATATATATATGTAAATTTATTGTTGTAATCATATTTAATTTGAATTTATGATAGTTGTAAAGAAAAGCGATCGCAAAGTCAAAGTGGCAAGAGCCGCGATCGCTAAATATTAAAAATATTAAAAATCTGGAAAAGCTATCATTAAAAGAAATTAAGCATTTACTACTAGCTGCTTATTCTTTTGTTTATTTTTAGTAGAGAATACACCCATTGCAGCTAAAGCAATCATTCCTATTAAAGTAGAAGGTTCAGGAACATCTTGTGGTTCTTCTGGGGGTTCAGAAATATTCGCTACCATTGCCATTCCATCGTTAAAACACTCTTGGAATATCCAAGCTAAAATATTTCCTGAAGGTATGAAAGAACGATCAATACTAAATCCAAAAGTTTGAGAACCAAAAGCACCAAAATGTCCGAAATTTATCCCACTTAAATCAGCAGGAAGAACATTACCAATCCATTGTCCTGCTGCAATTACACTATGAGTTGCATCTCCAAAAGGTGATTGATGTTGAGCTAAATCTCCCAAATTAGGATTTCCACCTTTACTAACTACAAAATTAGTGTAGGAACTATTAGTCGGCCAACCGTCATTAGCAACAGCTACACTTTTTGTGGCGGCGACTTGATATAATCCTAAACTAGCAGCAGAATCATTAGCATCAGTAAAATTAATTCCTAATAAACCCGAAGCAGTCTGAATAAATAAATCACCCCAACCGATATGACTATATCCACTAGCAACAGGAACTACTGCACCATCTCTCGCTAAATTTGAATTAATAGCGAAGGTGACTTTGTTACCCTGAACATCATCCTTCATTGCTAGACCATAAATTTCAAATGTCCCTCCACCAACGCTAGTAGGACTACCAGAATATGTCCTATATGTAGAATCATTGAAAGAATCAATTGTATAGTTCCAACCATTGTATAAAGTTGATGCTTGTGCTTCTTTGGTAATTCCTATTATTGTGACTAAAGAAAGAGTTACTGTTGTTAGTTTGACTAGATTTTTCATGTGTATTACCTTAATTTTGGAAATGATGATGAGAGAAAATCTAAAATATCAAGCTGTATTGTCAAAAGTATAAAGTTCGCCATGTACTTAAGTCACTAGCTAATTGTGCGTTGTTTGTTCGTTTCATGGTATGATACAGCACTTCCCGATGTTATGAAGTACAAGCAGTAATAATTCAACGCAGATGGACGCAGATAAACGCAGATAATTTGCTATGTATCTAAATGAGATATAATGAAAATAGAAGTTGCAGACCAAGGAGAATTACATTATGAATACCCAATTAGTTGAATCTATCACTCAAATCATTCTCTCTTTATCTCCAGAAGAAAGACAACTTTTAGAAAGCAAAATTAATAATGTTAAATCATCTTCTCTATTAGCAAATTCAATACAACAAGATATTTTAGATTTAGAACAACGGTTAAAGAATTTTGAGACAAAATATCAAATGTCTTCTAGTGAATTCTATAAAGAGTTTAAAGCAGGTAAGTTAGGAGATGAAATAGATTTATTTGAATGGAGTGTATTTTATGAAATGTGGACAAATGCTCAAAATAATATTCAAATTTAATCTCTATTTAAATAATGGAAATACAAGATTATATTAATACAGTAAAAATTAAATTAGCCACTAGCTGCATCATTATTAAAATCGCCATTGTGGAAGAGAAAATTTTATTAGATCGTGGCTATTTTCGTGCTAGATTAACTTTAGTTAATAATGATTTCTTTGAACTAGCAGAGTCCTTTACTATTATTGAGGGACATTTTGTAATCCTTGGTTATCGTTATCAGTGGATGGATGAACAAAAGGAAAAATTAAGAAAACGTTGGGATAATGTGCAGCATTTTCCAAATTTACCTAATTTCCCCCATCATGTCCATATAATTGAAGAAAATAATGTAGAACCTAGTCAATCTCGTAATATTCTGGAATTAATTGAACTCATTGAAAAAGAATTATTTCTTAGACTGATATAAACTATATTACAGTAATGCGATCGCCATAACCATATTTTTGATAATATTGATCAGAGCTTTCATTACTTCTGATCAAATTCCCCAGTAACTTATGTAGCGAATTATATTCGCCAAAAACTTTTAAAACATCCTTTTAAACTTTACAAGTCTGGATGCGAAAAATAAGTCCAAACATTCCCCTGTTAACAATTGTAGGAAGGTGTCCTTTCTGTGCAAATTTATCAAAAAACATTGTTAGGGTCTTTCCATCACTGCTTCTCCAACCTACAGCCTCCTGGAACTTCTAGAAGTCTTCCGAAGAATACTTTATCCTTCCTCCCAAACCGTCATAAATCTCCTTCTGTGCAGAAAATCCAAACTTACCATTACTATATTTTATCCACAGATCATCAATAGTTATCAAGTCTTTACAGGTAAAATTTTTCATCCCCTCTGTATAATTAGGAAATTTTAAATTATTAGGGTTTAAAATTGCTAACATGACTCGTAGTGTTTCTTTATCGGCTTCTTGATATCTACCCTCAGCAAGATAATGTTGTAACCTTGCATAATCTTGTTCTAAACTAACCATTTGATTATCTCCATATTTTTGCTAATTATCAGGTTGCTAAGTTTGATTATTAATTATTAGATGTAAAGAGTATTAGAAGCCATAATTTCGCCTTGAAATATAGTTGTTCCATTCATGAAGATTTTGCCTTCAAATCCAACTTTTGATGATGAAAACTGGGCAATTCCAGAATCATTAGTCATTACTCTTGCTCCATTTGTCGCCCCACTAATTGATATATATTTACCTTTGACTGGTTTACCTGTTTCGTTCTTAATTACCTTTACAATAATTTCAGCCATGATGAAAACTCTTATTTGATATGAGTGTTTTATTACTGCTCATATCAAAAGTATAAAATCTGGCGATCGCTCAAGTCACTAGCTAATTGTGCGTTGTTTGTGCTTTTGATTGTATAGTTGTTGACTAATCGTGTATTATTCTCTCAGTGCAATCCAGTGTGTGACATGGCGAGAAATAAACCAAAACTTTATCGGTTAACCACGATAGGACATAGATTAGTTAAAGAAGGATTAAAAAACTTTGAATCAATTAGTAGTTTTGCAATTGAAAAAAATCAACATCGTCAAACCTTCACTAAATTTCATGATGGTGATGGTGTAATTAGAAGCACCGCTGAGACTTACTGTGATGTCTTAGATATTCCCAACTGGCGGGAAAATTGGGAGAATATTTTTGAGCTTGTACCTGAAAAAATCACAAATTGGCCTGTTTATGATCATGGTTGGGTAGGCCGAAAAAATCTTGTTAGTTCTTTAACAAAAAAAGTTCAAGGAAGTTGTCGTTTATTACTATTATTAGGAATTACAGGAATTGGTAAAACAGCCCTATCTGAACGCATTGCAGATGATATTCAATGCAGATTTAATAAGATTTTAAGAGTAAATTTTGATAGTGATAATAGTCCTAGAAACTTTGTTAATATTGCCACTAGATGGTTAGAAGAATTAGGTATTTCAATTGAAGATAACCAAACGGAAAACATCCTCAAACAATTGATAAACCATTTACGAGAAGAACGTATTTTAATTTTAATTGATTCTTTAGAAGCATTATTAACCGAAAGTGAAGATGGTTGGGGAGATTTTGAGGATGAATGGTGGACTAGGTTTTTTGAGAGTTTTTTAACTATAGAATCTTCTGCAAGTAGATTAATTCTTACTTCTCAAGATTTACCCAGTAAAATCGAAACTTTAGCTTCTCGTTATCCTAATTCCTATCATCGGGAAATTTTGGATGGTTTACTAGAAGATGAACAAATTGATTTGTTTGCAAAAGCTGGTTTAGATGTTAGTTTAGATTCGGAAGATAGGAAGATTTTAATCAGAATCGGCAAGATATACAAAGGACATCCTCTAACTTTGCGTGTTGTTAGTGGTGAAATTGTCGAGTCTTTTGGTAGTAATGCTAGTGCTTTTTGGCAAAATGTTGGTGATGAAATTGAGTTAGTAGAACAGCATTTATTAGCAGCAGAATCAGGGATAAAATTAGAAGGTGTAGACGATGATTGGAAATTACATAAATTAACGCGGAAAATCCGATCTGAGGTTTATCGGCGGAGAGTAGACGCAGTTTTTCAGAGATTGAAAAATCAAAATACTGATGCTTATTTATTGATTTGTGTAGCAGCAACATACCGTTGTCCTGTCCAAGATAGTGCTTGGTTGCTACAACTAAATCGCTATATTAAACGGCTAAAAGATCAGATTTACAGTAAGGTACAACAACAGGAAGTTTTAGATGATTTATTGGCACGGTTTTTAGTGGAAACGTCTATTAATCATGAAAATCATCGTGTTTTAGGATTACATAACTTAATTCGCAGTGTAGCTTTAGAACATCGTCAAACTTTATTTCCATAGTTTATTTCATGTCCTATTTAACTAAAAGTAACCAGTTATTTCAATCTTTAGAAATTGATTTTGAGATTGTTTCTTTGAATCAACTTGATAATTATACTGCTATTGAATATTTCCTCACTTTGGAAGATGAACCACCAGAAAATGCGAACAATTTGCAAAAAATAAATCGCTATTTGCAAGTTTTCCATCATTTATGTGAGGTTGCAGAATGGCAAAAAGCTGGACAGGTTTTATCTTTTTGTTATTCTTCTAAAGAACTTCATGAACAATTACGGATTTGGGGTTACTATCGAGAACAAATTGAATTATATCAACAACTTTTAGGTAAATTAAATGATGAACAAGATATTATTTGTTTATATGGATTAGGTAGAGCTTTTTATAATCTTAGTGATTATAATCAGTCTCTGATTTACTATCAAGAATTAATTAATCTTGCTAGGTTAATAAATAATCGCCAAGCAGAAGCATTTGCTTTAGATGGTTTGGGAAATATACAATATATTAATTATAATTTTGATGGAGCGATCGCCTATTTTCAGAAACAATTAGATATTGCTAATGAAATTGAGGATAAGGAACAACAAGGTTATGCTTTACAAAATTTAGGATATGCGTTTTATTTCTCAGGACTAAATCAAGGTAAATATCATGATCAACAAACAGGATTACATTATTTAGAAGATGCTTTAGTAATAGCTGATCAACTGGATAATCAAGAACTGGAAAGTTTGTCTATTGATCATATAACTATAATATATTTTAACCGTGGTCAGTACAATAAATCATTAACATATCTTTTCCGTCAACTTGCTATTTGTCAAAAAAATAATGATAAACGTCGTCATGCTGCAATATTAGAAAACATAGGGAAATGCTATGTTATATTAAAACAATCTGATCAAGCTCTGAAATATTCTCAAGCAGCTTTGATAGCTACACGGGAGATTGGTAATAAATGTGAAGAAGCTAATATATTAAATGATTTAGGTGTAATTTATTGTTATCAATTAAAACGATATCAAGAGGCTTTATTTTATTTTGAACAAGCATTAAATATATTACAGAAACTAAATATTGAAGGACATCAATCTGTCTGTGCTGTGAATATATCTGTATGTTATTCATATTTAAAAAATCAGGAAAAATCTGTCTTTTATCTGAATATAGCTAAGTCATTGATGACAGAATTAGAGTCGGTAGAAACCAAAGGAATATTAATAATGTCCATAGCTAATTCCTATTGGTTACGGGATAAAATTTGGTATAAAGCCTGGGGAATATTGTTAGCAATAAAAGCACTAATTATAATTCCACCTTGGCGTAGTGCAAATGGGCGTTTGGCGATGGAATCTGCAATTAAGCAAATATTTGGTAGGTGATTTATGAAAATATGAAAGATGTGATTTCAACTCATATCCTAAAAATCCTTAAATTCTAGATCCCCGACTTCTAACCAAGATTTTTTATGTATGAACATAATTAAAAAAGAAGTCGGGGATCTTTAGCCCAACCTACTGTGATTATGCAGTAACTACAGCTTCTTGTTGATAACAAATTCCTGCTTCTTTGAATCTTTGTAAAGCTTCACCCAAGCGATCGCAATCTGCTATTAAACTAAACCTCACATAGCCTTCACCACCAGCGCCAAAAGCATTACCAGGAGTGACAACTACACCTGTTTGTTGCAGTACATTCAGAGCGAAATCTGTAGAACCAATTCCCACAGGACATTTGACCCAAAGATACATTGTGGCTTCGGTTTTGGGAATATTCCAACCTAATTTCCCTAAACCATCAATGAGAAAATCCCGACGGGTGCGGTAGCGTTGCTGGACTTCATGTAAATAAGAATCTGGTAATTCTAAAGCGGTTTCTGCTGCTGTTTGTAAAGCGGAGAAAATGCCATAATCAAGGTTAGTTTTTAATGTTCGTAAACCTTGGATTACATGACGATTTCCCACCACAAAACCAACCCGCCAACCTGCCATATTATAGGTTTTAGATAGGGTGTGAAATTCCACACCGATATCTTTTGCACCGGGAATTTCTAATAAGCTAGTTGGTTGATAACCATCAAAAGCTAATTCGGCATAACATAAATCATGAACTAAGAGAATTTCATACTTCCGCGCAAAAGCGACAATTTCTTCAAAAAACTCACGGGGTGCGGTGGCTGCGGTGGGATTACTGGGATAATTGAAATAGAGAATTTTGGCTTTTCTAGCCACTTCTTCAGGGATAGAATTTAAATCAATTAACCAGTTATTTTCTTCTTTGAGAATTAAACTGTGGATGACTCCCCCAGCGATGATAGGACCACGAAAATGGACAGGGTAAGAGGGTGAAGGTACTAAAACCGTATCACCAGGATTGATGTAGGCGATCGCTAAATGTCCTAAACCTTCCTTAGAACCAAGCAGGGGTAAAGCTTCGCTATCAGGATCTAAAACCACACCATAACGGCGATTGTACCATTTAGTAATTGCTTTGCGGAAATTAGCAGTACCTTCAAAGGGTGGATAACCGTGATTAGCGGGATTTTGCAAAGCGGCGATCGCTGCTTCTACCACCGGTTGAGGTGTGGGTCCATCGGGGTTTCCCATCCCCAAATCAATTAAATCCAGTCCTTGTTCCCTGGCCTTTGCCTTCAGTTCATCCAAACGGGCAAAAACATAAGGAGGCAATTTTTGTACACGTTCTGCGGGAGTGATCCAACTCAAACTCATTCTATAACCTCGGAATAGGTGATTGGGGACTGGGAACTGGGGAGATGGGGAGGTGGGGAGGTGGGGAGGTGGGGAGGTGGGGAGGTGGGGAGATAGGAAAAAACTAATTCCCTGTTCCCTGTTCCCTTCTTTCCCAATCACCCATTTTTAATTTTTAATTTTTAACTTTTAATTGATGTGGTGCGGTGGTAGAAATCATTGCGGCCATTAACTGTTCTAACGCTACGGGAAAAGGTAAGCGGTGAATGTCAGAATTTGGTGCTAAGGTAATTTCTGCGGCTGTTTGTAACTGGGTCAAAGTGATATTACCTAATCCCAAATCTGCTAATTGTTGTGGTAGTCCAATCTCTGCATAGAACTTTAATAATTGTTGTCTAGCTGCATCTGCAAGTTGATTACCTTGGAGCATTTCTTCTAATCGCAGTTGTACTAAAATACCATAAGCGACCTTTTCCCCATGAATGCTGCCATGTCCAGAAATATGAGTTAACCCATTATGGACAGCATGGGCGGCCACAGTACGACATTGTGCGCCACCTAATCCACCAATGACACCAGCTAGTAATACTGTGGCATCAACAACTTCTTGCCAAATTTCACTTCCAGGAGATTGTAAAGCAGCGGCAGATTTTTGGAAAAGGATATCTCGTAAAACTCGCGCTTGTTGGACTGCGGCAATAATTAATGTATCTTGCAAATGACCACTACTAACGGATGCTTCATACCATTTTGCGATCGCATCTCCAATACCAGCCACTAAAGTCCGTTGAGGTGCAGTCTTAATCAAATCATAATCCAAAATCAGCAAATCAGGACAACGCAACAAGCCCACATCATACAAAAACGCCCCTGACTCTGAATATACATTAGATAAAGCCGTCCATGCTGCACAGGTAGCCGCAGAAGTAGGAATTGTGACAACTGGTAACTGCAATTGATGGGCGACTAACTTAGCTGTATCTAGCGCCTTACCACCACCCACACCAATAATCACATCTGCTTTATGTTCCTGAGCGGCTTTGTGTAAGGCTTTCAGACTGGTTTCACAGCAATCTGCACCATAGGAAACTGTGGCAGTATCTAAATGTTCCGCCAGGAAAATGGGTTGTAAACTTTCTTGGCAAATACTGAGAGTGCGATTTCCTGCCACAATTAAAGGACGAGTTCCCAAATGGGCAATTTCTTCTGGGATGGAATGCAAGACACCAGCACCCCGGACGACTTTAGCGGGTGCAACTGTCAGTGTTAATAATGAACTAGCGGTTTGAGTAGACAAAGTTTGAGTAGCAGATGGATTAGGCATAATAAATCTAGTATGTCAAAACTTGATATTTCTTCATAAAATTAGACTAATGATTCAGGGTTCTTGTTGCCACATCTATAGCAGCTTATTGCTGATGGTGAAAATTCTCAAGTTTTAACATTTTAATCTAAAAATAATCTTTATTGTATTGTAAGTCACAAAAAAATTATGTCATTTGGGGAAGGGAATAGGGAACTCTTAACAGGAAATAGATTATTCTCCCCATCTCCCCATCTCCCCATCTCCCCATCTCCCCACACTGTTAAGCTTTTGGCTGTGGTAATTGAGCGAATTTGTCTAAGTAAACTTCTACTGCCATTTGCGGATCTTCACGAGTTACTAAAGTTCGTTTTACCTCACCCAAGTAAACTGGTGCGGATATTCCTGGTTCTGGGTGGATAATGGTACGGGCGCGAATTGTCAGTTCGTTATTTCCCCCTGCACCTAAGCGTCCATAAGAATAAAGGTTACTAGCAGCTTGGCGCAAAGTTGCTTCTAATTCTGTAGGGGTAATTTGGTGGTTAGTGGCAATTACTGCTTGGTTAGAACCGTTATCAAAAACTAAGGTATATTTCACAGCACCGGGAATCACAGTCCGACTCAGAGGTACTAAAGACAGGGAAAATAGCCCAGCTGTCAGCACGATCATAAAGCCTGTTGACCCCACCAACCGGAAACGAAAGCCCCATTTGAGGATGAAAGCCAAAATTGTCAAGACTGCGAATGCTAGGGTAGCAATTCCTGACCATTGGGTGTATTGGAGAAAATCAGCTGTACTAGGCATAAGGTTTTAATTACGGACATACCCATTTTACTGATTGGTGCGATATCTACGACGGGCTACACCTCAGCACTCTCAAAAATTCCCAAAAAAGCGATTCCTACGGAGTGCTTCGCGATCGCCTTCCCACATCCCAAAAGCGATTCCTACGGAGCGCTATCTCTATTCCTTCGGAACGCTATGCGAACGAGACGCTACCGCAAACGCTATCGCACTCCCACATCCCTAAAAAGCGAACAATTAAAATGTAGCTTTATTTTCTCTAGTAATTCTAATCAAAAATCGTAAAGCTTCATTAACAGATTCAGAATTAGGAAACAATTCGGCAACATCTGAATCTAATTTAATGATTGTATTGCCAAAACTTGTACGTTTAGCTCCCATTTTTCTAATTTTTAAACTTTTTAAATCATATTCATCTCTAAGTTCATCTTCCATTTTTTTAACCCTCTTGATAAGCTTTTAATTCTTGTTTTGTTACTTTTCTAGCACTAATAATTCTAATTATATTCCCTCTTTCTGTATAAGAAACCAACAAAATCCGACTTCTTGATGATTCTCCTATAATAATATAACGATGTTCGTCTTCAGAATGATCCGGATCATAAAAATCAACATAGAGTGGATCATCGAAAACTGTTTGAGCTTCTTCAAATGAAACGTTGTGTTTAGATAAATTAGATTTTGCTTTTTGTGTATCCCATTCAAATTCCATACATATAATTAAATTTTAGACGCAGTAATTCTAACATTATTACAAGCGATCGCATATCCCCACAGGGGGAACGCATTTCCATATCCTCCCAAACAGCGATTCCTACGGAGCGCTTCGCTATCGCACGCCACATTCACAAAAAGCGATCGCCCCTTCCCTTCTCATTCTAAAAAGCGAACTTTTTGCAGCAGCGCTTCGCTATCGCCCCCCACATCCCCAAAAGTGATCGCTCTCCCATATCCCACAAAAGCGAACTGCTTGCAGCAGCGCTTCGCTATCGCCCCTCACATCCCCAAAAGCGATTACTAGGTCGCGCTATCTCTATTCCTTCGGAACGCTATGCGAACGAGACGCTACCGCGAACGCTATCGCACTCCCTCACATTCCATAAAAGCGATCCTGTCAAAAAATCAACCAGCTAAAGACTTCTTGAACGTTTAGCTCTAATGAAATCCCTGTAAGAACAGGGAGACGATCACTATTTTTAAATTCCCTCACTCGGCGATCGCTGTCTACAACTAAAATGCTTTCATCTTCAGCATCTAGCAACCATCCCAATTCCGTCCCATACTCGGCACAGTGTAATAGTTTGGCTAGGACTTGTTTATATTTTTGATCGGGCGAGAGAATTTCAATTGCCCAATCGGGATAAATTTCAAAACGATTGGCAATCCGTCCTGACGACAATCGAGGAATTCGCTCCCAACGAAATACAGCTATATCGGGAACGATCGCTAATCCACCAAAAACACAGCGTAGTTTGGGAAAGGCTTTGGCGATTTTTTGAGGTTTGGCAATTTGATTAATTGTTTCGCAGAGGTCAATCTGAAGTTGACTCTGTTCCCCTTGAGGCATCGGTTTTTGTATGATCTGTCCATTAATAAATTCGGAAGCAGGTTCTGTTTCTGGTAATTGCAAAAACTCTTCGATTGTTACGGGTCTAATTGCTGTAACTATCATCGCTTCATACCCTCCAAAATCTCTTTAATTGTAACAGCGATCGCACCTCCCACATCCCCAAAGCGATACCTTCGGTGCGCTTCGCTACGCCCTCTCACATCCCAAAAAGCGATACCTTCGGTGCGCTTCGCTACGCCCTCCTACATCCCCAAAAAGCGATTACTCGGTCGTGCTTCGCTATCGCAATAGTTAGTTGATTATTGTTACAGGATACTGCGAAAAAATAGAATCAACGGAGATGAGAGGAATATTTTCGGCTATGGATTGAGCAATAATGAGCCGATCAAAGGGGTCTTTATGATATAATGGCAAATGAGAATGAACATAAAAGTGGTTTACTTTGATGTCAAGTAAATTGAGACAACTTTGGATAATTTCTAACTCAACAAACTCTTGATATGAACTCTCAAATTTTAGTTTTCCTAAGTTATATTTAATAGACATTTCCCATAAACTAGCAATACTTAAATCAATGGTATTGTTTTGGTCTTCGATTAAATCTTTTAAATGATCCTTTAATTGTGGATCATCGTTAACAAACCAAATAATTATTTGGGTATCCAATAATAATTGCATTACATATAATAATCCTGAAAATCTTCAAGAGGTTCGTTAAAATCTGATGATATCCAAACTTTTCCTTTAGCACTACCTCGTTTTAAGGGGCGTTGAATTGGGGAAATTTCTGCTACTGGTTGATCGTTTTTTGTAATAGTAATTTTCTCTCCTTTGATTACCAAGTCAAGATATTTAGTCAGATTGGACTGGAATTGATTTATTTCTAGTTTAGTCATGATTAGTAATTCTCTTACAAGAAGTGTTGAATACTGAATCTGAATATTATCTTCATTCTAATCTGAATCGAAGAAAATGGGAAAAGCCCACACCAACATGGACGAAAAAGCGATTCCTACGGAGGACTGAGTGCTTTTGCAGGTACGTTATCGCCCCTCCACATCCCACAAAAGCGATCACCCTCCCCCATCCCAAAAAGCGATCGCATATCCCCAAACAGCGATCGCCCTCCCACCCCAAAAAGCGATCGCACCTTCCACATACCCTAAACAGCGATCGCCCTCTCACATTTCCAAAAGCGATCGCTCATCCTCCCACATCCTCAAAAAGCGAACTGCTTGCAGCAGCGCTTCGCTATCGCCCCTCACATCCCCAAAAAGCGATCGCTCTTTCCTAATTTTCCAAAGACATGGATTTTATCTAAAGAGCTAACCAGGCTGAATTGATAATATTTTCTAGCTTAATAAAATCTTCAGGTAAAATCTGTATTACTGCATCTAGCCAATCATCTGACCATAATTC